>CADEFD010000169.1 GCA_902826515.1 uncultured Acidobacteriota bacterium
GCGACGGACGCTACTACAGCTTCCGCGAGGCCGGTCTGCTCCCCACACGAGGCGCGGGGCTCTCGCGCTTCTGATTCCGCGCCGTCCATCGCGCCGTGGATGGTCGGGCGGCCCTCGGGCTCGTCAAGTCTCTCGCTCCGCTCGACCCCTGACGGGGCTGCCGGACTTGACGGGCCCTCCGGGCCGCCTCGCTTCAGCACCTACGCGATGGCCGGCGGGCTGTGACGACACATTCCGCTCGACCACCTTCGAAGGAGATCGCATGACCCTGCCGCTGCTCGCCCCGACCATCACCGTCACGATTGGCCGCCAGACGCGCGTCTATCACGCGTTCATCACGACGGCGCCCGCCGCGTACGACGCGCCGTCCACCCTCACGCTCCATGCGGCCTCGCTCAGCGACGTCGCCGGCCTGGCCGCCGACCCAGTACGGCTCGAGCTGGCGCGGCGCCAGCGGTCCGGCCGCCTCGTACTGGTCGAGACCACCCAGTTCGTGTGGCAGCGCGCTCGCTACCGGGAGGGGCGGTACCTCTTTACGCCGGCCGACCCGCTGCTCGTGGGCCTGAACACGCTGCAGCACTGGCTGTGGCACCGCATCGGCCTGCCGCCCGCTGACCGGCCGCGCGCGCACGCGTAGACCGAGCGGCCACAACTCGAGACACCCACGGAGGGACGCAATGGACATTCAGGTTTGGATTCGACGGGTCGGCGTCGGAGCGCCAGCCGGAAAGCTGGCCGACGCGGAAGTTCACTTCGGCGATGGCGTGCTGGCGGGGCTCAAGCTCGTGGGCTTCGCGGTGTGGGCGCGGCGCGATGGCACCGGTAACACGGTGTCGTTCCCGGCGCGGCCGTTCGTGGTGCATGGCGAGCGGCGAAACTTTGCGCTGCTTCGGGCGGTGCACGACCTGACGGCGCAGCAGCCGCTGCGGGAGCTAGTACTGGAGGCGTACGAGGCGGAGGCCTCTGCTGCCGACGCCCTGGCCGCCGAGGCATAGCTGGTCGATCGCCGGGCCAGCCCCAAGGTCGGCCCGGGCTCTCCTCGAATGATTCACGGCCTAGCGCCATTCGGTCGGGCTCTAAGGCCGACTGCCACTCAAGACGCCTTGACGTCAGTAGGACCTACGAGGAGGTCTTTGCGACTGAGAGGCAGCGGAACACGTGAGTGTGCCTCGACCCAACAAAGCAGCACAGGCGAACCATAGGTAGGAAAATACCTCTAAAGTAGGCATTGCCTTCCAAGGCGTGAGGCCGGGCGACTTGAACGTCAGAAACTCTTGACAGGCCCAGACTCCCGAAGGTCTTGGCTTCTCCTTGACACAGAGGTCAGGATAGACAATTGTTCGCGGCGTACGACCCTTGGTTGTCAACACTCAAAAATAGACAGATCCACGCGGGTCGATAGGATGAAGAGATGAAATCTCGTCGAATCACCTTGGCGGTTGCAGTGACGCTTGCCGTCAGCTTTGTCGGTGGGACATGGCTTCTCGCGCAGCCGAGAGTCGGCGTTGGTGCCTTCGGTCCGATCGCTGCGAGCCCAGCCTACATCGTTGTCAACACCGCGACATCTGTCGTCTTCACAGTACAGATCACCGATCCTCAGCTGAAGAAGCGTAGCGTTGTTCTCGTGCGACTGGATGCGAGCGGACAGCCTTCTGACATTCTCGGACGACTTCGTGACGACGGTAGGAATGGTGACGCTATTGCGGGAGACTCAATCTACTCAGCTCGCCAAAGTCTTAACGAGGCGATAGTTGGAACCGTGAGCTTCAAGATCGCTGCAAGGTTCAAGCCTGGTAGGTGGTCAGAACCTGAAGCGGATGACGATGATTGGGATGCAGAGCTAGCGACGACACCGTCTGCTGGGCGTGACCGACCGGATGAAAGAACGAAGAGAGAGAAGCGGCTGAAGAAACTAGCGAGATCCACGCTGTCAAATCCAGTGTCTCTGAATGTCTGGCAGGCCGTCCCTGCTACATCAGTAGGTGTTGACGTAGCAGTGCCGCCTCACTGGACAATCGAACGCGGCGCAGCAGGGGATATTGAAGCGATGCTGGCGCCAGGTAAGGTGGCAAGTGAAGACAATGAGTATAGTGGCGACATTCTATTCTTCATTGATGGCAATCCGTCAGGCGTTGACCCCGCGACGTTCTATGCGTCCAATGGTCCAAACCTGTTCTCCGATGCAGAGCAGATTGACACTTTGAGTCAGGGGGGCCTGAACGGCTGGCGGTTTCACACGGTCCGAGGGATGATTGCCGGGGATGTCGTCGTGTTCTCCCTGCCTAATGGGTTCCTGCGAATCGAAAACCGAGGGCAGGGAGCTGTATTCGACAGTGTTGTTGCAACAATTGTCGCGCGTCGCTGAGGCAAAGTGATTATGTTGTCGACGACTCTGAGCTGGACCAAGGCGAAGCGCCTCTTCCTTGCACTAAGTGCCGTCTTCTTGCTGCCGTCGTCTCTGATGGCTCAAAGACCCTTAGCCACCTCTTTTCAGTTTCCGCTTGATATTGCTTGGACTCCGTCTCAGCAGTTTGATGTCTGGAATGACGATTGGTGGGGCTATCACGTCGCCGAAGATGTCCCGGTCAGGTTGTCAGCGACAATCACCGACACTGAGATTCCAGTGCTCGCTGCTGGGGCTGGAACTGTTGTGCATGTCGGTTCACACACAGGTTATGGATGGGTTGTAATAGTCGAACACACGCTCCCCTCTGGCGACCCTGAAGGTCCAACGATTCAGACGCTGTATGCGCACATGCGAAAAGCTGACATCGTTAGCATTGGGGCGACTGTGTCCAAGGGCGCACAGATAGGATACTTGTCAAGTAAGCGTGAAGAGAATGGTGGGTATAGGCACACCCATCTGCACTTCGGCATACGCTCAGGGGCCTACAATTCGAGCTCGTGCCATCCAGAGACGCGGTGGTGGATGTATGCGGGAGGCTCGACACTTTTCGCGGCCTGCAACCGCCCAGAAACAAAGATTCTGGTAGCGCCGACCGACGCAGAATGGCCGACGTACGTAGGAAACCACCGACGATTCGTACACGAATGGCGAACCCCCTCGCTGTTCATCTTGGCTCGGTTGTCAGTGAGAACGATTGTTGCCAGGCCAGACACCTACGCAATGGCGGAAGGCTCATCGTTCGCTGCCCCGGCGCCTGGCGTTCCTGGTAACGCCGGCATCCTCGACAATGATGATGTGCCAAATGACTTCCAGGCTGTGGAGTTCATCAGCGCTCCAGTCGGGCTGACTGTCACTAACTCCCAACGGGGGTTCTTTGTTTTCACTCCGGCTCCGACATTCACTGGACCAGTCGTGTTCAGCTACAGGATGCTCACTGCGAGTGGGCCAAGCGCTCCTGCAACAGTCACGATCGACGTTCTGCCACGACCGTCGGCTACTGATGACGGCCCGTACAGGGTTGATCAGGGCGGGCAGTTTGCACTGGCAGCACCTGGCGTCCTTGGCAACGATACATTTCCACTAGGCGCCACTGTCGAGTTTCTCGCGCCCTTGCCAGCTGGATTTGTCGGCAACGCGGACGGGTCGTTCTTCTTCGATCTGAGCGGCCAACCGGCATTCACTGGCCCAGTTGCTCTGCGATACCAAATTCATTCAACGAATGGCGACAGTAACGTAGCCTCGGTGACGGTCTCAGTTGCGGCGACTTCAACTGCGGCAGTCCTGTACGCTCAAACAGACGGAACTGCGGTTCAGTCCCCAGTTGTCAACAGCACGTCGTACTGGATTCAGACGCGAGTCCATACAGTCAATGACCCAACGTGGCTGGTCAGGAAGATTGTGTTGCCAGTGTCGATTGCTGACTTCTCCGCGTTCGGAGTCTCCCAGCTCACTGACACTGTGTGCCGACACTTCGACATATCGTTCCCTCAGCGAGGGACGATCTGGAACGGCAGTCAGAACAATATCTCGCGTCCCTTCGGCGCAACTCCGTGGCAAGGCGTGACCGTAACTGCTGACCAAGCAGCTAACACATGCACCTACTCCAGCGACGCAGGTCTTGTCGTGCTTGAAGCAGGATTCGAGTACGACCTGGTTCCAACGTCTCAGAGCGATCTCACTGCGTTGCTATTGCCCGTGGGCTCTAGCGGCGGAGGAGGTCATGCCGGACGATTCGGTCACTTTACGCTAGGCAATAATGCCAGCCCAATCCTGAGCAGTGATCTTCGCGAGATTGCGGTCGTGTTGTGCGCCGACGTGACTTGTAGCCCCACGTTCAGCCGACAAGCCTCTGCGTCGAATTTCACAAACCCAGCCGGCGGATGGACTGTCCGCGCCGATGGTATGGTCATGAGCATGCCGCTCCCGGCGGCGTGGGCTGACAGGTACGTGTTCTACGAAGGGGCATTCAACACTATCCCCACGGACGTTGACGATTGGGGTAACACTCCGAAGCACTGCTACTGGGGAAGTGGCGGGTCTGCAGCAATAGCCGGAAACGACTTTCGGACGTTCTTCAGACGACCGCTCGACCTGTTCTATGACTTCGGGCTTGGGACCGCCAATTGTGTGGCGGCCGGAACCTACTACGTGATGCTTGGCGACCCGAGTACGCGCCAAAACGCTCACGTATATTCAGTCTATTGGAATGGCATTCCGAGATCGCCCGCCAACTTGTACACGAACGGCCTAGGTTTCGGTAATGACCCGTCAGGAAACCCGTGGAATATCTGGGGTGCCGGTGCATCAAACGTGTGGCACTGGACTCACGACTATGTGGGTGGTTACCTACACTATAGATTCCTTGTAAACAACTTCTCCGCAGGTACCTATCCGGGACCCGAAAGACATCACACTGTCTGGAGTAAAGACCCGGCAACGGGGTTCGACGTCCAGGACATCGTGGCTCAAGACGTTAACCTGTTTCCTGAGGGCAATCTGAACAATCACACCTATCAAGTGGACGTTCAGTGGAGCGCGGCTGGATACCACGTGACGGTGTTCGATGTGACTGATGGAGTCCAATACTCCAGCCAAGGCTATGCGCGGCCAGTGACCGTAGCGACTCACGATGCGTGGGGCCCCGTGACGAACTGGTCGACGCTCGCGTATGTGTTGTACGGCTTCAATCCTCCATCACACCCTCTCGGGATTGTGTATTTTGACGAGGGCGCGGTTGACCATGCGGCACAGTGGCGGGGCACGTTGCCAGGGCAGGCTGCCACTGGAACCGCCGGTGGAGGCTACGACGTCAGAACGAACGCTCTTCCTGTCGTTCAACCCGTCCCCTGAGGTCACCGCAGGGCGGGCTTGCCCACGTGCCTTGAGAAGCGTCGAGATCGGGAACGGCCTGTTGAAGAAACGGCCGGCGCGTGGGGTGTTCGACCTCCTCTTGAGAACAGGATTCTGGTGAATAGCGCCAAGCTCGGCGAATCATCGCTGTACGAGCCGGTGCACCAAGCCGTGTGCGGCGGCATTGCCCGTCCAGCAGCCTCGCTGCGGAGTTCGACGTCGGGAACGCTACCTGCCCGTCACGTCCCATTGTTCCAAACCAGAACTTCTCTCCATGTCCCGAGAAAGTTCTGTCCGGCTGGCGTGATGACGGACTCTCGAAGTCGAGACGCGAGCTTCTCAGAAGCGGGCGCCGGCTGGTTTGCAGCTTGCGACGGCCGGTGCAGTCACGTGCCGCCGCGGATGCGAGCCATTCGATAGCGGAGGATCTGACGGTGGACATTGTCTGGGACGGCATCACGCGACCCGAATCGCTACCCGAGGACGCCGTCAAGATTCGGCATGCCCTCGCGGATGCCGCCAAGAGCTACAACTGGCCGCGAGTGCTCGACCTCCTCTCGGAGAATACGGCTCTTGTGAACACCGCCAGGCTTGGCGGGTCATCGCTGTACGCGCCCCTGCACCAAGCCGCGCATGGCGGCGCCCCGGTGGAGATCGCCGAGCAGCTGATAGGCATGTTGGCGTGGCGCACGCTTCAGAATGCCCGCGGCGAGCGCCCGGTCGATGTCGCTGACCGGCGCGGACACCGGCACCTACTCGATGTCTTGGCCCCCGAACATAAGCACGTAGTCCCGATTGGAGTGTTGCTTGCACTCCAGCGCCACTTTCACGCGGTAATCCGGGGCCGGATCGACCGGCAGTTGCCGGGCCACCGGCTGAAGCTGCCGGAGTTGGAGCCGTTGCTTGAGCTGGATCGTCCGCACATGTGGTTCCCGGTGCCAGGAATGTACGGCGGATTCAGCTATCGCCTCAAGTCCTCTGGCGTCGCGGCAAAACTGGTGTCCGAGAGTTGGTGTCGGGTAGTCGACGGTTCCGGCCAGCGGCATGAGATCACGTCGGAGGGCAGTCAGCTCGTCGAGGAAGGCTTCGTGTGATGGCGGGGGCAACGGGTGTTTTGGCCTGCTTCTCGATGCCCCGTCCGGTGAAGATCACCGGCCGGACGTCATCGGTCACAAATGCCTTTGTCAACGGAGTGATTCCAACTCGGTGG
This sequence comes from uncultured Acidobacteriota bacterium, assembly GCA_902826515.1. Lineage (GTDB taxonomy): Bacteria > Acidobacteriota > Vicinamibacteria > Vicinamibacterales > UBA2999 > CADEFD01. The sequence goes on from CADEFD010000169.1 coordinate 6,468, forward strand.
CCGGTCGAAGAGGAGATCGCCGAGGTGCTCGGCATCCTGGAACTCAACGCTGACGACCTGCGCTGTTGCTATTGCGGCGACCGAGCGACCGAGTGGGACCATCTTCGACCACTCATCGCGGCGAAGCGTCCGACAGGCTACATCAGCGAGATCGCAAACCTTGTCCCCGCCTGCGGCAAGTGCAATCAATCAAAAAGCGGCGCCGACTGGCGGACGTGGATGCTGGGGTCGGCGAAGCTGTCGCCAAAGACCCGGGGAATACCGGACCTCAACGCTCGCATCGCCAGGCTCGAACGGTTCGCCGAGTGGAGGGAGCCAACCAAGTTCGATTTCGAGGCAGCCCTCGGTAAAGAACTCTGCGCTCGCCACTGGGCAAACCTGGAAAGGCTTCATGCGCTGATGTATGAGTGCGAGAAAACAGCCGTCGAGATCCGGGAAGCGATTAGCCGCATCCTCAAGGTCTGACACGGCTTGCGGCAGGCTGATGCCGTCTCCAGAATGTCTCCGGAACGTCGGTGGAATCCCGAGAACTGGGGAGGACGTGACGTCCACCCCGGTTGAGTAGCACTCGGCTTTAGAGTCCGACGGTTACTGTCGCCGTGTTTGGTCGTGCCGTCAACTGCCGTGCGTAGGCGGCGGGCGTCAGCCCGCCGAGTCCCTTCTTCGGGCGTTCTTCGTTGTACTCACGCCGCCAGGCCTCGATGACGACCTGCGCATGCGCCAGGCTCGTGAACCAGTGCTCGTTCAGACACTCGTCGCGGAAGCGACCATTGAACGATTCGATGTAGGCGTTCTGCGTCGGCTTGCCCGGCTCGATCAGGCGTAGCGTCACGCCGCGCGCGTGCGCCCACGTCAGCATGGCGCGCCCGCAGAACTCCGGACCGTTGTCGGTCCGCAGCACCTGCGGCAAGCCGCGGGTGACCGCCAAGGTGTCGAGCACGCGCGTCACCGGGAGGCCGCCCAGCGCGCGTGCGGGCACGACGGCCACGGCTTCGGTGGTGGCGTCGTCGACGATCGTCAGGCACTTCAACACGCGTCCTTCGGACGTGCGATCGAAGACGAAGTCGGCCGACCACACCTCGTTCGGCGCCTCGGGCCGGGCGAGCGGCTGTCGATCGGCCAGCGGGATCTTCTTGCGGCGCCGACGCCGGACCTGCAGCCGCGCTTCCGCATAGAGCCGATCGACGCGCTTGTGATTGACCCGCCGGCCTTCTTGCCGCAGCTTCAGGTAGATCATGCCGGCGCCGTAGCGCCGGTGACGGTGCGCCAACGCGACAATGCGATCGCGCAGACCGGGGTCGGGATCCGGCCGCGGCACGTATCGGAACGCCGCCGCGCTCATCCGCACGACCCGCAGGCCGTGCCGCTCGCTGAGCCCCCGCGTCACCATCTCCCGCACCACCTCGCGACGAGCCGGTGCGGTCACCACTTTTTTCGCAACACCTCACGGGTCACCTCGTTTTCCAAGAGGGCGTCCGCGAGCAGCTTCTTCAGCCGGCCGTTTTCGATCTCGAGCTCCTTCAGACGCTTCGCGTCCGACACGCTCATGCCGCCGAACTTGCTGCGCCAGAGGTAGTAGCTCGCGTCGGAGAACCCGTGCTTGCGACAGAGGTCCTTGACCGGGATCCCGGCATCGGCCTCGCGCAGGAACCCCACGATCTGTGCTTCCGTGAACCGCTTCTTCATCGTCCGACCCTTTCGCTGGGCCGGACTCTAAACCGAAACGCTACTCAGAATCGGGGGGACGTCAGACGGTTGCGGACATCCTGATGCCCGCAACCCGTTGGGACTCAAACTCTTGTGGCCAGAAGTCGCACGCCATCAACTAGTTAGAAGGACGCACTCTTAGAATTCGAATCCCTGCCTCACCGCCAATTAAGTTGTTCTAGGCATTGCACTTAGCGTCGGAGACGCTCCCCGTCTCCAGAATGCCTCCACAACTCTGCAAGCCGCGGAGCGTCTGAGCTTCCACTGGTTCCTCCAGCAGTCGAGTCGCCGCATCCAACGCTGCCGGACTCAGGTGCATCTTGACGCTACACTGGAAGCGCCCAAGGAGCCCGCGCCGCATGGAAGATCTCGTCCGGAGCAAGCGCGAACAGATACTGCGCGTCGCGCGTCAGCATGGCGTAACCGCGGTGCGCGTGTTCGGCTCGATGGCCCGCGGCGATGCCGGCCCGACCAGCGACGTCGATCTATTGGTTGACGTGGGTCCGCAGCCCAGCGCCTGGTTCCCCGGCGGCCTGGTGGCCGACCTTGAACAGCTGCTCGGCCGTCGTGTGCAGGTGGTCACCGAGCGAGGGCTGGACGAGCTACTTGGCGCCCGCGTGCGAGCCGAGGTCGTGCCTCTGTGAAGGACGGGCCGGCGGCCGCAACGCGTTCTTCGCGTCACATCTGATTCACGACGCCGTCATCAGAAACCTGCAGACGTTGGCTGAGTCGAGCCAGCGGCTGAGCGACACAATCAAGGCAACGCGGCCCTAGGTGGACTGGCGGGGCCTGTCCGGCTTTCGAAACGTCCTGGTGCACGCTACCTGGGTGTGGATCTCGACCTCGTGTTTCGCATCGTTGAACACGACGTGCCGCGGCTGAAGCGGGCGTGCCTGGATGCGCTTGAAGCGCTGTCTGGTCCGAGCTAAGGCAGAACCGTCACGCCTTTCAGCTCGCGGTTCGAACGACACCCCGATCGTCTACCCCACGTCTCCAAAACGCCGATGGACTTCCGGGAACCGCGGAGGACTGCTGCGGACAGCTCGAAGCCCGCAACCTGCTGAGATTCGATTCGAATCCCTGCCTCACCGCCAGTTCAGCTCCCGCTGGACTGGCCGTTCGCCAAGTGTCCACGCAAGCCGCGGTCGCCTCTGACCTGCCTGCCCGCGTGCTCACGACAGTCCCCGCCTCGTCTACTCGTTCTCGTGCCTCGGATGCGTATATCATCTGCGCGCGCCGGCATGTGTGAACATCCGCGCCGCCGTCTCAGGCAGTCCCCCTCCCAACTGAATCGTCTACGGTGGCCCGTCACAGTCGAGCTGTCTCGACTGGTGCCGCGAGTCACTACTGGCATTTCGAGGGGAGGTCGACATGGATGTGGCATCACGCGGGACGAGGAGATTCGGTTGTGCTGTCCAGGCTGCCGTACTGGCGGCATTGATTCTGGCGGTGCCCGAAACCGCTCATGCGTGGTTCGGGTGGCTCGACAAGTTCAGCGGCCCTGGTCCGTTCAAGGGCGTGCTGCTGGACGTGAGGGTCAAGTGCTACGGGAAGCCTACAAATCTGACGAATGATCACCTGGCGGACTTCGTGAAGGTCATCGACGCTGTGACCAACACCACCTCAGACGACGCGAGAGAGAAGGCGTTGAGGGCCGCTACTGAACTGTGGACTGCCTTCGAGAAGTCAATCCAGCCGGTCGGCGACGCCCTAGACTCCGACTACGGCTTCGCCGCGTCGGCGGTGAATATCCGTGTCCTTTCCGACGACAAGCTCACGCCGGCCGCTCGAGTGGATGCCGCACTATCGATCGTTCAGCGGATCCGGGCCCAGCGGGTCACTGTGCGGGCGCTGAACGGACTTGGCAGCACCTGGTCGTTGTGTAACGACGCTCAAGCTCGCCGCGTCTCGGTCGGCCTAAACGCCGAGTTGTGGTGGACCCGGGGCGACGAACGGTTCGCGAAGAGTAAGGCTATCGGGTTCGCCACGTTCGGGCCATCCGTCACCTACCGTGTGCCTCTCGGCCGCGACCATGAGGTGCTGGACGTGGGGCTGACCGGAGGCTTCTACACCTTCGCCTCCAGAGGATTCAAACACTTCGGCGGCCGCTTCCTCCAACCGCAGGTCACTCTCCACTTTCCTCCCGTGTGGCAGGTGCTGCCCCATAGCGATGCCAGGCGCTGGTTGTCGGCTGTGTCGTTCCGTCATGCGAGGACGTTTCTTCAGGGCACGCTGACGGCAGCGGAACTCGGCGCGACGTCTGCCTCGCCGGCGACGTTCAACGATCGGTACGGCGTTGGGTCGAACGCGCTGTTTGTGAATCTGCAGACCCTGTTGCCTTGGCCCCAGGTTGATCCCGCGAGGCTCTCGCTGAATTCAGATCACGCGCGTACAACTCGCACGCGTCGCACGTTTCCATAAGTGCCAGTCGATGAGCGGCTGGCACTTCCAGGAGACGTTCTCATGACCCGTCACATCACCGTCGCGTGCGTGCTCGTCGGTATCCTCGTCATCACCGGCTTGACCGGACTGCCGCCGGCGTCGCCCACTGTCGCAGCATTCACGGCCGCCCCGACGGCAGATGATCCGGCCGAAGTGTTCGAGGGGGCGCTCGACGATGACGACAACGCCGAACACCGCCTCTGGATCCCCGCCGGCAACCGGATCGTGCTCCGGGGCTGGTGCGACGGGGATTGCACAGATGTCGATCTCGCCCTCCGTTCGCCGTTGGGCCGTGAGGTGGCCGCCGACCGCGATCCCGACGACACACCGTACATCGCCTACACGGCGACGCGGACGGGCGTCCACGTCATCGACGTGGAGATGTTCAAGTGCAGCGAGAATCCGTGTCGCTACGAAGTCAGCGTCACCCGCTGACGCCGCCGGTCGTCACACGGGCTCCGGAGGGTGGGCGCGACACGAAGATGTCGCGCCCGCTCTCGTGGAATCGCAACTAGTATTCGCCCATGCCCACGACCCTCCGCGCCCGCCTCCTCACCCGGTCCGCGCTCCTCATC
>CADEFD010000170.1 GCA_902826515.1 uncultured Acidobacteriota bacterium
ACCCGCGACTTCGACCTTGGCAAGGTCGCACTCTACCACTGAGTTATTCCCGCCCGGGAACGTTCAGGAAGTGTAACAAATGCCGCGATCCGCGGCAAGCGGTCCGGCGAAATTGTTGCCCCTCACCCGCCGCCGCGCAACACCCGCGCCGCTTTTTCCGGGGGGACGGGGTTGATGGGCAGGCCGGCGCCCACGTCGAGCCCGCTCGCCCGGAGCACGCGCGGCACGAGTTCCAGGTGCCAGTGGTAGGCGCCGTCGTCGGGTTCGTCGAAGGGTGCGGAGTGCAGCACGGCGTTGAAGGCCGGGCGTTCGAGCTCGCGGCCCACCTGCTCGAGCACCTGCCGCAGCAGCGCCGCCAGACCGGCCAGGTCGTCCGCTGTGGCCTCGTCGAAGCGGGCGCCGTGAACCACCGGCAGTAACCAGGTCTCGAACGGCGTGCGCGACGCATACGGCGCGAGGGCCACGAAGGCCTTCGATTCGGCCACCACACGGACGCCGGCGGCCAGTTCCTGCGCCACGAGGTCGCAGAACAGGCACGTGCCGGTGGCCGTGTGATGGCGCCGGGCCGCCTCCACTTCGTGCGTGATGGCGGGCGGCACGAGCGGCGTCGCCACGATCTGCGAATGGGCGTGCGCCAGGCGCGCGCCGGCTTCCACGCCGTGGTTCTTGAAGGCCACGGCCGCGCGCAGACGGCCGTCGCGGCGCAGGTCCGCCATGCGGTCGCGCCAGGCGGTGAAGATGCGGCCCAGTTCCTCGGCCGTCATCGTGAACCACGACACGTCGTGCCGGGGCGTCTCGATCACGACCTCGTGGGCGCCGAGGCCCGGCCGGTGCACGAACAGGCCGTCGTGGGCGCCGCTGGCGCCCGCTTCCACGCGCAGGGCCGGCACGCGGTTCGGCACCACCCTGAGCGACCAGCCCGGGCTGTCGGGCGCCGAGCCGTGGCGCACGGCGGAAATCTCGTGGCCGGCGGTGAGTTCGCGGCCTTCGCAGAGCGGACAGGGTGCGTCGAGGGGACGGCTGACGCCGTCGAGCACGAAGTCGCGCCGCGCCAGCGGCAGATCGTCTGCCACGATGGTCCACTGCCCGGTCACCGGATCTGCACGCCATTCCGACATCGCGAACAAGCGTACACCGAACGGTTCACCAGCCGGGCCGGAACGCGTCGGGAATGACCGTGACCACCGGCGCTCGATCGGCGTGGAACTCCACGCTCACCACGTCGAAGCGCACGGCGCAGCGTTCCAGACGATGGCGGGCCAGGTAGTCGGACGCCATGGCCACGAGACGTCGCTGTTTCTGCCACGTCACCGCGGCTGCCGGATCGCCGAACGTGCCACCCCGTCGGGCCTTCACTTCCACGAACACGATCGTGGACTCGTGGCGCGCCACGATGTCGATCTCGCCGTGCCGCGTGCGATAACGCCGCGCCAGGATGCGGTAGCCGCGTGTTTCCACGGCCTGGCAGGCGCGTGTTTCGCCCTCGAGGCCGAGGGCCTGCCGTGCATGCGTCATGCACGGCAGACTGCAAGGGCCGGACCGGCCCGCTTACTTGCGCGCGGTCACCGCGGTGAGGGCTTCGTCGAAGATCCGGATGGCGGTGTCGGCCTGGGCCTTCGAGAGCACGAGCGGCGGCGAGAAGCGCACGGCGTTGCGGCCGGCGCCAAGGATCAGCATGCCGCGGCGGAAGGCTTCGTCCACCACGGCGTTCCGCTCTTCGGTGGCGCGTTCCTTGGTCTGGCGGTCGCGCACGAGTTCGACGCCCACCATCAGGCCCTTGCCGCGGACGTCGCCGATGATCGGGTGCTTGTCCATCAGCGCGCGCAGGCCGGCCAGCAGGTGCTCGCCCACCTCCGCCGCGTTCTTCACGAGCGACTCGCGCAGCAGCTCGATCGTGGCGATCGCCGCGGCGCACGACACGGGGTTGCCGCCGAAGGTGCTGGCGTGCGCGCCTGGCGGCCACGCCATCACGTCCGACCGGGCGATGGCGACACCGAGCGGCAGCCCCGAGGCAATGCCCTTGGCGGCGGTCACCACATCCGGCTGCACGCCGAAATGTTCGATCGCCCACATCTTGCCCGTGCGGCCCATGCCCGACTGCACTTCGTCCACCATCAGCAGCATGCCGTGTTTCGTCGTGAGCGCGCGCAGCCGTTCATGGAAGGCTTTTGCCGGCACCACGTAGCCGCCTTCGCCCTGGATCGGCTCGACGAGCACCGCCGCCACGTCATCCGGCGAGATCAGGTGCACGAGCACCTGCTCTTCGAGGAAATCGAGGCACTCGGCGCCGCAGCGATCGGGCGTGAGGCCCACCGGGCAGCGGTAGCAGGTGGCGTACGGCGCGTGGAAGGTGCCGCCCTGCATCGGGCCGAAACCGCGGCGTTGGATGGCGCGGCTCGACGTGAGCGAGAGCGACCCGAGCGTGCGGCCGTGGAAGCTGCCGAGGAAGCCGAGAATCCCGAAGCGCTTCGTGTGGTAGCGCGCCATCTTGATCGCGGCTTCGTTCGCTTCGGTGCCGGAGTTGGCGTAGAAGGTCCGCACCGGGCCGGGGAACGGCGCCGTGGCCGCGAGATCTTCGCCGAGCCGCACCTGCGGCTCGTAGTAGAAATCGGTGCCCGACATGTGCAGGAACTTCTGCGCCTGATCGACGATCGCGGCCACGACCTTCGGATGGGAATGTCCGGTCGAGTTCACGGCGATGCCGGCCGCGCAGTCGAGGAACACGTTGCCATCCACGTCTTCCACCGTGGCGCCGACGCCGCGGGCGATGACGAACGGATAGTCGCGGGTGTAGGACGGCGAGACCACCTTGCCGTCGCGTTCGATGAGAGCCTTGGCCTTCGGCCCCGGCAGGGGCGTCTTCAGATTCGGCGCGTCCATCGCTTCCCTACTTTCGTTTCCAGCGGGTGCCCTGCGGCCCGTCTTCGAGGATGACGCCCAGCTCGAGGAGCTCGGCGCGGATACGATCGGCGGCGGCGAAGTCGCGACGGCGCCGCGCTTCCTGCCGGTCGTGCATGTAGCGATCGATCTCGGCTTCCGAAAGGCCGGCCGACGCGTCTTCCCGGCGCCGCAGCGACACCACGCCGACGACGTCGTCGAAATGGGCGAACGCCTCGCGTACCACGGCCACGTCCTGCAGGCCGAGGCCGCCGTTGTCGGCGGCGGTGTTGAGCGCGCGCACCAGTTCGAACACCTCGCCGAGCGCGGCGGCGGTGTTGAGGTCGTCGGCCATCGCGGCGTCGAACGCGCCACGCGCGGCCGCCACCTGCGCGGTCACGTCCGGGTGCGCCACGGCGTCGCTGGTGATGGTGTCGAGTCGGGCGAGGAAGTCGGTCCAGCGGCGGATCGCTTCCTCGGCCTGCGCCATGCCGGCCCATGTGAAGTTCAGGCGCGAGCGGTAGTGCGCCGAGAGCAGCAGGTAGCGCAGCGTCGAGACACGGAAGCCGCGGCTCACCACGTCCGGCAGGGTGTAGACGTTGCCGAGCGACTTCGACATCTTCTGGTTCTCGACCAGCAGATGTTCGAAGTGCACCCAGGTGCGCGCGAACGGCTTGCCCGTGGCGCACTCGCTCTGCGCGATCTCGTTCTCGTGGTGCGGGAAGATGAGGTCGATGCCGCCGGCGTGGATGTCGATCGGCGCCTCGCCCAGCAGGCGCAGCGCCATCGCCGAGCACTCGATGTGCCAGCCCGGGCGGCCCGGGCCGACGCCCGCGTCCCACGTGGGCTCGCCGGGCTTGGTCGCCTTCCACAACACGAAGTCGCGGGCGTCTTCCTTCTCGTATTCGTCGGAGTCGACGCGCGCGCCGGAGAGGATGCCTTCGTGATCGAGGCGCGCCAGCCGTCCGTAGTTCGGCATGGTCGCGATCTTGAAGTAGATCGAGCCGTCGCTGCGGTAGGTGTGGCCCTTCTGCTCGAGCGTGGCGATCATGTCGCTCATCGCCTGGATGTTGGCCGGGTCGGTGGCGCGCGGATTTTCTTCCGACGGCTCGAGGCCGAGCGCGGCGCAGTCTTCGTGGAACGCGGCGATGTAGCGCGCCGTGTACTCGCCGAGCGGCACGCCCTCGCGTTCCGCGCCGGCAATCGTCTTGTCGTCCACGTCGGTGAAGTTCACGACCTGCTTCACCTCGAAGCCGGCCACGTACTTGAGAGCCCGGCGCAGCACGTCCAGGCTGATGAAGGTGCGGAAGTTGCCGATGTGGCCGCGGGCGTAGACCGTGAGGCCGCAGGCATACATGCGGACCAGCCGGCCATCGGCCGGCACGAAGTCTTCACGCTGTCGCGTGAGGGTGTTGTAGAGACGCATGGAGATCCTTACGCCATCGCCTGGCGGATGTGGCACACGGGACGGCCGCCGTCGTTCGACCAGTCCACCGACAGGCCATGGCCGCGCGACTGCGCCGCCGCAACGAGCGTCGTCGCGGCGCCGCCCGAGATGAACACGTCGAGGCAGTCCTCGGTGCGGCGGAACCGGACGTCGATGGGCGTGCCATCGCCGCGGCTGGCCGCAATGGCCGCTTCCGCGGCCGTGACCACTTCGTCGGCCACCGCGGCAGCCAGGGCCTGCCCGCCGGCGTAGGCCGCCACCGTGGATGCCAGGTCGCGCACCGCGCCGAGCATGGCGCGGCCGCTGCTGACCTGCATCGAGAACTCGAAATCCCGTGGAGTCATCGTCATACCGAGATGTTGTCGAAGAGGCGGCCGGCGCGGCGGACATCGGCGGCGATCTGCTCGCGCAGCGCATCCACGTCCGGGAACTTCCGCTCGTCGCGCAGCCGCTGGATGAAGCTGAGCGACAGTTGCGCCCCGTAGACGTCGGCCTGCAGGCCCAGGATGTGGGTTTCGACCGTGACGGCTCCGGCGGCCTCGAAGGTCGGACGCACGCCGATGTTCGTCACCGCCGGCCAGCGGGTGCCGTGCAGTTCAGCGGTGGTGGCATAAACCCCGGTGGGCGGCACGAGTTCATTGTCGGTCGAAAGGTTGGCCGTAGGGAACCCCAGGGTGCGGCCGCGGCCGGCCCCGGCCGTGATGGTGCCGTCGATCGTGTAGTGGTGCCCGAGCAGCGCGCCGGCCTCGTCCACCCGGCCTTCGGCCACGAGCCGGCGGATCCGCGTGCTCGACACCACGAATTCCTTGTAGCGCACCGGGTCGATCTTCTCGGCCCGGAAGCCGTACTGCGTGCCCAGGCTGCGCAGCACCGAGAAGGTGCCGGCGCGTTCGTGGCCGAACAGGAAGTCGGCGCCCACCCACACTTCCGAGACGCGCAGCCAGTCCACGAGGACCTGGCGCACGAACTGGTCGGGCGACAGCCGCGAGAACGCCTCGGTGAAACGCACCACCGCCACGCCATGCAGGCCGGCCTTCTCGAGCGCCGCCACCTTCTGCGGCATCGTCATGAGCAGCGGCGGCGCCTTGTCGGGCCGCACCACCCGCGGCGGGTGCGGGTCGAAGGTGAGTACGAGCGCCGTGGCGCCGCGGTCGGCGGCGCTGCGGCGGATGCGCTCGACGATCTTCTGGTGGCCGCGATGCAGCCCGTCGAAGTTGCCGAGGGCGAGCACCGGGCTCATCCAGCGCGGCGGCCGCGGGTCGTCGGGAAAATAGACGACGTCCATGTCAGGCGGCTCCCCCGCCGTGGCCGGAGGCGAGCGGCACGTCCTCGATCGTCACTACCTGGCCGTCGTGGCCGAGGGCCATCCCGGGCGGCAGCGTGGCATTGGTGGCGGCGTGCGGCAGGTCGTGGCAGATGTGCGTGAAGCAGGTCTGGCGCGCCCCGATGCGCGTGGCGACCTCGACGGCTTCGGCGAGCGTGAAGTGTGTGGGATGCGGCCGGTGGCGCAGCGCGTCGAGCACGAGTACATCGAGGCCGGTGAGGAGCGCCATCGACGATTCGGGCACGTGATTGCAGTCAGTGAGATAGGCGAAGGCGCCGATACGGAAGCCGAGAATCGGCTGCGGGCCGTGCATGATCGGCACCGGCAGCACCGCCACGCCTTCGACGTCGAACGGCCCGTCGATCTCCGTGAGCGCCACTTCCGGCACGCCGCCGCCCGGCCCGGCCGGCCCACCGAAGGCATACGAGAAGATGCGGCGCAGCTCGGTGCCGGTCTTCGCGTCGGCGTAGATCGGCAGACGGCGTTTGCCGAGGGCGTTGAAGCGGCGCAGCTCATCGAGCCCCATCACGTGGTCGGCATGACTGTGCGTGAAGAGCACCGCATCGACGCGCGTGATGTCGTTCGTGAGCGCCTGCTGGCGCAGGTCGGTGGCGGTGTCGATGAGCAGCGAGGGCCCGCCGTCCACGGCGATGTGAATCGAGGGGCGCAGGCGGCGATCGCGCGGGTCGTCCGAGCGGCACACCGCGCAGCGGCATCCGATCATCGGCACCCCGTGCGACGTGCCGGTGCCGAGGAACGTGACGCGCGCCGCCGGCATCAGGGCCGCCCGCTCGGGCCCTTGAGCGCGACGAACCGCATCCGCAACTCGTAGAGCACCGTCTCGAGGAACTGGCGCTCCTCGCTCGTCAGGTTGCCCTTGGTCTTCTGCTCGAGCATCGCCATGACTTCGATGACGTGCCCGGCCTGCTCGAGGTTCGGCGCACGCTTCTCCCCCGTCGCCGGGTCGGCGACGTCGCCGAAATGGACGGCGGCACTGCCGGCGAGTGAATAGAGAAACGCGAGGAAACTGACGCGCGCGTCGTTGGGGACAGGGTTCGTGTCGGCCACGGCTGAGACGCTCGAATGGTAGCATAGCGCCCCGATACGCCTGCCCATGCCGACACCCGCCGCCGACAGCTTCGACCATCTCGTCCGCATCATGCGGGCGCTCCGCGCGCCGGGCGGCTGCCCGTGGGACCGCGAGCAGACCCTGCAGTCGCTGCGGCCCTACGTGCTCGAGGAAACCTACGAGCTGCTCGACGCGCTCGATCAGGGCGACCTGGCCGGCCTGCGCGAGGAACTCGGCGACTTCCTGTACGAGGCCGTGTTCCTGGCGCAGATCGCGGAGGAATCCGGCCACTTCACGATTGCCGATGCGGTCAACGGCATCGCGCAGAAGCTCGTGCGCCGCCATCCGCATGTGTTCACGCCCGACGGCGTGCCCCTCGCCGAGGCGCCCGGGGCGCTGACCGCCGGCGACGTCGTGAAGAAGTGGGAGGACCTGAAGGCCGCCGAACGCGGCGCCGCGGGCCAGAAGCCAAAGACGATCCTGAGCGGCGTGCCGCGTTCGATGCCGGCGCTGCTGCGCGCCTACGAGATGACGGCCCGCGCCGCCACGGTGGGCTTCGACTGGACGACGCCCGACGATGTCGTGGCCAAGATCCACGAGGAGCTCGCGGAGATCGCCGAGGCGCGGGGCGCGGCCTCCGGTCCGGCCGACACCGACGCGCTCGAAGACGAACTCGGCGACCTGCTCTTCGCCTGCGCGAACTACGCGCGCAAGCTCGGCGTCGAACCCGAAGCGGCGCTGCGCCGCGCGGCCGACAAGTTCCAGGGACGGTTCACCCGGATGGAGACACGCGCCGTCGCCGACGGCACGCGGCTCGCCGACCTCACGCTCGACCAGCAGAACGCGCTGTGGGACACCATCAAGCGCGACGACGCGGAGGCGGCCCGGCGCGCCGTCCGCACGGAGGCCCCATGATCGCCATCGACTCGCTCGTGTCCGCGTTCGAAACCGGCCGGCTCACGCGCCGCCAGCTCGTGCAGGGCCTCGCGGCCCTCGTCGGTGCGGCCACCGCCAGCGAGGCCGCCGCGCAGACGCCGGCCATTCCCGCCCTGTCGCTCAATCACGTCTCGCTCGCCGTCGCCGATCCGGAAGCGTCGAAGCAGTTCTTCCAGAAGACGTTCGGCATGCCGGTCGTGTCGACGCAGGGCACCGGCATCAACCTCGCGCTCGGCACGAGTTTCCTCGGTCTCTACAAGATGCCGAATCCGGGGCGCGTCGATCACGTGTGTTTCGGCGTGGACCACTACGACGTCAACGCCATGGCGGCGAAGCTCGAGGCACAGGGCATCAAGGCGACGATCCGGAAGGACAAGCCCGAGGTGTACTTCACCGATCCCGACGGCATCCGCTTCCAGCTCGAAAACAAGGACTACCGCGGCTGAGCCCGGAGCCAGCGGGAGCGCCCGGTGAACCCGCGCACCGCCACCACGCGGCCGTCGGTGCGCACGCTCACTTCTCCATCGTGGTCGGTGCGCCACACGTCCGCGCCGGCCGCCGCCAGCCGCGCGAGCGTGGCAGGGGCGGGATGGCCGAACGGATTGGCGGCGCCGGCGCTCACGACAGCGACTGACGGCTGTGTGGCCGCGAGCCACGCGTCGCTCGTACTTCCGGCGCTGCCGTGGTGCGCCACCTTCAACACCGTGAGAGGCGCCCGTGCCGACGGCTCGCCCTCGTCGAGCGCGGCCGCGATGTCGGGTTCAACCGCCGCGCCGACGTCTCCAGTGAGCAGCACGCGCACGCTGTGGTAGCGCAGCGCCAGCACCACCGAGTCGTCGTTGCGCACGCGCTGCCGCTCCCAGTCGGGCGGTGGCGGGTGCACGACCGCCACCCGCACGTCGCCCACGTCGATCCGTTCGCCCCGCCTGCTGTCGCGCCACGTCGCGCCCACGGCATCCGCCGCGCTGCGCAGCGCCGAGGTCGCGGCGTCGTCGGCCACCGGCACACCGAGCCACACTTCCGCCGGGCGGAACTCGCGCACGATCGTGGCGGCGCCGCCGATATGGTCGCGGTCCGCGTGTGTCACGACGAGGTAGTCGAGCCGTCGCAGGCCGCGGGCGCGCAGCGTCGGACCGACGACCCGCTGCCCCAGGTCGCGGCCGTCACTGGTCGCGCCGCCGGCGTCCACGAGCATTCGCCGGCCGTTCGGGAAGTGCACCAGCACGGCATCGCCCTGCCCCACGTCGAACATCTGCACGCGAAGATCCCCGGGCGGCCAGGGCACGAGCGTCAGCGGCGAGCAGGCAATCCACAGCGCCGCGGCCGGGGCGAGCACGGCGGTCGCGCGCCGCAGGCGTGCCATCGCCGCGGTATCCGCCGCAGCGCGGCACGACACCAGCCAGAGCGCCACGGCCGCCGCGTACACCACAACCGCCGCCCACGACGGCGGCGGCACCCGCCACGACAACCACGGCGCGAGATCCACGAGCCGCGCGGATTCGGTGACCACGGCCGTGGCCCCGGTGAGCAGCGCGCCACACGCCGGCAGCAGCGCCGGGACGAGAACGTCCGCCACGACCGTCCCGAGCGCGGCCACCTGCAGGACCGCCATCGCGGGGATGGCCAGGGCGGAGAGCACGACGCCGGCCAGCGTGACCTGCTGAAACACGGTGGCGACGATCGGCAGCAGGGCGGCCTCGGCCCAGATCGACGTGAGCACGAGCGTGCGGGTCCATCGGCGCGCGCGTGATTCTTCCGCCGCCGGCGCCGGCAGGCCCACGACGAGGCCGGCCGTGGCGGCCGTGGTGAGCCAGAAGCCGACGTCGAAGACCAGCAGCGGATCGGCCGCGACGAGGGCGGCCGCGGTGAGCGCCAGCACGTTGATGGCGGCGCCGCGCTGATCGAGCCACTGCATCGAGATCCCCACGAGGGCCATGCCGGTGGCACGCATGACCGACGCGCCGCCGCCGACCACCACCGCATACGCGACGAGGGTGGCCGCCGCGGCGCCGAGCGCGAGCGGCCGGCGCCGCGTGAGCCGCGCCGCGGCCCAGAGTGTGATGAGCGACCACAGCGCGATGTTGCCGCCGGAAATTGCGATGACGTGGAACGTGCCGGCGCGCTGCAGGCGGTCTTCGAGCGGCGCCGACAGGCCCGCGCGATCGCCGATGAGCACGGCGGTGGCCACGGCGGTCGCGTCCGTGCCCTCGCCGGACGCGCGGACCAGTGCCCGGCGGGCCTGCGCACGCAGCCCTGCCGCCGCCTCACGCATCCAGGTCCCGGACGCGACGACGTCCACGACGTAGGCACTCTTCACCGACGCGATGAGCACGGTGCGGCGCCGGGCCAGATCCACCGCCGCATCCGGGGCGCCGAGATTCCGGTACGAAAGCGGCCGGCGCACCGTGGCCGTCAGCTGCACACGACGCCCGCCCCGCCAGCCGCCCATCGTCGAGTGCGCGGCGTCCCCGCCCACCACCGCGAGCACGCGGCCCGAGACCTCGGTCGGGCAACCGCACGGCCCGACCCATACGCGCGTGACGTCCACGCGCAGCAGCACGGCGCCGTTCGCCGGCGCGGCGTCGCCCGCCAACTGCCCCTCGAGGCGCACGGGCGGCATGTCGCGCGCGCCTGGCCCGGCCAGGACGCCTTCCTGCTCCAGCACCCGCACGAGCGTCGGCGTGAGCGCCCGCCCCATCGCCGCGCCGCCCGCCACGGCCCCGAGCGCAATCACGGCCCCGAACGCACACACCACGAGCGCGCGCGTCCAGCCGCGCCGAAACGTCCAGAAGGTGGCCGCCCACGCGGCGAGCGCAGCCGCGATCGCCGGCCCCGTCACCCCGGGATGCGTGGCGCCGCCTGCGATTCCCGCGAGCAGGGCGGCCGCGAGGACGACGGGGAGGTACGGCACGCCTGACGTGCTGCAAGAACACCCGCAGGCGGGCGCGGCCGCACCGCCCCCCGGGAAATGGCCCGTTTGCGCCCGGACGGCGCGCCGGGTCGCCTCGGGGCACGCAGAAGCCGCGCCGTCAGACCGGCCGGCGGTACGCGCGTTCTGCACGCGCCGCCGCCGTCCGTCGCCGAAACGCTCGACTCAGCGGGTGGTCGTCGCCGTCTCGTAGTACTCCTGGAGGGAGCACACTTCGAGGTCGCGGGTCTTGAGCGCGCGGATCGCATCGACGACGGCCGCGGCGCCGGTCATGGTCGTGATGCAGGGGATGCCGGCCATCATCGCCGAGCGCCGCACTGCCTTGTCGTCGAAGAACGACTCGAGGCCGAGCGGCGTGTTGACCACGAGCTGAATGCGGCGGTTGACGATCTCGTCCGACAGATTCGGCCGGCCTTCGTTCACCTTGTAGACGACGCCACATTCGATGCCGTGGGCCCGCAGATACACGGCTGTGCCGCGCGTCCCGATGATCGCAAAGCCGAGTTCGGCGAGCGCCTTGGCAATCGGCACCACATCGGCCTTGTCGTCGTTGTTCACGCTCAGGCAGACGGTGCCCTGCTCGGGCAGGCGCTGGCCGGCGCC
>CADEFD010000171.1 GCA_902826515.1 uncultured Acidobacteriota bacterium
TGGCGCGCTTCAGAACCGACGAGAACGCGCGGTCGAACGTGAAGCCCTGCGCCTTGAGCATCTGGCCGGCGGCGCGCGCCTCCGTCAGCCCCTTCTCGCTGAGATCGACGTCCACCCAGCCGGTGAACCGGTTTTCCTTGTTCCAGGTGGATTCGCCGTGACGGAGCAGAACGAGCGTGTACATGGCTAGCTCAGTTGCGTGATGGCGGCCCGCCCGGCGTAAACGGCGCCGTCGCCGAGCGCCTCTTCGATGCGGAGCAGCTGGTTGTACTTGGCGATGCGGTCGCTGCGCGAGGCCGAGCCCGTCTTGATCTGGCCGGCGGAGGTGCCGACGGCGAGGTCGGCGATGGTCGCGTCTTCCGTCTCGCCGGAGCGGTGCGAGATCACGCTGCGGTAGCCGGCCTTCGACGCCATGGCGATGGCATCGAGCGTCTCGCTCACGGTGCCGATCTGGTTCAGCTTCACGAGCAGCGCGTTGCCGACCCCTTCGCTGATCCCGCGGGCGAGGATTTCAGGGTTCGTGACGAAGACGTCGTCGCCGACGATCTGCACCTTCTTCCCGAGCGCGTCGGTCAGCAGCTTCCAGCCGCGCCAGTCGCCCTCGGCGCAGCCGTCTTCGATCGAGAGAATCGGATACTGCCGGCACCAGTCTTCGTAGAGCGCCACCATGCCTTCCGAGTCGCGGCCGGGTTCCCCCGACTTGTGGAACTCGTAGGCGCCCTCGGCGTTGCCGAATTCGCTCGCCGCGCAGTCGAGCGCGATGTAGACGTTGTCGCCGGCCGTGAAGCCGGCCTTGCCGATGGCTTCCATGACGGCGTCGAGCGCGTCCTTGTTGCTCTTGAGATTCGGCGCGAATCCGCCCTCGTCGCCGACGCCGGTCGCGAGCCCGCGGCCCTTCAGGATCGCGCGCAGGGCATGGAAGATCTCCGTGCCGGCGCGCAACGCTTCCTTGAAAGTGGGGAAGCCGACCGGCATGACCATGAACTCCTGGAAGTCCACGTTCGTGTCGGCGTGGGCGCCGCCGTTCAGGATGTTCATCATCGGCACCGGCAGGCGGTAACCGCCGGTCGCGCCGGCTTCAGCGGCGATGTGTGCGTACAGCGGGCGGCCGGCGTCTTCGGCGCCGGCCTTGAGTGCCGCCATCGACACGCCGAGCAGGGCGTTGGCGCCCAGGCGGCCCTTCGTAGGCGTGCCGTCGAGCGCGATGATCGCGTCGTCGACGGCGCGCTGCGTCCAGTCGCGGTTCACGAGCGCCGCGCGCAGTTCGCCGTTCACGTGGCCCACGGCCTTCGTGACGCCCTTGCCGAGGAAGCGCGACGTGTCGCCGTCGCGCAGTTCGAGGGCTTCGCGTTCGCCGGTCGAGGCGCCCGAGGGCACGGCCGCGCGTCCGCGCGCGCCGCCGGCGAGCAGGACATCCACTTCCACGGTGGGGTTGCCGCGCGAGTCGAGGATCTCCCGCCCGCGAATGTCGACGATATGCACGATGACGCTCCTGGCACGGTCCGGAACGGGCCGTCGCAAATTAGAACCAGCGTTCGATTATCGCCCGAAACTTCGCCAGCCGGCGGGTCGCCGGCGCCCGCGGCCTCATGTCGCATGCAACTCTGCGAGACGCTGCGCATCGCCTCGCGTTGGTCGTCATGGGTGGTCGGCGCGCGACTCGCGGGCCAGCGCCTCGGCCGCGATCGGCTCGATGCGCGGCTCCTCGTCCACGGTCACGACCACGATCCCGCGCTCGGTCACCGTGTGCCGCGCGCGATCGGCGGCTTCGTCGAAGCCGATGACCGCGCCTCGCGGCACGAGCACGTCGCGGTCGATGATGGCGTTGCGGATGCGGGCGTGACGGCCCACCTGCACCCCGGGCATCAGGATCGAGTTCTCGACCGAGGCGAAGCTGTGCACGCGGACGTTGGGGCAGAGGATGCTGCCAACGACGCGGCTGCCCGAGACGATGCAGCCGGGCGAGATCACCGAGTCCACGGCGGCGCCGGTGCGCCCCTCGTCGGCGAACACGAACTTCGCCGGCGGCGCCTGCGGCTGATGCGTGCGCATCGGCCACGCCGGGTCGTAGAGGTTGAACTCGGGATTGACGCGGCAGAGGTCCATGCTGGCCTCGTAGTACGCGTCGAGCGTGCCGATGTCGCGCCAGTACTTCGCGGTCTTCTTGTTCTCGTCGTAGAAGGCGTAGGCGAACACGCGGCCGCCGGGAATGAGCGCCGGCAGGATGTCCTTGCCGAAGTCGTGACGACTGTCGGGGTCGGCGGCGTCGAGGTCGAGGGCGCGGCGCAGCACGTCCATGTTGAAGACGTAGATGCCCATCGAGGCAAGCGCGAGATGCGGCTGGCCGGGCATCGGCGGCGGCGCGGCGGGCTTTTCGAGGAACCCCGTGACCCGCGCGGCGGCATCGACGGCGACCACGCCGAAGCGCCGGCCGTCTTCGATGGGCACCTCGATGGTGGCGATGGTCACGTCGGCGCCGGTGTCTTCGTGCGCCCGCAGCATCTTCCCGTAGTCCATCTTGTAGACGTGATCGCCGGCCAGGACGACCACGTGACGCGCGGATTCGCGCTCGATGGAGTACATGTTCTGGTAGACCGCGTCGGCGGTGCCCAGATACCAGTGTTCGCCGACGCGTTTCTGCGGCGGCAGGATCTCGATGAACTCGCCCAGGCTCTCCGACATGATGTTCCATCCCATGCGGATGTGCCGGTTGAGCGAGAGCGACTTGTACTGTGTGGCGATGAAGATACGCCGCAAGCCGGAATTCACCGAATTGGAGAGCACGAAGTCGATGATGCGGTAGGGGCCGCCGAAGTACACGGCCGGCTTGGCGCGCTCCCGGGTCAGCGGCGCCAGACGCTCTCCGGCGCCGCCGGCCAGCACGATGACGAGCGCGTCCTCCCGAACCATGGCGACCTCCCGGACCGCTGCCTGCGGCCCCGGGTGCAATCTATCACGCGCGCCGGCTCGAGTGGTGGCTGCAAGTCGTTATAAAGTAAACAGTTACGGGCGTTGACAGGGCGCAATTGGGCCCATATGATTGGGGACTGTTCCACTTTCTGGCACTTTCTACGGAGACATTCATGAAGTTCACGTTCCGCGGATTCGCCCTGGCGATGGCTGCTGTCCTCGTCACGACCCTTCCGATGACCGCGCTCGCCCAGAAGGACGACAAGAAGCGCTCGAAGCAGGAGAAGGAAGAGATCGAGACGATCGTCAAGATGGTCGACGCCGCGATGGCCGGGCAGCCCGCTCCGTCGGACGTCCAGATCAAGATCGCGCCGGTGTTCCTGAAGTCGCAGGAAGCCCGCAACTTCGTGCCCTTCACCATCGAACTCGCCGGCATGCCCCAGAAGGATGCCGTGCTCTACATCCGCGTGGTCGATCCCACCGCGAAGCCCGACGGCAAGAAGAAGGTCGAGTATCCGTGGGACGACGTGCACTTCGTGCCCGCCGCGCAGCTGACCGGTTCGCCCGTGCGCCTGAACCGCGTGTTCATGGCCAAGCCGGGCACTTACGACGTCTACATCATGGCCAAGGAGCGCCTCGCGGACAAGGCGCCGAAGAACACCGTGGTGAAGGCCGGCCTGCTCAAGACCAGCGTCACCGTGCCGGATCTCGCGACCGAGTTCACGACGAGTTCGATTCTCGTGGCCGACAAGGTCAACATCCTGAACGCGCCGCTTTCGATGGACGAAGCGCGCGAGCGCCCGTTCGCGTTCGGCACGCAGGAACTCGAGCCGGCCGCCGACATGGACTTCACGAAGGCCGAGGAGCTCTCGATCTTCTTCCAGGTCTACAACCCGGGCCTCAACGCCGGCGGCAAGCCCGACCTGACGCTCGAATACAACTTCCTCCGCAAGGAAGGCGCCGAGGACAAGTTCTTCAACAAGACGAACCCCCAGGCGATCAACGAGAGCAACCTGCCGCCGCAGTTCGACCCGGCCAAGTTCCCCGTGCCCGGCGGCATCACCGTGCCGCTCAAGAGCTTCCCCGAGGGCGAGTACCGCCTCGAGATCAAGATCACCGACAAGACGTCGAACAAGGTTCTGACCCAGAACGTCAAGTTCAACGTCAAGGCGTAGACGTTCGTTCGGCTCGATAGACCCGCGTTGCGTGCGCCGCGCGACGCGGGTCCCGCTTCACAGAGACGGAGCTCCCCATGATCGCATCGCGCGTCTGGCTCCTTTCGGCGACCGCCGCTGCGCTGGCCCTGCCGGCGACGTCCGCGCACGCGCAGACGCCGGCGTCCGTCTCTGATTCCCGCCCCGTGGTGCGCCTCGCCACGACCTCCGTCGGCACCATCTACGGCGCGGTCGTGGACGATGGCGGCGCACCCGTCGAAGGCGCCGTCGTCTCTGCCCTCGGCGGCGCCACGGCGTTCGCCGTCACCGATAGAGCAGGGCAGTACCGCCTCACCGATCTGCCCGCCGGGCCGTACGTGGTGCGCGCGCACCGCGATGGTTTCGCCGGCGCCCGCAGCACGCTCGTCAACGTGCGTCCGGCCGCCAGGGCGCCGTCGTCATTCACCCTGCGCCGCGTGGATGACGCGCCGCCCGTGCTCGCGGCCGGTGTCGGCGTGCCCGGCGACGTCACCGCCTCGCCGCGCGATGAAAGCCCGCTCGCCTGGCGGCTGCGCCGTCTGACCCGCAGCGTGCTCAAGGACGACGGCCGCACCACCGCCGATGCCGGTGAGTCCGGTGATGGCGGCGACTGGTTCGACGACGCCGACCCCGGTTTCTTCGCCCGCGCGTTCGACGCCTCGGCCCGCTTCGCGAGCGACGTCATCTTCGACGGCCCGGTCTACGGGCAAGTGAATCTGCTCACCGCCACGGCCTACGACGATGCCGGCGAGATGGTGGACTTCGGCCGTCCGTCGGGTGTCGCGTTCTTTGCCGTGGGTGCGCCGGTGGGGGAACACGCCGACTGGTCGGCCCGCGCCGCGATGAACAGCGGCGATGTCACGTCCTGGACGATGGCGGGCGACTACGTCTCGCGGGCGACCGCGCGCCACCAGATCATGCTCGGCATGACGTATAGCCTGCAGGCCTATCGCGGCGGCAACTTCGCGGCGCTGCAGGCCGTGCCCGACGGCCACCGCAAGGTGGCGTCCGTCTCCGCCTCGCACGCGTTCGATCTGTCGCGGTACTGGCGCCTCGGCTACGGCGCCCGCTTCGAGCACTACGACTACCTGCGCGGCAATGGTCAGCTGAGCCCGACGGCGCGCCTCACCTTCTCGCCCACGCCGACGTTCCACGTGCACGCGAAGGCGTCGCTGCAGCAGGTGGCGCCCGGCGCCGAAGAGTTCGTGCCGCCGGCCGACGCCGCGTGGGTGCCGCCGCAGCGCACCTTCGCGCCGCTTGGCGCCAACCGCTTCGACACCGAACGGGTGCGGCAGGTCGAAGTGGGCATGACGCGCGAGTTCTCCGCGATGACGGTCTCGGTGCGCACGTTCCGCCAGGCCGTGCAGAATCAGCTCGTCACCGTGTTCGGCGCGGCCGATGCGTCGCGGCTCATCGCCGCCGGCGGGCATTACGGCATCGCGTCAGCCGGCGACGCCTCGATGCGCGGCTGGGCCGTCGGCGTGATGCACTCCGTGACGCCGCACGTGCGCGGGCGCGTCGACTACACCTTCCTCTCCGCCGAGTGGGCCCCCTCCGTCGGCGCCGATCGGCGCGCGCTGCGGACGTTCGCGCCGCAGGCGCTCCGCCTCTCGAACGAGCAGATTCACGACGTCTCCGCGTCCATCGATGCCGAGGTGCCGCAGACCGCGACCCGATTCGTGTTCCTGTACAAGGTGAACTCGGGATTTGTCGGGGCTCCGGCGGGCATCCAGCCGGCCAACGGCCGCTTCGACATGCAGCTCCGGCAGGGCCTGCCCTTCATGGGGGGCATCGGCAACTGGGAGATGCTCATCGGCGTCCGCAGCCTGTTCCGGCCCACGCTCGACGACCGGTCGATCTACGACGAACTGCTGGTCGTGCGCGCGCCGAAGCGGCTCATCGGCGGACTTCAGGTCCGTTTCTGATTCCGGCGCGGCTTCACGCCACCCCGTGGGCCTTCCGTATTTTGGAACCAGGGTTCAAGCCCTTGGACCCGGCCCGGACGCCTGCCATGAGTAGTCGCATAACCCCTTGATTTGTAATGACTTGATCGCGGTTCGGCTTTCCGGATCGTGGTATGTCGTTTGCAGCGGCTACAGCGGCCGGACGACCTAAGATGCCCTCCATGCAGGATCCCGCGCAGACCTCTCCCGGCCCCCTCTGGCCGGTCTGGTCGAGCACGACGTTGCCCGTTGTCGTGGCCACCGTCCTGCTGCTGCTCGGGCTCGTCAACATCGTGCAGCGCGCCACCCAGGACGACGTCGAAGACGGCGTCCTGTGGGTGCAACGCTCGATGGGCGTCGTGGCCGCCGAGGTCGATCCGGGTTCGCCGGCCGGCCGGGCCGGCGTGCGGCCGGGCGATGTGCTGCTCGCGATCGATGGCCAGAGCATCGAGGCGCGCGAAGACGTCCACGCCCTGCAGCAGGCGGCGCGGCGCGGCGCCCGCCACGTCTATACGCTGCTCGTGCTCGGCGATCGGCGCGTGGCGCAGGTCACCTTGCAGCCGATTCCGCGCGGCGTCGGCGGCCTCTACTACGTGCTGGCGGCCGTTGGCATCTTCTCGCTGCTCGTCGGCGCCACGGTGCGCACACGCCGGCCTGCCGATCAGGCCACGCTGCACTTCTTCTGGCTGTCGGTCGCCTTCTACGGTGTCTTCACTTTTTCGTTCACCGGGCGGCTCGATCGCGTGGACTGGGTGTTCTACTGGGCCGACCAGATCGCCACCCTGCTGCTGCCGCCGCTCTTCGTGCACTTCGCGCTCGTCTTTCCGGAACGGCCGCGAACGTCCTTCCTGGCCACGCTCGCCAATCAGCGCCGGGCCTGGCTCTACACGCCGCCGGCGCTGCTCGGGCTCCTGCGCGCCGGCGCCCTGCTGCGCGCTTCGGTCGATCCGGCCGGGCTCATCGGCACGATTGCCGTGCTCGACCGCCTCGAGCCGCTGTACGTCAGCCTCTACCTGCTCTGCGGGCTCGCCATCTTCGGCCTGGCGCTGGCCAATGCGCGCTCGACCACGGCGCTCCGGCAGCTGCGCTGGATCGTGTGGGGCGCGGCGATCGGCTCCGGCCCGTTCCTGCTGGTCTACGCCGTGCCGTTCGCTTTCGGCGCCACGCCGTCGCTGGCCATGCAGCTCACCGCCGTGCCGCTCGGTCTCGTGCCGCTGGCCTTCGCCTCGGCGATCGTCCGCTACCGCCTGATGGACGTCGAAGTGATCCTTAAGCGGCTGCTCGTCTACACCGCCGCCGTGAGCGCCATCGCCGCCATCTACATGGTGATCCTCGGCACGACGGATCTCTACTTCGTGTCATCGGAAGACGACCACCGCTGGGTGATCGCGGCGCTCGCCACGATCGTCGTGCTGCAGCTCGCGCGTCCGGTCAAGGAAGCGGTGCAGACCGGCATCGACCGCGTCTTCTACCGCGACCGTTACGACTACCGACGCGCGCTCGTCGGGTTCGCCCGTGAACTCAACTCCGACCTCGACCTCGATCGGCTGGCCGAGCGCCTGCTGTCGCGCGTCCGCGACACGCTCGTGGTGGATCGGCTCTGCCTGATGTCGGCCACCGGCTTCGGCACCTTCGAATCGATCCGCCACGACGGCTTCGACGAGACGCCGCCCATCGTGCCGCGCGGTTCGGCCGTGGCCGCCCGCCTCAGCCAGGGCCACGTGGTGCGCTTCGACGATCCGATGGCGGCGGCGCGTTTCCCGGCCGAGGAAGTGGAACACTGGCGCGACGCCGGCGTCTTCTATTTCGTGCCCTGTGTGTCCAAGGGCTCGTCGATTGCGGTGCTGGCGCTCGGACGCCGCGAGAACGGCGAGCCGATGACGTCCGACGACGTCGCGCTCCTCACGGCGATGGCCGGCCAGGTGGCGACGGCCGTCGAGAACGCCCGCCTGTACCGCGAACTGCATCTCAAGGCGGCGGAGTTCGACCGGCTGCGTGTTTTCAACGAGCACATTCTCGAATCGCTCGACGACGGCCTGCTCGTCGTCGGCGGTGACGGCGCGGTCGTGCGCTGGAATCACGCCCTCGAGCGGATCTACGGCCTGCGCCGCGGCGAAGCGGTGGGCCGTCCGCTCGATGCGCTCTTCGAGGCCGACGTCGTGGCGGCGGTGGCTTCGGCGCGCGCCATGTCCACCAACGGCGGCACGGAGTACCGCGTGCCGCTCCACCCGCGCGGCGGCCGCCCGTCCACGCGTCTTCTCGTGAACATCACGACCGTGCCGCTGCTGCCGATGCCCGGCCGCGACTGGGCGGGCACCATCGTGATGTTCGAAGACGTGACCGCGCGCGCCCAGCTCGAAGAACAGCTCCGGGTGTCGGAGCGCATGGCCTCGCTCGGCCTGCTCGCCGCCGGCGTGGCCCACGAGGTGAATACGCCGCTCACCGGCATCTCGAGCTACACGCAGATGCTGCTCGAGCAGGCCGACCCGGAGGACCCGCGCACCCAGGTGCTCGAGAAGATCGAGAAGCAGACCTTCCGTGCCGCCCGGATCGTGAACGGCCTGCTCAACCTCGCGCGGCCGGCAGACGCGGAAGCCAGCGAACGCACGGTGGTCGATCTGAACGCCGTCGCCACCGACGTGCTGGCGCTGCTCGAACATCAGTTCGACAAGGGCCGCGTGCGCGTGCGCCGCGAGCTCTCGGCGACCCCGGTGCCGGTCGTCGGCTTCGAGTTCAAGCTGCAGCAGGTGTTCCTGAACCTGTTCCTGAACGCCCGCGACGCCATGCCGAGCGGCGGCTGGCTCACGATCGCCACGCGCCTCGAGAACGGCCGCGCCATCGCCGACGTGCGCGATACCGGCGCCGGCGTGGCGCCTGAACATCTGGCCCGCATCTACGATCCCTTTTTCACCACGAAGGGCATCGGCCAGGGCACCGGGCTCGGCCTGTCGATCTCGTACGGCATCGTGCAGGAGCACGCCGGCACCATCCAGTGCGAGAGCGCCGTCGGGCAGGGCACCCGTTTCGTGTTGTCGTTCGCGGAAGCGTCCTCTGACGCCGGCCGCGCCCGGCGCCAGGAAGTCAGCCACTAGCCCCGGGAGGGCGGCACCGTCATGCGACGTCAAGGCACGATTCTCGTCATCGACGACGAAGAGATCATGCGCGAGATCCTCGAGACGCTGCTGACGCGCGAGGGCTACCGCGTGCGTCTGGCGGCGTCCGGCCCCGAAGGCCTCGAGGTCGCGCGCTCGACGCCCATCGACGCCGTGATCGTGGACGTCATGATGCCCGGCATGGACGGGCTGCAGGTGCTCGACGCCATCCGCGACATCGACGACGAACTGCCGGTGCTGATGATTACGGCCTTCGCGTCGATGGAAACCGCCGTCACGGCGATGAAGAAGGGCGCCTTCGACTACATCACGAAGCCGTTCAAGAACGACGAAGTGCTGGTCGTGCTGAACAACGCCGTCGAACGGCGGCGCCTGGTGGCCGAAAACCTCACGCTCAAGCAGAACCTGCAGGCGCGCTACCACAAGTTCGCCAACATCATCGGCGGCAGCCCGCAGATGAAACAGGTCTTCGACCTCATCATCCAGGCGGCGCCCAGCCGGTCCACCATCCTCATCACCGGCGAAAGCGGCACCGGCAAGGAACTGGTGGCGCGCGCCATTCACAGCAACTCGGCGCGGTCCGACAAGTCGTTCGTCACCGTCAACTCGGGCAACCTGCCGCCCGATCTGCTCGAGTCGACGCTGTTCGGGCACGTGAAGGGCGCCTTCACCGGCGCCGTCTACCCGAAGAAGGGCCTGTTCGACCTGGCCGACAAAGGCAGCATCTTCTTCGACGAGATCGGCAACATCTCGGGCGAGACCCAGGCGAAACTGCTCCGCGTGATGCAGGAACGCGAGTTCATGCGCCTCGGCGGCATGGAGACGATCAAGGTGGACGTGCGGATCATCGCCGCCACCAACGTCGATCTGAAGCAGGAGATGGAAGAGGGCCGGTTCCGCGAGGACCTGTTCTACCGGCTGCACGTCATCGCCATTCACCTGCCGCCGCTGCGCGACCGCAAGAGCGACATCCCGCTGCTGGTGCAGCACTTCCTCAAGAAGTACGCGGAGGAGAACGAACGGCCCGTGCTCGAGGTGCTGCCCGAGACGCTCGACCTGCTGATGGAGCACGACTGGCCGGGCAACGTGCGCGAGCTCGAGAACGTGATCGAGCGGGCCGTCGTGCTCACGCCCGGACGCACGATGGGGCCGGACATGATCCCCGAGCACGTCCGCCGCCTTCCCCGTACGGTGGTGCCGCAGGTGGCGCTGCCGCCCGAGGGCATCTCGCTCAAGGACGTCACCGCGGCCTACGAGCGACAGTGGATCGAATCGGCGCTCGAAGCAGCCGGCGGCGTACAGAAGCGCGCGGCCGAGCTGCTGCACATCAAGCCGACGACGCTCAACGAGATGATCAAGCGCTATGACATCCGGCCGCGGCGGAAGAAGGCCGGCGCGCCGGACGGCGACGATCGGCTGGAGCCGGCGACGTCAGACGTCGAGTAGCTACCGTCTTCGAGCGTCGCAGAGCCGCAGCCGCGTCCATCCGGACGCGGCTCAGCCACAGCGAGCGCCGGTGGCGGCGGACGAATCAGCGCTGCCTGACGGCGGTGATGAGCTTGTCGTACTTCGCCAGGATCGCTTCCCAGCGGTACTCGCGCTTCACGTATTCCTTGCCGTTGCGGCCCATCGAGCGGCGCAGGCGGTCGTCTGCCAGCAGCAGCTTGGCGGATTCCACGAACTCGTCGCGGTCGTTGTACCAGAGCCCGGCGTTGCTCTTTCGGCAGTGCTCGACGAGCACGTCGCTGTGGCCGTTGACCAGCACGGGCGTGCCCACCGCCATCGCCTCGAGCGCCAGCAGCGACAGGCTCTCGAACGGCGACGGCACGACCACGATCGTGGCCGCTTCGAGGGCTTCGAGCCGCTCGCGTTCGGAGAGCAGTCCGGCGAACTTGACCCACGGCACTTCCGGCAGTTGCATGAGCTTCACGCCCATCAACACGAGGTCGGCGTCGCCCGACTGTTCCTTGTAGCTCGTGAAGTACTCGAGCAGCTCCTCGCAGCCCTTGCCCGGGTCGA
>CADEFD010000172.1 GCA_902826515.1 uncultured Acidobacteriota bacterium
TGGCTGGGACGCAGGGATTCGAACCCCGATAACCACGTCCAGAGCGTGGTGTCCTACCGTTGAACGACGTCCCAGTAGGAAGGCCCGATCAACGCCTCTCACACCGACCGTGAGGCGTCACCGGAACTTCCGATTATAGAGACTGCGGTGCTCCGGGGCAACCACCTTGCACGCGCGCGGGGGCCGAACCCGCCCAAGGCCGCCTGGCTCGGCTGGGGGGTATCATGACTGCACACGCCCGATGCCCGCCGCCCCCTCGCCTCGGGGCCCTGCCGCCCCCGAGGTCACGAGTTACGCGCACCTCGACGCGCGCCAGCGCCTCGCCACCGTCGCAGGGCTGATGCTCACCCTGCTCCTCGCCGCGATGGACCAGACCATCGTGGGCACCGCCATGCCGCGCGTGGTCTCGAACCTCGACGGGTTCGACCGCTACCCGTGGGTGACGACGGCCTACCTGCTCACCTCCACCATCTCGGTGCCGGTGTTCGCCAAGCTCTCGGATCTGTACGGGCGCAAGTGGCTCTACATGACCGGGCTCGTCATCTTCGTGCTCTCGTCGTGGCTGTGCGGCGCGGCCGGCAACGTGCCGATTCCGCTCGACGGCATGAATCAGCTCATCTTCTTCCGCGGGCTCCAAGGCATCGGCGGCGGGGCCGTGATGGGGCTGACCTTCACCATCATCGGCGACCTCTTCGCGCCGGCCGAACGCGGACGCTACCAGGGGATGTTCGGCGCGGTGTTCGGCCTGGCGTCGATCGTCGGCCCGCTGGCCGGCGGCTGGATCACCGACCACCTGTCGTGGCGCTGGGCCTTCTACGTGAACGCGCCGCTCGGCATCCTGGCGGCGGTGGTGCTGTATCGCACGTTCCCGTTCGTGCAGCCGCACGCGAGCAGCCGGCGCATCGACTGGCTCGGGCTCGTGTCGCTGACCGGCTGGATCGTGCCGCTGCTGCTGGCGCTCAGCCGCGTGACGGCGCTCGGCTGGACCAACCCCACGGTGCGCATGCTGCTCGGCACCGCGATCGTGTCGTTCATCGTGTTCGTGTGGGCCGAACGGCGTGCCGCCGAGCCGCTGATGCCGCCGGCACTCTTCCGCATCCGCACGATCGCGCTCGCCTCGTGCGGCGTGTTCGTGCTCGGCATGTCGATGTTCGGGATGTTCGTGTACCTGCCGCTCTACCTGCAGGGCGTGCTCGGCATGACGGCCGCGGCCTCGGGGATGCTCTTCGTCCCGATGATCTTCGCCATGATCTTCGCGAGCATGACCTCGGGCCAGATCGTGTCGCGCACGGGCCGCTACAAGGTCCTCGCGGTGGCCGGCGCCGTGCTCGCCACGACGGGCATGGGCCTGCTGGCGCGGCTCGGGTCAGAGGCCAGCGCCAACGCGATCCTGTGGTGCCTGGTGGTGGCCGGTTTCGGCTTCGGCGCGGCGCAGCCGGTCTACGCGCTCGTCGTGCAGAACGCCGCCCCGCGCACGCAGCTCGGCGCGGCCACGGCCACGAGCCAGTTCTTCCGCTCCATCGGCAGCACGATCGGCGTGGCGGTCTTCGGCACGCTGCTGCTCGGCATGTATCACGACGGGCTGGCGGCGGGCCTGCCGGCCGACACCCCCGCCGACGTGCGGCTCGTGGTGGACAACCCGCTGCAGATGAACGGCGAACACGGGCTCATCGTGCAGGGCCCGCCCCGGCCAGAGATTCCGCCGGCCGTGCAGGCCATCGTGCGGGCGAGCCTCGCCGCCGGCATGCAGCGGGTGTTCGTGCTGGCGTCGCTCGTGATGGCGCTTTCGATCGTGCTGAACCTGCTGCTGCCCGAACTGCCGCTGCGCGGCAAGGCCGAACACGCGCCGCCGCCCGAAGCGGTCTAGCGCCGCCGTACAGAGAACCGCCGCGTCGTATGCCGACGCGGCGGTGTGAGCGCCGGGGGGAGCCCGGCTGTCAGTTCGAGGACGAACGGCGCCCGAAGACGCGCGCCAGACCGGCCAGCACGGTGCCCCAGAGGAGCAGCGCGCCCGGTTCGGTCAGTCCGGAGACGGCGCGCAGGGCCGAGCCGCCGAGCCCGGTCATTTCACGCGCGGAGAGCGGACTCGAGGCCAGAGCCACGCCCAGCGCGATGACGCCCAGGGCGGCGGCGATGCGCAGAGTGCTCTTCATGCCCCATTCCCAGAGCAAGGGGCGGGCCAACTGCGTACTGTTCGACAAATCGTGCATCTTCACCCATACAAGCGCAAAAAGTGACGCAACGGGGCCATGGATGGCTGCCAATCGCCGTCACGAAGTCTGGCTGGAGCCAGAGGAGATGTTGGAGAGTTACCGGGTCTGGATAACCCGGTCCAGACGGGCCACGACCTGGTCGCGACCGAGGAGGCGGAGCATTTCGAAGAGCCCCGGGCTCACCGTGCGCCCCGTCATGGCGAGGCGCGTCGCGTGGATGAGCACGCCGGCCTTGAGGCCGCGCTGCTCGGCCACCGCCCGGAGCGTCTGCTCGAGCGGACCTTCGCTGAAGGGCTCGAGCGTGGCGAACGTGTCGCGCAGCGCCGTGAGATGCGCGCCGATGTCGGGCGCCGACAGATGCTGCGCGGCGCCGTCCGGATCGTAGCTGTCGGGCGCGGCCAGGAACGGCCGCGCGCCGTCCACGAACTCGCCGAGGCGCTTGGCGCGCGGACGCAGCAGCGTGAGTACCTCGACGAACCAGCTCCGGCGCCCGTTCGCCAGGTCCGCCTGCCACAGCCCGGCGCGTTCGAACCAGGGCGTGAGCAGCGCGAGCAGGTCGTCGTCCGACCGCTTGAGCAGGTACTGATGGTTGAACCAGTCGAGCTTCTCCGTGTTGAACACGGCGTTGCCCGTGCTGATGCCGTCGAGCGTGAAGTGTGAGACGAGCTCGTCTTTCGTGAGCAGTTCCAGATCCTGACCGGGCGACCAGCCGAGCAGGGCGAGGAAGTTGACCATCGCCTCCGGCACGTAGCCCTGTCGTTCGTACTCCATCACCGACGTGGCGCCATGCCGCTTGCTGAGGCGCTTCTTGTCGGCGCCCATGATGAGCGGCACGTGCGCGAAGTGCGGCACCGGCTTCCCGAACGCCTGATAGAGCAGCACCTGCTTCGGCGTGTTCGAGATGTGGTCGTCGCCGCGCACCACGTGTGTCATCGCCATGGCGATGTCGTCCACGACCACCGACAGGTGGTAGGTGGGATACCCGTCGGACCTGAGCACCACGAAGTCTTCGATGTGGGCGTTGTCGAAGCGCACGTCGCCGTGCACGAGGTCCGCGAACACGGTCTCACCCGGCGGCACGAGGAAGCGGATGGCGTAAGGTTCGCCGGCGGCCACGCGCCGCGCCACCGTATCGGCCGGCACCGCCAGGCACGCGTCGCGATCGTAGCGGCGTTCGTAGGTGCCGTCTTCTTCGGCGGCGGCGTCGCCGCGCTTCGAGGGCCCGCCGAAGTCGTAGTAGGCGCGGCCCGCGGTCACGAGTTCCGCCGCGGCGGCGCGGTACAGTTCGAGGCGTTCGCTCTGGAAATACGGGGCGTGCGGGCCGCCCACGCCCGGACCTTCGTCCCAGTCGAGGCCCAGCCAGCTGAGCCCGTCGAGGATGCCCGTGACCATGTCTGTGGACGAGCGCTCCATGTCGGTGTCTTCGATGCGCAGCACGAACACGCCGCCCATGCGGCGGGCGTACAGCCAGTTGAAGAGCGCCGTACGCGCGCCGCCCACGTGCAGGTAGCCGGTGGGCGAAGGCGCAAAGCGTACGCGCGGGATGGACGAGCCGGTCAAC
The DNA here is from genome assembly GCA_902826515.1 of uncultured Acidobacteriota bacterium. GTDB lineage: Bacteria > Acidobacteriota > Vicinamibacteria > Vicinamibacterales > UBA2999 > CADEFD01. The sequence continues at coordinate 3,775 of CADEFD010000172.1, forward strand.
GACATGGGCGGGCCCTATAGGATACCGCGCCCGGCCGGCGGCCTCACCGTGTGCTTGACTTCCACCCGCGGCCAGCCAGAATCGCGTGACGAGGTGTGGATGTCCGGAACGCCCGCGCGCCGAATCGAAGACGCCACCCCTCTGCAGGCCGCCGTGGAGTGGAAACTGGGCGTCCTGTGCCTGGCCGGCGCCGCACTCTTCATGGGGATGTTCGGCCTGCCACGCACGCTCGACTTCAACGCCGCCGGCTTCAATCCCCTCTCGGCGGTGCCGCTCGTGCTCGCCGGCTACGGCACGATGCAGCTCGGACGCTGGCTGCTGTCGCGCCGGGGCGGGCGCCGCTTCGGCGCCTCGTCCTTCGACATGCACCAGCACACCGTGCGCGCCGGGCAGCAGCTCGCGGGACGCATCGTGACCGCGCGCGATCTCGTGGCGGCCGACGGCTTCCGCCTGTGCCTGCGCTGCCAGGAGCATCGGCGCATCGCCGATCCGGCGGGGCAGGGGTATCGCGACGACGATCGCCTGCTGTGGGAATCGGCCCACATGGTGACCACGCCGCGTTCGCACGCGGAGGGCATCCCCGTCGTCTTCGACATTCCGCGCGATGCGGCCGCCCGAGCATCCGGTCATCCGCTGCGCTGGACGCTCGAGGTGGAAGCGTCGGTCGAGGGCGCGCGCTACGCCGCGAGCTTCGACGTGCCCGTCACCCGGCCGCGCGATGACGACGGCAGCGGCGACGAAGACCCGATGAGTTAAGGCTTCGGCTTCTTCGTGTCCCCGCCGCCGAACAGGCGCTTGATCCCGCGGCCGACGCTGCGCGCGCCTCGAGACACGACGTTGCCGCCGGATCCACTGGGCGACGCGGTCAGCGCCCGGGCCACCGCCGCGCCAGTATCGCCGCCGAACTTCTGCCCGAGGCTGGCGCTGACGGTCGCCGTGACCTCCGCGGCCGTGGGCGCGCGGCCCTCGACGACGGCGGACTCGTCGTAGTTCGCCGCGCCGCGCACGATCGGCGGGGCGGTCTGCAGAGCGCCGGTGGTCACGATGGTCTGCAGCGTCTGTGAGGCCCGCTGCACGCGTTCCCCGCCCACCACGGTGCAGTCGCGCGCGACCACGTCGTTGATGCGCAGCGGTTTCAGTTGCGCCTCGAGCGCGGCGCCGCCTGCCTGCGCGAACGGCGAGCGCGGGTTCGCGCCGTAGGTGACGTCGCGCAGCTGTACCTGCACCGTGCAGGCGGTGAGCCGGTCGCCCTCGCGGGCCAGCCGAATCTGCCCGTCCACCCGCCCGGCCGTGGGCAGAATCGACGCGTCGGGTGCGGCGAAACGGCCGAACGTCGCGGCGCCCACGTTGACGAGCCGAAAGGTCAGGTCGTACGACGGCGCCCACGTGCCGGCGGCCCAGCGGCCCACGTTCACCTGACCGGCCACCGAGACCGTGCCGTCGGCCGTCTGACCGTCGAAGGTGAAGCGCGTGCCGTTCTCACGTTCGTCCACCGGCACCTGCAGCTGGGCGAGCGACAGCGTGACCTTCGTGAAATCCATCGACGAGAAGCGCTGCTCGACGAGCCCGCCGCCGGATTCGCCGGGCAGATGTTCGACCCACGACACGCTCACGTCCTCGCCGTCGATGGCCGGGATGCGCACCCGCGCCACCGCGCGCGACAAGGTGTCGAGCGATTCGACCCGGAACGCATCCTCGGTGTTCCACGCGCCGGCGAGCGAACGCTCGAGGTGCAGCGTGGCGCCGTCGATCGACACGCGGTGGAACACCTCTTCGGGCAGCGTGCATTCGCGGCCGATGACGGCCGTCCAGCAGGTCGTGAGCCGGGTGTAGGCACCGGACAGCGCCCGCACCAGGCTCCAGTCGAACTCCACGGCATTGGCGCGGAAGAGCCGCTTCTCACGATACGGACCGGCCGTCACGATCTCCACGTCGCGGCCCACGATCTTGATGTCGGTGAACGACGTCTCCCAGTCGCGGACCGTCAGCCGCAGGCCATACGCCTCGGCCATCGTCTCGACCGTGGTCGACAGCACCCGGGGGATGTACTCGTAGCGGATGAGCGGCAGCGACACCGCCAGCGTCAGCATCGCCGCGCGGCGGCCGCCGAAGCGCTTCCAGAAGCTGACCGCGCGCTCGATGGCGCTCGGGGAGAGGCCGGCATCCTGCAGGTCCTGCAGCACACCTTCGAGCACCGCGGGCGGACCTCCGGCGGGGCCCGGCTCGGCGATGGGTACCGGCGGGACATCGGCGGACGGCGGGGGGACGCCGGACTGCGACATGGGCGGACGGCTGATTATCCGCAGGCGCCCGGGCCGGCGCAACCGCGGGATCCACTCCTTGTCGCGCGAACAGGAAAGTCTGGCCGAGCCATGTCTTTCCGGGAGATCCGGCTACGATCGGCGGATGCCCGGACTCATCGAGACCCGCCTCCGCCGTCAGGGACTCACCGGCCCGACACGCGCGTCGGCGCACGAGGTGGTGGCCTGGCTCGGCGCCGTGCAGGCGCAGGATTATCCGGGTGCCGCCTGGGCGCTCGGCCTGCGGGCACGCGGCCTCACGATGGCCGCGGTAGACCGCGCCCTTGCCGCCGGGGAGATCATCCGCACACACGTGCTGCGGCCCACGTGGCACTTCGTGTCGCCCGCCGACCTGCGGTGGATGCTCGCACTGACCGGTCCGCGCGTGAAGGCGCTGATGAAAGGGTCTGACGCGCGGCTCGAGCTCGACGCGCGCACGTACACCCGCGCACGGAAGGTCTTTGAACGCGCCCTCGAAGGCGGGCAGCAGCTGACGCGCGCGGAGCTCTCGGCGGCCCTGGCGCGGGCGAAGATCGTGGCGACGGGGCAGCGGCTGGCCCACCTCGTGATGGATGCGGAGCTGGCGGCGGCCATCTGCAGCGGTCCGCGGCGTGGCACGCAGTTCACCTACGCACTCGTGGACGACCACGTGCCGGCCGTGGCGCCGCTCACGCGCGAGGCCGCACTCGCCGCGCTGGCTACGCGGTACTTCGGCAGTCATGGGCCCGCCACCGTCCACGACTTCTCGTGGTGGTCGGGGCTCACGATCACGGACGCCCGCGCGGCCATCGTGCTGGCGGATGTGGGCGCCGCGGTGTTGCCCGACCCACCCGCGCCCGACCGCGCGAAGGGCGCGCACTACCTGCTGCCGAACTACGACGAGTTCCTCATCGCCTACCGTCACCGCGATGCCGTGCTCGACCCGGCGCGGGCCCGGAACTTCGGCGTGTTCACGTCGGCCGAATATCCGCACCAGATCGTGCTGCACGGCCGTATCGCGGGAAGCTGGCGCCGCGAGGTCACGTCCACCCAGGTGCGAGCGACGTTACGCCCTTACCTGGCCGTCTCGAAATCGGACACTCGCGCCTTGACCCAACAGGCCGCCCGCCTTGGCAGATTTTTCGGGCGTCCCTCCGTGGCCCCTGTTGAACGTGCATTTCGCATATCAGGTTGACCGCGATTGTGTGGCACGCCCACCCTCGCCCGGTGCGGCGGTCTTCCAGGGGTGCGTAACTCGATGTCCAAGTTCGTCGCGGCGTTTGCTGTCGTGCTGGTGGCCGGGGCTCTGTCGGTCGCTCCCCAGAGCCAGGTTCGGGTACCGATTCCCGATGCCGTCACTGTCCGCACGGCTGCGGGTGAGAGTCTCAGCGTCATCGTCGGGGTGAACGCCGTTTTCGTGCCCGAAGGCCAGCTCGACCGTGTCGCCGCGATCGACCAGCGCGCTGCCGTGGCGCGTGTCACCGACGACGTCCTGGCGCGGGCGGCCGACGCCGGCATCACCGTAGGGACGCCGCTCGACTTCCTGCCGTTCTTCACCGCCCGCGTCGATCGCACCACCCTCGACAGGCTGGCCACGACGCCGGGAGTCGTGAGCATCGAAGTGAATGAGCTCTCGAGTCCCACCTTGCTGTCGAGCGTGCCCATCACCAACGCACCGGCGGCGTGGGCGGCCGGCTACACCGGCGCCGGCTGGAAGGTGGCGATTCTCGACACCGGCGTGGAGAAGACCCATGGTCTTCTCAGCGGCAAGGTGACGGACGAGGCCTGCTACGTCAACGCCGGTGGCACCGGCACGGGCACCTCCACCTGCCCGGGCGGTGGCTTCGCCTCGACGGCGACCGGGAGCGGCGTGCCCTGCACCGCAGCCGACGACTGCGCACATGGCACCCACGTGGCTGGTATTGCCGCCGGCGCCAACGGACCAGGCGGCGGCACCGGTGTGGGCCGGGGCGCATCGCTCATGGCGATGCAGGTCTTCACGCGCTTCGACGATTCGACCAGCTGTGGCTCAGCGCCGACGCCGTGCGCCCGGTCCTACGTTTCCGACCAGGTGCTGGCCCTCAACCGTGTGGCGGCCCTCGCAGGCGCCGGGCAGCAGATTGCCGCCGCGAACGTCAGTCTCGGCGGTGGCCAGTTCACCTCGCAGGCGACGTGTGATTCCTCGAACACGTCCAACGGCCGCAAGGCCGCCATCGACAACCTGCGTTCGCTCGGCGTCGCGGTGGTGGCGGCGTCCGGCAACAACGGATTCCGCACCTCGACGTCTGCTCCGGCCTGCATCTCGTCGGCGGTCAGCATCGGTTCGATCGACGACAACGGGGCGGTCTCGAGCTTCAGCAACAACGCGCCGTTCCTCACGCTGTATGCGCCGGGCGGCAGCATTGTCTCGTCGGTGCCGGGGAATGCCTTCGCAAGCAAACAGGGCACCTCGATGGCCGCACCCCATGTGGCCGGCGCGTGGGCGATCCTGAGGCAGGCCGTACCGTCGGCCACCGTGACCCAGGTGCTGAGCGCACTGCAGGCCACGGGAACGTCCATCTCCGATCTGCGTTCCTCCGGAGGCGCGGCGCATCCGCTCATCAACGTCAACGCGGCACGGTTGGTGTTGCAGGGTGGTGGTGGCGTACCCGCCGCGCCCACGGGCGTCACGGCGCAGGTCAACGGCAACGCGCTCAGTCTGTCGTGGAGCCCCGCACCGGGCGCCACGGGTTACACACTGGTCGTGCGGCTCGCAAACGGCGGTCCGGTCTACACGACCGTCCCGCTCGGCGGTGTGACGAGTTTCGGCGTCAGCGCACCGAATGGCGTGTTCTACCTGAGCGTCGTCGGAACCAACAGCACTGGCGCGGGACCGGAGTCCAGTGTCGTGCCGGTGACCGTGCCGGCCGTGCCGGCCGTGCCGAACAACCCCACCAGCCTGACGGTGGGTGTGGCGGGCAGCACGGTGACGTTCCAGTGGTCGGCCCCGGCGGCCGGCGGTCCGGTGGGTGAGTACGTGCTGATTGCATCGACGACCCCGGGCTTCGCCACGCCCCTCGTGAGTCTGCCGGTCGCGGCACCCGCCACGTCGGTGGTCGTACCGGGGGTGCCGCCCGGTCGATACTACGCGCGCGTCTACGCCAGGAACAGTGGCGGCAACAGCACGTTCGCGAGCAACGAAGTCACCCTCGATGTGGCGGGACCGAGCGCGCCGGGCACGCCCGTGCTCAACACGCCGGGAGTCGCTGGCGGGGTCGTCAGCCTGTCCTGGAGCGCCGGTGGCGGTGGAACGCCCGCGTCCTACACGCTGTACGCGTCGCTGACTCCGGGAGGCACGCCGATTGCGACGGTGCCGCTCACCGGGACGTCGGTTGCGTTCGGCGGCGTGCCGGCCGGCACCTACTACCTGCGGATGACCGCGTCGAACGCGCTCGGCACGAGCGGCCTGTCGAACCAGGTCACGCTCGTGGTCCCGTAGGCAGCAGGCGCACCGCAATCGCCGCGAGGCGGCGTACCATACGAACGCGTATGGACGTCCGCATCTTCTCCAACTCTGGGCGCCCCGGCGTGGGCCAGCGTCCGCGCCGCGAGGGCCAGCGCCCGCTCCTGCCGCAGCACGCGCGCCACTGCCCGGTGCTCGAGGCCGGCAGCGCACTGGGCTTCCTCGTCTTCCCGCCGCTCGAACCGAACGAAGCCGCGCACATCGCCTACGAAGGCGAGGGCCGGTATCTCGTGAGCTTCTTCCTGGCGGCGGGCGGCGCCAAGTGGGACAAGGTCTTCACGGTGGCCTTCCAGCTCGCGATGGGCGGCATCGGCGCCATAAGCGAGTTCGTCGAGTTCAAGAAGCCGGAGCTCACCGACCAGAACGCCATCAACATGGCCAAGGCGTTCATCGTGCCCGAGGATCTGGGCACGCCGCCCGGCGCCATCTCGCTCTGCGGCGCCACCAACTTCCAGACGCCGGCCGGGTGGGATTCGGTCTACACGCCGATCTTCAACATGATCGAGCGGCCGGTCGCGCCGATGCTGGTCGTGCGCGTCGAAACCGACTGGTTCGCGCACCAGACCGAGTTCCGCTACGTGCTGCAGCCGGGTGAAGGCATGAGCCTCAGCCACACGCTGCCGATCGGCCAGGTGGCCTTCGTGCCGCGCGAAGACATCAATCTCGTGGACGGCACGGCCGAGGAGCAGAAGGGGTTCTCGGCGTCGATCGCGGCGTTCTTCAAGGAGAAGGGCGAGCACAAGGTGGCCTCGCCCTACGGGCTGCAGTTCAGTCCGCACTACCTGCGCACGAGTCGCGCGGTGAAGGATGCGGAGAAGGCGGCGAAGGACGCGAAGGGCTGAGCGCTGCTCTCGCCAGGCGGGCGTCGTCGCGGTCCCGCCTGCGCAGGCCGGCCAACGATTTCGGGGGCGAGGTGTCGGCGGAAGCGCGGGGCCCCGGGCGATGCTGCGCGACCCGAGCCGGGTCGCCACGGCGCCTGAACACCCCACGCGGACTTCGGCGCCGCCTCATCGTTGGCCGTCTCACGCATGCGCGGCCTGCTCCGGAGGGCCCACGCCGCCGCCCGCCTGGCGTGAGGAGCACCGGGCCGCGGCTACTTGTTCGCGGACGCACAGCCGTTCGCAGATAATTCAGCCAACGGCTCCCACCCACATGGCTGAACGCATCGGACTCATGGTGCACGCGGACCCCGGTCCCGGCGTGCTCTTCCAGCTCACCGGCGTCATCGCGCGTTTCAATGGCGACATCGCCTCGGTCGAGATCATCAACGCCGGCGGCGACGAAGCGCGTGTGTACTTCGAGGTGGATCTCGCAAGCGGCGCCGAGCCGCTCGTGGCCGAGATGACGGCGCTGCCGATCGTCCGCACCGTGCAGGTCGTCGGCACCCTCCAGGCGATCTATGGCAAACGCATCATCATCATGGGCGGTGGCGCCCAGGTGGGGCAGGTCGCCATCGGCGCCATTTCCGAGGCCGATCGCCACAACATCCGCGGCGAACGGATCTCGGTGGATACGATTCCGCTCGTCGGCGAGCAGCCGCTGGCCGATGCCGTGCGCGCCGTGGCCCGGCTGCCGCGCGCGA
>CADEFD010000173.1 GCA_902826515.1 uncultured Acidobacteriota bacterium
TGAACGAGGCGTATCAGGTGCTGCTCAAGTCGGCGGTCGTCATCCAGATGATCCCCTTCACCTATCTCTTCCTCACGCTCGCAAAGACCCCGGGCATCGCTGCCTGGGCCCGCGCTGCCGGCTGGATCGGCTTTGCCACGACCAGCATCGGTCTCGTCGTCGCATTTCTGCCGACCGCCGATGTCGAGAGCGTGGTCGTCTTCGAACTCAAGCTGCTCGCCGGCGTCGCCGCGCCCGTGGGCCTCGGCTGGTTCCTGCACCGCCGTTCATCCACGCACGGAGGCCCCTCATGATTTCGCTGTTCGCGGGCGCGACCACACGCGCTGCCTGCTGCGCGCTCCTCGCCCTGACCGCCGTCGCCGGCCTGACGGCGCAGCCGGCGCCGCAGACCCCACCGGCCGCGATGCGCGGCTATACGCTGGCCGGCACGACGGCCCAGCGCGACGTGGAGACGCGCTTCCGCTCGCTGCCGTCGGCCGACGCCATCCGCGCCTGGCATCGCGAACTCACGAAGAGCCCGCATGTGGCGACCTCGCCGCGCACGAAGGAGATCGCCGAGTTCATCGCCGCCTCGTGGAAGACGCAGGGCCTCGACACGGTCACGATCCACCGCTACGACGTGTTGTCGTCGAATCCGCGCGCCATCGCCGTGGAGATGGTGGCCCCCACGCGCTACACGCCGACGCTGCGCGAAGCGCCCATCCCCGAGGATCCCGATACCGCGCAGCCCGGCATCAGCGGCGCGTGGACGTCGTTCTCGGCCTCCGGCGACGTGACGGCGCCCGTCGTCTACGCCAACTCCGGCAATCCGTCCGACTACGACGAGCTGCGCCGGCAGGGCATCGATCCGAAGGGCAAGATCGTCATCGTCCGCTATTCGAACCCGTACAGCTACCGGGGCTTCAAGGCGCTGACGGCCGAACGCGAAGGCGCGGCGGCGATGATCGTCTACTCCGACCCGAAAGAAGACGGCTATGGTCAGGGGGCCGTGTACCCGAAAGGCCCCTGGGGGCCCGCGAGTCACCTGCAGCGCGGCGGCATCGCCTACGACTACATCGTGCCGGGCGATCCGCTCACGCCGGGCTGGGCGTCGGTGGACGGCGCACGGCGTATCCCCGTGAGCGAGGCCGTGTCGGTGCCGAAGATCATGGCGCTGCCGATGTCGCACCAGGACATCCAGCCGATTCTCGCGGCGCTCGGCGGACCGATGGCGCCCGCCGCCTGGAAGGGTGGCCTGCCGATCGACTACCGGCTCGGCGGCGCCGACGCGCGCCTGCACGTGCGCATCGACATGCAGACCGACGTGCAGCCGAACTACGTCGTGGAGGGCCGCATCACCGGCAGCGAACGGCCCGACGAATGGGTCGTGCTCGGCAACCACCACGATGCGTGGGTCTTCGGCGGCGTCGATCCATCGAGCGGCACGGCCACGATGCTGGAGCTGACGAAGGCGCTCGGCGCCCTTGCGAAGAGCGGCGTGCGGCCGAAGCGCACACTTGTCTTCGGGGCATGGGACGGCGAGGAAGTCACGCTCACCGGCTCGACCGAATGGGGCGAGCAGTTCCGCGACGAGCTGCGGCAGAAGGCCGTGGCCTATCTCAACGTGGATTCGGCCGCCTCCGGCCCGAATCTCGAACTCTCGGCCGTGGGCACGCTCGCCCCGGCCATCGTCGACATCACGCGCGACCTCACGAGTCCGGCCGGCGGCTCGCTCTACGACGCCTGGCGCAAGGCCGGCAGCGGCGGCGGCAGCATCACGTCGGGCGCCCGCAAGGATGGCGAGCTCGTGGTCACGCGCATCGGCAGCGGATCGGACCACACGGTCTTCATCAACCACGTCGGCGTGCCGGTCGTGGACATGAGCTTCAATGGGCCCTACGGCGTCTACCACTCCGCCTACGACAGCCACCACTGGGTGGCGACCATCGGCGACCCCGGCTTCAAGTACGCACAGCTCATGGCCCAGCTCTGGGGCACGATGGCCCTGCGCTTCGCGAACGCCGAGCTGCTGCCCTTCGACGTCCCCACCTACGCCGGCGCCATCGACGGCTTCATCACCGAGCTCCGGAAGATTCCACAGGCCGAGACGCGCCTCGACACCGCGCCGCTCCTCGCCGCCGTCGGACGCCTGACCACGGCAGGCGCCACGCTCTCTTCGCGGATGGCGCTCGTGCTGGCCGCCGGCCCCGTGCGACGCGAGACGGCCGACGCCGTGAACCGCGAGCTGCTCGCCTTCGAGCGCACCTGGCTGCACGACCCCGGCATTCCCGGACGCGCGTGGTTCAAGCACCTGCTCTACGCGCCGCGTTACACCTACGCCGCGATGAGCCTGCCCGGCGTGACCGAAGCGGCCGAAGCCGGCGACTGGGTGCGCGCGCAGGCGCAGCTGGCCCTGCTCGTGGCGAAGGCCGACGAGAACACGGCCCGGGTCACCCGCGCCGCCGCGCTGCTCGACCGCTCCCCACGGAAGTAGACGGCCGGCGCGTCACCGGCGGGACGGTGTCACCGGCTTGTGCTCGAAGCGATAGCCGAGGCTGACCGTGGCCAGCAGCACCGTCTCGTGCCGCCCATCGCGCAGCACGAACACCGCCCGCACGTCGGGCCGCGCGGTGAACGTCCGTGACAGTGCGAAGTCGATGCCGGTGCCGACGACGAGCGTCGGGTCGGTGAAGGTCTCACGGACGCCGAGCCGGCCGGTGGCCACACCGAGCCGCCGGCGGTAGAACGCCGGCACCGACGCGTCTGACACGTCGAACGTGCGACGCTGGAAGCCCACACCAGCCGTGACGTACGGCACCATCGTGTCGCGGGTCCCCGCCAGGCCGACCAGCGCCGACAGTTCCGCCGCGAAGGCATCAGGATGCGCCCCTCGGTCCATCCAGCGCCCCGCGCCCTGCAGGGCGAAGTGTGCGGTCAGCTCGAACAGCGCATCGCCGCCCAGTGCGAACTGCGTGGCATCGCTGGCTCTCGAGAGTCCAGCCGTGACCGCCAGTGACGTCGCGCGGCCGTCCTGCGAGGCATCCTGCGCCGCTGCCGGGATCGCCAGGGTGACCGTGAGCAGTGCCGCCATCGCGCCGAATCGGTTGTGTGTCATGACGTCCTCAAAAGCCCGGGGTCAGGCTGAACTGGTACACCCTTCCGCGCCCCGGCCGCTGGAAGGGACGCGCCGCGCTGAACGGGCAGCGCGGCGGCTTTGAAGCGGACCCTGTTGGCGCCGACACGACGCATCGCCCCCTCCACGGGCCGTCAGTCCCAAACTCGTGCCAGGCGGCGGCAGGCGTTGGGCGTGCATTCGGCAGAGGGCCGGCGGCCTGGGCGCGCCGACCGGGGGAAAGTCCACGCTGTCCCGCCCGGACGGACACGGCGTAAGCTTGGCCGCATGGCGAATCCCAAGCTCGTCGGCCGCAACTACACCACCCCCGATCTCATCGCCAAGGTGACGGGACGCGCGCGTTACGCGGAGGACTTCCGCGTGGACGGCATGCTCTTCTGCAAGCTGCTGCTGAGCCCGATGCCGCACTGCCGCGTGCGCGCCATCGACACCGCCGCCGCCCTGGCACTGCCGGGCGTCAAGGCCGTGCTCACGGCCGACGACCTGCCCGCCGTGAAGGCGCCCGAGGGCGGGTTACCGCCGGAGCGCGCGCTCACGATGGAACCGGTGTACCAGGGTGAGCCGATTCTGGCCATCGCCGCGGTGGACGAAGCCACGGCGGCGGCGGCGCTCGAACTCGTCGAACTCGACCTCGAGCCGCTGCCCTTCGTGGTCGATCCGCTGAAAAGCCTGCGGCCCGACGGCGCCAACGCGCGGCTCGAGGGCAATGCCTTCGTGGACGGCAAGCTCACGACCGTGAAATGGCCGGCCGAGGTCTTCAGCAGCACGCCCGAGGGCACGCTGCCCACCGGATCGCACGGCACCACGTGGTCGTACGGCGACGTCGATGCCGGCTTTGCGACGGCGGCGCTCGTCCTCGACGAGACGTTCCACACCCCGGCCACACATCACCAGCCGCTCGAGACGCGCTCCGCGATGGCGTGGTGGCGCAACGGCACGCTCTACCTGCACGGCTCGACGCAGAGCGTGGCGCAGACGGTGGGCCCGGTGGCCCGCTGGGTGGGCGTGCCCGAAGACAAGGTGGTCATCGTCAGCGAGTACACCGGCGGCGGTTTCGGCAGCAAGATTCCCGGCGCGCACTCGATGGCCATTCCGGCGCTGCTGGCAAAGAAGGCCAACGCGCCCGTGATGATGCGCATCACCCGCGAGGAAGAGCACTACATCGGCCGCACGCGGCCGAACCTCCTCGGGCGCGTGAAGGCGGGCTTCGCGAAGGACGGCCGGCTGCTCGCCGTCGAGATGTTCATCGTGCAGGACGCCGGCCCGTACGAGGACCAATACGACCTCGTCTCGGCGCCCGGCATCTGCTCGCTGGCCTACCAGCCGCTCGCCATGCGCTTCAGCGGCCTCTCGGTGCTCACGAACACACCGCCGCGCACCTCCCAGCGATCACCAGGCGGCATGCAGCAGAACGCCATCATGGAGCCGATTCTGGCCAAGGCGGCGCGCCAGCTCGGCATCGACAGCGTGGCGCTGCACCGCATCAACGCGCCGGCCGGCAGGGCGCACCTCGGCCCGGCCCGTGCCGACGGCACGCGCGGGTACGTCACGAGCGCGTTCGTGACCGAAGCGCTCGATCGCGGCGCCGCCCTCTTCAACTGGGACGAGCGCAAGACGCGCAGCCGCGTGCGCCGCGGCGCCAAGGCGCGCGGCATCGGCGTGGCGGTGAGCCCGTTCATCGGCGGCTACTCGGTGAACTACGACGGCCTGCTGCTGCTGAAACCGGACGGCAAGCTCTACGTGCAGTCGGGCGCCGGCAATCTCGGCACCCACTCGGTCATCGACACCGCGCGCGTCGCCGCCGACATCCTCGGCATGGCGTGGGACGACGTGGTCGTGACCTGGGGCGACACGAGCAAACACGTGCCGTGGACGTGCACGTCCGACGGCAGCCAGACGATCCACGCGATGTCGCGCGCCAATCACGCCGCCGCGCACGACGCCGTGCGCAAGCTCCAGGAGATCGGCGCGCTCGAACTCGGCGGCTCGGCCGCGAGCTACCGCGTGGTCGACGGACGCGTCGTCGGTCCCGGCGGGCGCGGGCTGTCGTTCGCGGATGCGGCCACGAAGGCGATCGCCCGCGGCGGGCGATTCGACGGCCACGAGCTGCCGGGCGACATCCACGCGATGACGCGCGCCTCGGCGACGGCGCTCGCCGGGCAGGGTCTGATGGGCGTGGCGAAAGACACCTATCCCCACGACGGCGACACGCACTCCTACGTGGTGGGCTTCGCCGAAGTTGAAGTGGACGTGGAAACGGGCGCCGTGACGCTCATCGAATACACGGCCGTCGCCGACGTGGGCACGGTGGTGAATCCGCGCAGCCTGGGCGGCCAGATCCTCGGCGGGAGCTGCCTCGGCATCGGCCACGCGCTTTGCCAGAAGTCCGTCTACGACCAGCAGTACGGCGTGGCGCTGGCCAGGCGCTTCCACCACACGAAGCCACTCACGATCATGGACGTGCCGGCCGACGGCCTGCATTCCGCGGCCCTCGATCTCGCCGATCCCGACACGCCCGTGGGCGCGCGCGGCGTCGGCGAGCCGCCCGTGGGCGCCGGCTTCGGCGCCGTCCTCGCGGCGATTGCCGATGCGGTGGGCGACGACGTCTTCCGCCGCGCACCCGTCACCGCCGACCTCGTGCTCACGGCGCTCGAGGCCGGCCGCCGCACGCACGATGTCACCACGTCGCACGTCTGAGCCGTGCCCCGAAGCCCCGCGCACTCGCCTGGCGCGGCGTCAGTCGCGGTGCCAGTACACCCGCGCGAGCTTGTTCTCGTGCGAGAAGTCGAAGCGCACGTCGCCGTCGTAGGCTTTCTCGAGGGCGTGCCCGAGACGCTCGGCCAGGTGCTCGGTGGTGGTCGTGACGACGAGCGGCCCGGCGGGCATCGCCTCCCACGCGATGATGCGCGCCGTGGGGTTGTCGTCGAGCGTTCGACGGGCTTCCGCCTTCACGAGGCGCTCGATCTCGTCGCGGTGCGCGTCGACGAACGCCCCGGAGAGATACAGGAATCCGCGCGCGGCGTGTTCGGCGACGCGGCGGCAGCCAGGGCACGTCGTGACCGCGGCGGCGGCGCCGCTGCTCGAGACCGGCGCGGGGCCGGGCACCGCGCGCACCCACCGCCGTCCGCGGTAGACAGCGCCGCAGGTGCCGCAGACGCGCGGCTCGGTGGGCGCGCGTGCCGGCCGATGCCGCCCTGCCTCATGGTCGACGCGATGGGTGAACGTGGCGTTGGTGTAGGGCTTCGCGGAGCGCATGACAACCTCCGGTACTCAGAGGCAGCAACGGTGGTGCCAGCACGTCGAGTCTTCCTGGCGGGATCTGCGCACCGACCGGCGGCGCCACGCCGGAAGGAATGAGCGGACCGGCGCGGAGCCTTCCGCACCGGTCCGGCTTTGCGCCCGTCAGTCGTCGGCGCCGCGCCGCGCGCGCACCGACCGCTCCGTCTTGGCCTTGGCCTTGATCGCACGGGCGCGGGCCGTGGCACGACGCCGCTGTTCGATCGTCTGCAGCCGCTTCCTGGCCGCGTCGAATGCTCCGTGCACCACGACGCCGATGTCGGTGAAAGCGCCGTCCACTTCGTCGGCCTTGTGACGCGCCGGCTTGTCGTCGTCCGGCACCGGACCGCGGCCGGCGGGGCCACGTTCGACCACGATGTCTTCCCGGCGCAGCATCGCCAGTTCGATCCGCACGCGAAACCGTTTGCCGGTGGAGTGATGACGGGCAGGCACCTCGACGAGCACCCGGCAGCGCGTGATCGAGGGAAACAGCGCCGCGAGTTCTTCGGCGCGGGCGCGGATATTGGTTTCAGCGGCGGCACTGCGCCGCACATGGAGGAAGACGACATCAACTGGCAGCATGGATGCCCCACTCCGGGTGGGCCGGCGCGCGCTGACACCCCGGTCCCCGCGCCGTACCCCATATGTATCCAAAGTCGTGCCACCGGCGCCAGCGTTCCGACGCACGGCGGCAGCGGCGTCGCCGGCTCGGCCGCAGGCGCTTGCGGCGGGGAGAATTCCGTGCGCGCCGGAAGAACCAGCACACGGCGTGCCGTCCGCGCACCGGCCGCGCCGGCGGGCGCCCCGAATCACGCCCGCAATCGGTCGTGCGCGGAGGCACGCCGTTTGCGGATGATGAGAGCAGCCGCGGGACATCGTGCCGTGCCGCGCTGCCGGAGGGTCTCATGACTGCGTCCCCTCGTCCTGCCTTCGCCCGGGTGCTCTGCCCGACCGACTTCTCGGAGTTCTCGACGGCCGCCCTCTCGTACGCGGCGGCGCTCGCCGCCTCCTACGGCTCGGCGATCCGAATCCTCCACGTGCTCACGCCGTTCCCGATCGTGGCGCCGTTCGGCGACGTGCCCGGCAACGGGCAGCTGTACGAGTCGCAGCGCGTGCAGGGCCGGCAGGCGCTCGAGGCCGAGGCCGCGCGTGTGCGGCGGCCGGGGCTCACGGTGGACGTCGAACTGCGGGACGGCAGCGCCGTGCACGAAACGCTCGACGCCGCGCGCGACTGGGGAGCCGACCTCATCGTGATCGGCACGCACGGTCGCGGCGGGATGGAACGCGTGGTGCTCGGCTCGGTGGCGGAGAAGGTCCTGCGCAAAGCGACGTGCGCGGTGCTGGCCGTGCCGCATGCGGCGCTCGCGGAAGCGCACGCCACCGAACGGATCGGCCATGTGCTGTGCGCCCACGACGGCTCGGCCGCCTCCGCCAGCGGCGTGGCCTACGCGGTCTCCCTCGCCGAACGCACCGGTGCCCGGCTGACGCTGGTCTCGGTGGTCGAGTCGCTGCCCTACGGCGGCGACTTCACGGGGCCCGGCTTCGCGGCGTTCCGCGCCGCGCGCGACGAACACGCCCGCGAGGTGCTCGACGCGGCCGTCGCGGCCGATGTGCGCGTCCGCTGCAACGTGCACGAGCGGCTGGTCTACGGGCATCCGGCGCAGCAGATTCTCGAAGTGGCGGCCCAGGAAGCACCGGACCTGCTCGTGATGGGCGTGCAGGGACGCGGCGCCCTCGACCTGCTGATGTTCGGTTCGACGGCCAATCACGTGGTGCGCCACGCCGCGTGCCCGGTGCTCACGGTGCGGCCGCCGGCCGCGGGAGCCTGACCATGTCGACGATTGCCCTGACGCGGATTCTCGTGCCCACCGACTTCAGCGACGCGTCGGCGGCGGCGCTCAAATACGCGCTGCCGCTGGCCGACGTGTTCGGCGCGGAGCTCCACGTGCTGCACGTGCTCGACGTGGCGGCGGCGCAGTATTTCGCCGCCGAGATGGCGATGGTGCCGACGCCCGCCATCGAGGCGGAGGCCCACGCCCGCGCCGACGCCGAACTGGCGTCGCTCCTGACGCGCGACGAGGTGGCGCGCTACCGGGCGCGGCTCATCACCGTGCGCGGCGCGCCGTTTGCCTCGATCGTCAGCTACGCGCGGGAGGCGAACATCGACCTCATCGTGATGGGCACGCACGGCCGCGGCGCCATGGCCCACCTGCTCATCGGCAGCGTGGCCGAGAACGTCGTGCGCAAGGCGCCGTGCCCGGTGCTCACGATTCCGCTGCGGGGCCACGACTTCGTGCGGATCTGAGACGGTCGCGCCGCGCCGGCCCGCGGTGTATCATCCGCGGCGCCGTGACACGCGCCTTCGGCTGGATCTCGTCGTTCGTGGTCGTGGCGGCGGTGGTGGCGGGCCCGCAGGCCTTCGCGCAGGACACACGCGGGCGCGTCTGCGCCGCTGTGGATGGACCGCCGCGCGAGCTCGCCGCCCTCGTCGCGTCGCTCGGCGAGCCCGGGCGCGCGGCGCTCCTCGCCCTCGCTGCCGGCGCACCCACGGATGCCCGCTGCGGACTGGCGGCGCTCGCCGCCGTGCGCGATCCGCGCGTCGTGCCGCTGCTCGCGCGTGCGATCGCGGCCGCGCCCGCCGATCCCGACGTGTGGCGGCTGGTGCGGTGGGCCGCATTCGTGGCCGGCGGACCGGAGCCCGCGCTGGCCGCGCCGTTCGCGGCGCTCCTTCCAGTGCTCGACGCCAGCGCCGCGCGGACCGCCGCGGGTGACGACCGGCTGCGACTGCTCGGCGAATTCGACCATCCGGAGGCGCGCGATCGGCTGGTGGCCTCGCTCGACGAGACGCTGCCGGACGGCGCGATCGACGCCGCCGTCCACGCCCTCGCCCGCCAGCGGGACCCGCGCGCCAGGGCGCGCGTGCTGGCGCTTGGCGCCGACATGGCGCACGGACTGGCCGGTAACGCCACCTACGAACAGGCCCGGCGTCTGGGCGCGGTGGCCTTCTATCTGCTCACGCTCGCGCCCGACACCCAGCGCGACGGCTTCGCGCACCTCGCCCGACTGTCCCCGCAGGATCAGGCCGACACGGTGGCCTGGGCCGCGCAGACGCTGTGCGAGGACGGCGTGCGCCATCCGGACCGGCGCGCCGCCGCGCATGCCCTGCGCGCGTCCCTCGTCGGGACCGTCCCGGCCGGGGTGGCGTGGGACGGCCTCGCACGCGGCACGTTCATCTGCACGGTGCCGTAGGCGTCGCGTGGCTCGTCCCCACGCCGGCCCCCGCCAATCGCGGCCCAACCGTTGACCTGGCGGCGAACCACGTGTTACTTGAATGACCAATCAAGTGACGCGCCCCTCCGCCGATACCCGCACCCGTCTCGTCGAGGCCGCGCGATACCTTTTCTGGGAGCGTGGCTACGCGGCCACCGGCCTGGCGGAGATTCTGCGCCGGGCCCGCGCCAACAGCGGCAGCTTCTATCACTTCTTCGACAGCAAGGACGCGCTGCTCCGCACCGTGCTCGACACCTACCTGGACGCGCTCGAGCCTCACCTCATCGCCCCCGTGCGCGCCGCGGCGCGCCGGCCGCTCGACGAGGTCCTCGGACTGCTCGGGTCGTACCGGGCGCGCCTCCTGGACACCGGCTGCACCTACGGCTGCCCCCTCGGGCGCCTCGCGCTCGAGATCGATCCGGAGAACACGCCGGCGCACGACCGCATCGCCCGGAACTTCGACGGCTGGAAACACGCCGTCGCCGATGCCCTCACCCGGGAAGGCATCGCCGAACCAGACGCCGTCGCCACGTTCGTGCTGACGGTGATGGAGGGGGCGGTGATGCAGGCGCGGGCCTACCGCGCCATCGAGCCGTTCGACACCTGTGTGCGCCAGCTTGCGGCGTACCTGGCCACGCTGCCCCGCGCGTCCACCCGCCGGCCCGCACGCCGGCCTGCCCGAAAGGTCACTCGCCGATGACGCCTGTCCTGCTGATGCCACTGGTGGCGCTGCTCGCCCTCCAGACCTCGCCCGTCACCGTCGAGCGACTCGCCGCCCCCGAAAAGGTGCTGCAGTTCGAGGTGACGGTGCCGGCGCCCCTCGACGACGTCTGGGCCGCGTTCACGACGCAGGCCGGTCTGCAGACGTGGCTCTGGAGGGATGTGCGGGTGGATCTGCGGGCAGGTGGCGACTGGCTCGTGCAGTACACGCCGACGGCCACGGGGGGCGGCACGATTCTCTCGTTCGTGCCGCGCCAGGAGATCGTGATGCGGGCCCTGGCGCCCGAACAGTTTCCAGCCGTGCGCGCCGCCCGCACGACCGCGGCGTTCCGGTTCACCGCCGCCGGACCGGCGGCCACCCGCGTCACGCTGCGGCAGACCGGGTGGCAGACCGGCGCGGAGTGGGATGCCGCCTACGACTATCTCGCAAAGGGCAACGCGCAGCTGCTGGCGCAACTGCGCCAGCGGTTCATCTCAGGTCCCGTTGACTGGTCGAAGTTCAAGTAGGAGGTTCCGGAATGGCTGCTCCCCTCATGCGTAGTACTGGCATCGGCACGGCGCTCCAGGTGGCGATGGTCGTCATCGGCCATTTCCTGCCGGTCGATCAACAGGCGTGGTGGTTCCCCGTCGTGGGTACGCTGCTCGGCGGCGTCACCGGCTGGCTGGCGGCGCCCGGCGCCGCAGGCACGGGTGCCGCGGCGGGTCAGGGGGCCGTCGCCGGCGGCATCGCCGGCGTGCT
>CADEFD010000174.1 GCA_902826515.1 uncultured Acidobacteriota bacterium
AGTTCACGCCGCGCGGCGGCCAGGTGCAGGTGACGCTGCGCAAGGTCAACAGCCAGGTGCACGTGCAGGTGAGCGACACCGGCGCCGGTATCCCGTCCGATCTCGTCGAGCACGTCTTCGATCGCTTCCGCCAGGGGGATGCCTCGACCACGCGGCGTCACGGCGGGCTCGGGCTGGGCCTCTCGATCGTGAAGAGCCTCGTGGAGCTGCACGGCGGCTCGGTGGAAGCGGCCAGCGACGGCGAGCAGGCCGGCGCCACCTTCACCGTGCGCCTGCCGCTGGCGCTCGCCTCGTCGCAGCACGACTCGCACGTCGATCAGCCCTCGGGCGAGCCGCTCCTCACCACCTCGCTCGCCGGCCTGCGCGTGCTCGTGCTCGACGACGAAGAGGATGCCCGCGATGTCGTCACCCGGCTGCTCGAGGATGCCGGCGCGGCGGTGACCGCCGCCGGGTCGGCCTCCGACGCGCAGACGCTCCTCGAAAACGGCCTCGTGCCCGACGTGGTCGTGAGCGATGTGGGCATGCCCGAGCGCGACGGCTACGACTTCATCCAGGCCGTGCGGCGCATGCCGCCGCCGCTGCGCACGGTGCCGGCGGCCGCGCTTACCGCGCTCGCCCGCCTCGAAGATCGCAAGCGGGCGCTGCTCTCCGGTTTCCAGACGCATCTGGCCAAGCCGGTGGATCCGGCCGAACTCGTCGCCACGGTCGCCAGCCTCGCCGGACGCACGGGCCGCACCTAGACCCGCGGAAATCGTCCACAATACGGACGAGGCGGCGCCGGATGGGCCGCCGACCAGGAGGAAGCGCACCATGAGCCTCGTGCTCCACGGCGGTCACGGCAAGAGCCTGTTCGTTGCCCGCGACAGCATCCGCATCGTGCAGGAACATCTGGCAGAACGCCGCGACAAGGCCATCCTCATCCGCCACATCTCGGCCATCGACGTGAAGAAGCCGGGTGCGTTCGATGGCTACATCCAGTTCTCGTTCGCCGGCGGCACGCCGCACGATGCCGGCGGCAGCTTCACCGGCGGCGCCTTCGATGCCGCGCGCGACGAGAACGCGGTGACCTTCACGAGCCTCGACGACTACGACGTGGCGCTCAAGATCAAGGTGTTCGTCGAGGCGTGGACGCCGGCGGCCGGCGCCTGATTCACGCCGGCGCCCCGGCGCCCGTCACACCATCAGCCCCCGAGGATTTGCCAGGCCGGGGCGCGCCGGCGCGCGACGCTGCTAGGCTCACGCCATGCGGAGCGTCGCGCTCGTCGTTGCCCTGGCTCTGACACAGTCGCCCGCGGCGACGCCCGTGCCGCCCGTGCCTCGCGTCATCGCCGACGGCACCTACCTCATTCCAGGCGCCATGTTGCCCGACCGCGGCCCCGACGGGAACACCGTGGTGTTCATGGCACCCGCGGGGCTCGTGGTCGTGGACACCGGCCGTCACCTCTGGCACAGCGACGCCATCCTCGCGTTCGCCGCGGCGCGGCGGCAGCCGATCGGCGCCATCGTCAACACCCACTGGCATCTCGATCACTCGAGCGGCAACCAGCGGCTGAAGGCGGCCCATCCGGACGCGCGCGTCTACACGACGAATGCGGTGGACCGCGCCCTGGCGCCTGGCGGATTCATCGCGCGCAGCCTGGCGTCGGCCCGCGCGCAGGCGCCCGATCCAAAGGCGCCGCCGACGCGTGGAGAGGAAACGGCGCTGTTCCTTCGCACGATGGAGACGCCGCAGGCGCTCCGCCCGGAGGTGGCCATCGCCGCCACGGGCGCGCAGCGGCTGGCGGGCCGCGCGTTGTCCGTGCACGTGGCCGATGATGCCGTCACCGACGCCGATCTCTGGATCTACGACGAGGCGACACGAGTGGCGGTCATCGGCGATCTGGTGACGCTGCCGGCGCCGTTCTTCGAAACGGCCTGCCCCGCGCGCTGGCAGGCCGCGCTCGATGCCGTGTGGGCGACGCCGTTCACTCTCGTGGTGCCGGGTCACGGCGCCCCGATGACCCGCGAGGCGTTCGACACGTATCGACGCGCGTTCGCCGCGTTTCGCTCCTGCGTGGGCAGCGATCGCGCGCCGGCGGCCTGCGCGGCCGGCTGGACGACCGGTGTCGAGGCGCTGCTTGCGAGCGACGGCGACCGGAAGCAGGCCACCGGCTACGCGGCTTACTACGTGGAGTTCCTCAGAACAAACGGCGGCGCCAGCCCCGACTGCCGTGTGAAGCAGCCGGCGCCGGCGCGCCTGCGGTGACTAGCAGCGCGTCTGGTCGCGGTGCGTCGCGGCCTGCGCGGCCGCCTTCGCGAGTTTGTACGCCGCCCGACGCTTCACGACGTCGCTCACCGTGATGGTGTCGCCGACGAGGGCCGCCCAGGGCGTGCGCTGCGTGCCCGGCTTCGGGCGTTCCGCCCGCGGCTCGAAGCAGAGCACGTAGGCGGTGAGCGAGACGGTCATCACGAGTTCCTCGTAACCGCCGAACCAGGCATCGTCCTGCATCCAGGCGCCGAGGCCCACCTTGAAGGCCAGCGTGCCGTCGTGCTGTCGCAGGTCGGGCTCCACGACATCGACCGCCATGCGGAACGAGAGATCCGTCGTGGTGCTGATGAACTTCAGGCTCGCCGTGGCCGAGACGAGCGTGTTGGCCTTGTACCACTCGAACTGCGACTGCTGATAACCGTCGATGCGGAACTCGGTCATGAAGTGGAGCGTGCTGCGCACGTGTTCGTCGTTGCCGACCGGCACATCGAGTCCCGGCACGAGGCAGCGAAGAAACGCGAGCGTGTTGCAGGGCTCGGGGCCGGTGGCCGCCGAGCGGATGATGCGGGTCTCGACCGGCGTGGGCATGAGGGCCATGATCAACGCACCGGCTGGAAGCGGCTCACCGAGAAGTCCACGCCGCTGGCGTCGGGCGCGAGCCCGGTGAGCGTGACCGGACGCGCACCCGCCACCTGGCCGCAGCCGATCGAGCCCGGCCAGCCCGGACCCACCGGTTTCACCTCCACCACCATCGGCACCGCGAACGGGCAGCCGTCAATCGCATATTCGACAAACTGCATGCCGTCGTTGCCGCGACGCACCGCCGTGGGCGATCCGGTGGCCACCGGGATGAGTTTGTCGAAGGCGAAGCCGCCGGGCACGCCGCCGCGCTCCACCCGGTTGGCCGTGATCTCGAAAGCGGCATCGAGCATGCCCTCCGAGAGGTGTGTCATGTCGCGGATGTCGGCCGGCACGCCGATGACGCCCGAGATCTGCGCGCGCGCCCGCCGCACGTGCGCCACGATCTGGTAGCTGAAGCGGTGCAGCCAGGTTTCCTCGCCGAGGATCGCGGCCTGCACGCGCAGCACGAGTTCGCCGCTGGCCGTGTCGTGTTCGAGCTGGCCGGAGTCGACGCGGAAGGCGAAGTTCGTCTCGTCGTTCTCGATGCTCGCGAGCCCGAGGTTGGTGACGGCACCCGGCTCGAGGTGGGCGACGTGGGTGCCGAGCCGCACGACGATCTCCTGCTGGCTCGTCTCTTCGTCGTGATTGGTCCAGAACTCCGGCACGGCGATGCCGGACATGATGAGCAGGCGGCGCGCGTCGGGGTCACCGAGCAGGACCTCGAACTGCGTGGCCGAGGCAACCTGCTTCGGATCGAGCGCGGACAACACGATTGGCATGTGAACTCCCACGCCTCATAGCGCGGGATGTGCGGCGTACCCCTCATGGCCCTGGTCCGTCCACGCCCAGCACCTGCGGACGCGTCTCGACGCGGCCCGGGATTTGACAACCCGGCCGGGCCGCAGGTAGGGTGTCGCCTATAGTTGTATCTGCAACTACAAGGAGACGCCGATGCCGTCACGCCGCCTGCCGACCCTCGCAGCCGCCTTCATGCTCTCGTCCTGGATCGCGGCGCCGCTGGCGGCGCAGCCGCCCGCCACACCCCCGCCGCCCGTGCCCGCCGGCGTGCTCACGACGCTGACGGTGAAGCCGGGCGTGCAGCGCGCCGACGTCATGCGCGTCATGGTCGAGGAAGCGCGCCACACCCTGGCCCTGCATCTCGACGGACGGATTCTCCAGTGGTGGGGTCTCGGCGACGGCCGCGGTGTGGTGTTCGTGCTGAAGGGCGCCACGGTCGAGGACGCAAAGACGATCACCGACACCCTGCCGCTCACCAGGGCCGGACTGGTGGATTTCCAGTACGTGCCGCTGACCACCATCACGCCTCTGCGCATCCTCCTGGCGGCCCCCGGTGCGGCGCCGCGCTGACGCCGTCGCGGCCGTGGCGCCGGCGGACCTGCCATGTGCGTGCGCGACGGCGCGACGCATCTCGCGTCTGCTGACGCAGGCCTACGACCGTCATCTGCGCGAGGCCGGCGTCGAGAGCACGCAGTTCGCGCTGTTGTCGGTCCTGGCCTCGGCGGGCCCATGCACGCAGGCGGCCATCGGCCAGCGCTTCGGCTTCGACAAGAGCACGCTCTCGCGCAACCTCAAGGTGCTGAGAGAGCGCGGCTGGATCGCCGACGCGCAGGCGGTCAGTGTCCGCGAGCGGCCGTGTGCCCTCACAGCGGAAGGCCGGCGCCGGCTCAAGGCCGCCACGCCCGGTTGGCGCAAGGCCCAGGCCGCGCTGCGCGCGTCGCTGGGTGATGCCGGCTGGGAGGCGATGTGGACGACGTTCCGGCAGGTCGCCGCCGCCGGCCACCCGCGCCTCACGCGCCGTCGGGGCGGGGGCGCTCGTGCAGGATCATCCAGTTGATGCCGAAGCGATCCTGCACCTGCCCGAAGCGCGACGCGAAGAACGTCTCGGCGAGCGGCATGAGCTCGCGGCCGCCGTTCGCGAGTGCGGTATAGACGCGCTCGGCCTCGCTGTCGCTCGAGGTGGCGAGCGTGAGATAGGCGCTGCGCATCGGCGCCGCGTTCGGGATGTCGGCGCCGGAGAGTTCGGTGCCGCCGATGCTGAGCCGCGCGTGCAGCACGGCGTCCTTCCATTCCGGCGGCAGGCCCGCCGGGAGCGGCGCCTCGGCGTGTGTCATCAGGAAGATGATGCGGGCGTCAAGATGCGCCTCGTAGTAGCGGAACGCTTCCGCGCAGCGGCCGGCGAAGTTCACGTAGGTCGTCAGAGTCATGCGGGTGGTCTCCTGGACGGGTCTGCGGATGCGGCCGGGCCGCCGGCGAGGTGAGCGGCCAGGTGCTCGAGCGTCTGGATGGTGCCGAGGTCGACGCGGTGACGGAGCAGCGCGTCGCGATCGGCGCGCGATGCCGCGGCCATGGTGATCGTGAGCGTGGTCACGCCGTCGTGCTCGTCGAACACGAGCGTGCCGACGGTGTGGGCGCCCGGCGACGGGCCGGGGGTCACGAAGACGAGGCGCTCGGGAGCCACGATCTCCCGATACTGCCCGCTGAAGGCCCGTGCGGTGGTGCTGCCCTGCGGCACGAACCGGAAGGCCCCGCCGGGACGAAGGTCCACCTCACACGCCGCCAGCGGGAGTCCGCGCGGGTCCCACCAGTCGGCGATCCGCGCCGGGGTGGTCCAGGCGTCGAAGACGTCGGCGCGCGCCGCCGCGAACGTCCGCGTGATGACGATCGCGCAGTCTGACGGCAGCGTGACATTGGCGGAGGGCCGAGGCGTCTCAGCGTGGGACATGGCGGCGGCTCTTCTTCGCCGGCGGCGGCGACGTGCGACGCAGATGTGCATCGAGCGACTGGAACTGCCGCTCCCATGACGCCCGGTAGGTCTCGAGCCAGCGGTCGATCCCGGCGAGCGGCGCGGCCACAAGGGAGCGAGGGCGGCGCTGGGCGTCCCGTCCGCGCGCCACGAGTCCGGCCCGCTCCAGCACCTGGAGGTGCTTCGAAATCGTCGGCTGGGTGAGGCCGAAGGGCTCCGTGAGTTGCGACACGTCCGCGTCACCTTCTGCCAGACGGGCGAGGATCGCGCGGCGCGTGGGATCCGCCAGCGCATGGAAGGCCAGGCTGAGCGGATCGGTCAGTTGCATCGCCATGTCTGCATATTGCCATATGGCTATGCTCTAGTCAACGGCGCCGGATCCTCGCCAGTGTTCGCAGCGCGCGGCCTTGACTTGCCTGGATCCGGACGCTAGCGTGCGCGCATGTCCCTGCCCACACTCAACCGCCGTGAACTGCTCGCCGCTGCCGGCGCGGGCGCCGCCGCTGCCCTCTTCGAAACGCGCGTCGAAGCGCAGCCGGCCGCCGCCGGCGCGGTCGTCTTCACCAACACCACGGTGGTGACGGTAGATGACGTGCAGCACGACGTGGCGCTCGCGGTGGTGGATGGCCGCATCGCCGCCATCGGCCCCACGGCCGAGGTGCAGGCGCGGTATCCGCGGGCGGAGGTCTACGACGGGCGCGGCAAGGCGCTCCTGCCCGGGCTCATCAACTGCCACGCCCACCTTGCGCAGACGCTCTCGCGCGGCTTCAACGAAGACTTCGGCTTCCCGAACAGCTACAAGCTGGCCGTGCAGCCCACGAGCCTCGTCTCACGCGACGAAGCCACCCTCTTCGCCGTGGTGGGCGCGCTCGAGGCCATCCGCACGGGCAGCACGACCGTGGTCGAGAACGTGGGCGGCACCGCCGCCACCGCCGCCGCGCTCGCAAAGACCGGCCTGCGCTGGGTGTTCGCCGAATCGGCCACCGACCGCGAAGGCGGCTCGCCGATGTCGCCCGAGATTCTCGCCCGCGGCGAGGCGCCGCGCTTCTCGCCGAAGATGCGCGACGACGGCCTGCAGCGCATCGCGGACCTCCACAGCACATGGCACGGCAAGGAGAACGGCCGCATCAGCGTGTTCCCCGCCGCCGCACTGGCCGAGAACTCGTCGCCGGAGCTGCTGAAAGCCGTGCGCGCGTTCGCTGAGAAGCACGACCTGGGCTACACGATCCACCTGTCGCAGAGCACCGCCGAAGTGGCCTACGTGCGGAAGCACCACGGCGTCAGCCCGGTGGGTTTCCTCGCCCGCCATGACTTCCTCTCATCGCGCCTTTTCGCGGCGCACTGCCGCTACGTGGACGACGCCGACATCGCGCTGCTCGCAAAGACCGGCACGATCGTGTCGCACCAGGCGGCGATGGCCGCCAACCGCGGCGTGATTCCGCCGATTCCGGCCCTGCGCGCCGCCGGCGTGCCGATTGCGATGGGCACCGACAACAACACGACCGATCTGTTCGAGGTGCTGCGCGTGGCGCTGCTCACCGAACGCATCCGCCGCGACGACGCGTTTCCCGGCGTGCAGCCGCAGCCGGAGGACATCCTCGCCGACGCCACGCTCGGCAGCGCGCGGGCGGTGCGCCAGACGGCGACCATCGGTTCGCTGGAAGTGGGCAAGAAGGCCGACCTCCTCGTGCTCGACACCCAGCGCATCCACATCGTGCCGGCCGTGCGCATCGTGTCGGCGTGGATCCACAACGGCCAGCCGAACGACATCGAGTCGGTGATGATCGACGGCCGCTTCGTGATGCGCGACCGGAAGATCACGACCGTGGACGAGGCCGCGATCATCGCCGAGGCCGACAAGGTGGGCAAGCGCGTCTGGGCGGCCGTGGAGAAGGCCGGCGCCGTCACCATCCCGCGGCTGCCGCGGCCGAAGTAGGCGGCCTCACGCGCCCCTGGAGAACGGGCGTTCCGGTATCGGCGCCGCCATCGCCCACCACGCCGGCACGAGACCGATGCCCGCCAGGACGAGGGTGCCGCACCAGACACCACGCGGGATCCCGTCGGGACCCGGCGCGTGCAGAAGAAACGTCCCGGCGCCAACGATGAGAGCGAAGACGCTCGCCGTAGCCAGCGCCGTGGCCGCGAGGGCGCGCCAGAAACGCTGACGGTGCAGGGCGGCGTCGTGGCCGCACCGATCGGCGACCACGCCCCAGAAACCCGGCGGGTGCGCCGTGCGGAAGAACGCGTCGAGGCGGTCGCGCTCGACCGGCGACGTCAGCAGCGACGCCGCAACCGAAGCCGCGGTGGCGATCGCCGTCATCAGAATCAGACGCAGGCCGTCGTACTCATCCGCCGGAAGTGCGTAGAGGAGGCCCGGCGCCACCACAAGCGACAGGGCCATCGGCACCAGTTCGCCCCACGCGTTCTGGCGATGCCAGACCCAGCGCAGCAGCTGCGGCACGCCGAGGCCCGCGCCGAACAGCAGGCTGGTCTTCCAGGCCGTCTGGATGCTGCCAAGTTCAGTCATGATGACCAGCGCGATCGTCAGGATGAGGAGATTCGACGCGCGCGCCACCCACACGACGTGCCTGGGATTGGCCGGCCGGCCCCGGAGGCGCTGGCAGTAGAGACGGTCGTAGAAGTCGCGGGTCCAGTAGCTGGCGCCCCAGTTGAGGTGAGTGTCGACGGTGGACGACAGCGCCGCCAGCAGCCCCACCAGCATGAGGCCGAGGGCTCCAGGCTGCAGATGGTCGACGATGCCGGTCACGAACACGGTCTCACGGGCCGCCGTGGCGGCTTCGCCGACGACCGGCGCCGCCGCCGGGTAGAGCACCATCAGCCCGATGACGATGGGCAGCCACAGCAGGGTGCGAACGACACTTTGTGCGTAGGTGAAGACCACCGCCGCGGTCTGCGCGTCCCGATCGCTTCGACACGCCATCGAGCGCTGGGCAAGATAACCGGTGCCGTCGCTGTTCATCTGCGCGAACCACTGGATGCCGAGCAGCCCGACCACGGTCGCCGCCAGTTCGCCGGCGCCCTCGACCGGATTGAAGCTCAGCATCGATGACATGCGCGCCTGACCGTACAGCGCCGCGAGCCGCACCGGGATCTGATCGAGACCGCCGATGGCGTCGGTCACCGCGCGGGCGTAGAGTCCGGTTGCTCCCAGCGCGAGCACGAGCTGCACCACGTCGGTGTTGATGACACTGCGCAGACCTCCGGTGGCCGAGTAGAGCGCGGTGAAGCCCACGATGAGCCCGATCGACAGCAGGTTCGAGGCAGACCGCAGCCAGACGTCGGCGCCATCGAGACCGTGGGCGGTCAGCGGCCGGCCCACCCACTGCACGAGCGCGACGAGCGGCGAGAGAGCGCCCTCACCCAGCCAGTCGTGCCACGGCAGGAACGGCTCGGTGATGCGGGTCGCGGCCAGCAGCACGAACGCGAGCACGACGCAGTTGAAGAGGGTGCCGAAGTACAACGCCTTGATGTAACGCAGCACTTCGGCGCCGTGGCCGGAGTAGCGCTTCTCGCACAATTCCGCGTCGGTCAGGATGCCGGCGCGCCGCCAGGCGGGCGCCAGGAGGAAGCCCATCAGCAGGAATGCCACCGAGTACACCCAGAAGCGCCACAGGGCGAACACGCCGGCCGTCGCGATCATGCCGGTGACAACGAGCGGCGTATCGGCGGCGTACTGGGTCGCCGCCATCGACAGGCCGGCCTTCCATCCCGGCATCGAACGACCGGCCAGGAAGTACTCGTCGGGTCCCTTCGACGCGTCGGCCCGCGCGGCCAGGCCCGCACCGACGGCATACACCACGAATGCGGTGACGATGAGCAGGTCGATCATCCGCTCCCTGCCGCTGGCAGCACCACGCCGCGCACCTCGCCGAAGCCGATGGACGCCGCCCCGTCGCGACGGGCGCGGGCGCGGATGATGACCTCGTCGCCGTCTTCGAGGAACGTGCGCGTGTTGCCGGTGGCGAGCGTCACCGGGGCCTTCCCGCCCTGCGAGATCTCGAGCAGGCTGCCGAATCCGTCGGGCGTGGGCGCCGAGATGGTGCCCGTGCCGAGCAGGTCGCCGGGCCGCAGGTTGCAGCCGTTGCTCGCGTGATGCGCCACGAGCTGCGCCGCCGTCCAGTAGAGATGACGCGCGCTGCCGATCGACAGCCGATGCGGCGCGAGACCCGCGGCCGCGAGACACGGCGTCAGCAGCAGCACTTCGAGTTCGATGTCGAAGGCGCCGCTTTGCTGATCGTCGGCATCGAGCAGGTACGGCAACGGCGCCGGGTCGCCTTCCGGCCGCGGCGGCTGCGGTACGCGGAACGGCGCGAGCGCCTCGGGCAGCACGATCCACGGCGAGATCGACGTGGCGAAGTTCTTGGCGAGGAAGGGCCCGAGCGGCTGGTATTCCCACGCCTGCAGATCACGCGCCGACCAGTCGTTCAGCAGGCAGAAGCCGCCGATGTGCCGGTCCGCCTCGCCGATCGGGATCGGCGTGCCGAGCTCGTTGCCCTGCCCGATCCAGATGCCGAGTTCGAGTTCGTAGTCGAGACGCCGCGACGGGCCGAAGGTCGGCTCCGACTCATTGGGGCCCTTGCGCTGGCCCTGTGGGCGGTGCACCGGGGTGCCCGACGCACGGATCGACGAACTGCGCCCGTGGTAGCCGATCGGCACGTACTTGTAGTTCGGCAGCAGCGGCTGATCCGGCCGGAACTGTTTCCCCACGTTCATCGCGTGGTGGATGCCGGCGTAGAAGTCCGTGTAGTCGCCGATCTCGGCCGGCAGGTGCAGGCGGCACGCGCGCGCGGGATGCAGCAGCGGCTCGACCGACGCCCGTGCCGGCGCGCCCTCGACGAGCAGGGCATGCAGGGCGAGGCGCAGCGCCTGCCGCGCCTCCGGCCCCGCCGCCAGAAACGTGTTCAGCCGCGGATGCGCCACCAGCTCCGCGACGGATGCGGCGTCACCGTGAAAGAGCCCGGCGCGATGCGCCGCCGCCAGATCCAGTACCTGATCGCCAATCGCCACGCCACCGCGCGGCGACGTCTCGCCCGGCGGCGTCACGACGCCGATCGGCAGGTTCTGTAGCGGAAAATCGGCATGGCCGTTGGCCGAGGCCACCCAGCTCCGCCGGGCCGGGTCGTGCGTGTGATCGAGGGGCGTGTGCGCCACGAAGCCGTCCGTTCCTGCGGTCAGGGTTTGCCGGGGTCGAAGTGTTTCTTCAGCTGCCGCCCGTACTTCGCGTAGGCCTGCTGCTTCACGTCGCTCGCGGCCGCCCACGCCGTGACCTTCTGCGGGAACCGCGTCTCGAACATGAAGGCCATCGTGCCTTCGAGTTTCCTGGGTTTCAGTTCGACGTTGCTCGCCGTTTCGAACGCCTCCTCATCCGGCCCGTGCGGGAGCATCGTGTTGTGCAGCGAGAAGCCGCCCGGCACGAAGCCCTGCGGCTTGGC
>CADEFD010000175.1 GCA_902826515.1 uncultured Acidobacteriota bacterium
TCATGGGTTCTCCAAGGGGCGGTCGAGGGACAGGGACGAAGCAGGAATAACAGCCGCCGCGGGACGTCCGAAGCGGTCGTAGAGAATCGGCACGACGATCATGTTGAGCGCCGTCGAGCTGAGCAGCCCGCACATGATGACCATCGCCATCGGCGCCTGGATCTCGCTGCCCGGCTCGCCGGCCGAGAGCGCAATGGGCACCAGCGCAAGACCGGCGGCCAGCGCGGTCATGAGGATCGGCACGACGCGCTCGGTGGCGCCGTGCACGACGGCCGTGCGGAAGTCGGCAATGCCTTCCTCGGTCTGCAGGTGCTTGATGTGCGACACCAGCATGATGCCGTTCCTGGTCGCAATGCCGAAGAGCGTGATGAAGCCGACAATCGACGCCACCGACAGCACCCCGCCAGAAAGATACACGCCGGCCACGCCGCCGATGAGCGCGAGCGGCAGGTTCACCATGATGAGCAGCCCGTCGCGCGCGGATCCGAACGCGGCCGACAGAATGAAGAAGATGGCGACGATGACGCCGAGCGACAACCACAACAGCTGCTGTGACGCATCCGCTTCGCTCTCGAACTGGCCGCCGTATTCGACGCGGTAGCCCTGCGGCAAGGTCACCTCGGCGGCCACGCGCGCCTGGATGTCGTTGACCACGCTGCGCAGGTCGCGGCCGGCCACATTGCACTGCACGACCATCCGGCGTTGGGCGTTCTCACGCATCACGAAGTTCGGCCCGCGGTCCTGCTCCAGCGAGGCCACAGCGGAGAGCGGAATCTGCCCGCCGTCGGGGGTCTGGATGCGCGTGTCGCCGATCGCTGCGAGTGACGTGTCGTCACCGGGCGCCGACTTCACCACCAGCGGAAACGCAATCTGCCCCTCGAGCACCTGACCCACCTGCTGGCCGACGCGTGCGGCCTGCAGGGCTTCGGTCACCTCGCCGGTCACGAGTCCGTAGCGCGACGCGGCCGCCGCATCCACCTTCACCCTCAGCGTCGGGATGTCCGTCTGTGCTTCGGCGGACAAGTCAACCACGCCAGGCACCAGGGCCATCTGGGCCTGCACCTGCTGGCCGAGCGCCCGCAACTGCGCCAGGTCGTCACCGAAGATCTTCACGGCGATGTTCGCCCGCGTCCCCGACAACATGTGGTCGATGCGATGCGAGATTGGCTGCCCCACCGTGACGTTGGTGCCTGGCAGCAGCGACACCTTCTCGCGAATCTCCTCGAGCACGACCTCACGCGCGCGATCCGACGGCGTCAGGCGCACGTCGATTTCGGCGGATTCGACACCCTGCACGTGCTCGTCGAGCTCGGCGCGTCCGGTGCGGCGCGCCGTGGACGACACCTCGGGTACGCTCAGCAGCAGGCGTTCGAGCGCGTTGCCGAGTGCGTTCGAATCGGCGAGGCTCGTGCCCGGGATGGTGACGGCGCTCACCGTGAGGGCCCCCTCGTTGAACTCGGGCAGGAACGATCGCCCGAGTGACGCCATACCCACCACGGCGGCGAGCAGGCAGGCCACGGCCGTGACCATGACCAGCCGCCAGTGATGGAGCGCTCGCAGCAGCGACCGCTCATAGACCCGCTTCAACCAGCGCGTCAGTGCCGGTTCGGTGCCGGAACTGATGAGCGCCGACGAAGGCAGGAGCCACGCGCACAGCACCGGGGTGACGGTGAGTGCCACGAGCAGCGACGCTGACAGGGCCACCACGTAGGCAAAGGCCAGCGGCCGCAGCAGCCGGCCTTCCACGCTGGTCAGCGCGAAGAGCGGCAGGAACACCAGCACCACGATGACCGTGGCGAACACCACCGAGCTGCGAATCTCCGTGCTGGCGCGGTAGACGGTCTCGAGCACCGAACGGCGGGCCTCTGCTGGGAGCTGCGCGTTCTGCCGCAGCCGACGCACCACGTTCTCGACGTCGATGATGGCGTCGTCCACCAGTTCGCCGATCGCGATGGCGAGCCCGCCCAGGCTCATGCTGTTGATCGTCAGGCCGAAGCGGTCGAGGGCCACCGCCGCCGCGACGAGCGACAGCGGCAGCGCGAGCAACGTGATGAGGGCGGCGCGGCCGTTCATGACGGACAGGATCACGACCAGCACGACGAGGCCCGCGCCTTCGAGCAGCGCCGTGAACAGGTTCCGCAGGGCCTGCTCGATGAAATCCGCCTGGCGGAACAGGTCGCGGTGAATCTGCATGCCGGGCGGCAGCGCCCGCTGCAGGTCGTCGAGGGTCGCTTCTATCTGCTCCGTCAGCTCCAGCGTGTTGACGTTCGGCTGCTTCTGGATGCCGAGGATGACGGCAGGCGTCGCGTTGTGCGACCCTTCCCCGCGCTTGATCGCCGCGCCCTCGCGTACGACACCCAGGTCACCCACCAGCAGGGGCACGCCTCCCGTCGTCCGTACGGGGACGGCGGCAATCGCGTCGGTATCCACGAGACGACCGACGCCACGAATCAGATACTCCTGCCCTTCGGCCACCTGGAAGCCCGCCGTGGCATTGCGATTGGCGGCCGTGAGCGCCTGCTCGACCGCGTGCACCGTGACACCTTGCGCGGCCAGGCGGGCCGGGTCGAGCGCCACTTCGTACTGCTTCTGGTCGCCGCCGGTGGCGATGACTTGCGATACGCCCGGCACGGCCAGCAAACGCCGCCGCACGAGCGTCTCGGCGACGGTGCGCAGTTCCTGAGGCGAGTGCCGGTCCGACTCGAGGTCGATGAACAGCACCTCGCCCATGATCGACGACACCGGCGCCAGGAACGGCGGCTCGACTGACGGCGGCAACGCGCCGGCCACCAGGGACAGCTTTTCGGTGACCGTCTGACGGGCGCGTGTGATGTCTTGCCCCCAGTCGAACTCCACCCACACCACGGCCACGCCCACCGCCGTGGCCGATCGCACACGACGCACCCCGGCGGCTCCATTCAGCGCCGACTCGATCGGGAACGTCACCAGCGCTTCGACTTCGAGCGGGTCCATGCCTGGCGCTTCAGCGAGGATCGTCACCGACGGCGCCGTCAGGTCCGGCAGCACGTCGAGCGGAATGCGGGTGGCGGTCCAGCCGCCCCACACGAGGAAGGCTGCCGCCAGGGCCACCACGGTGGCGCGATGCTGCAGCGACCAGCGAATCAGTCCATCAATCATGGCGTGCCTCGATCAATGGACGTGGCCGTGCGACGGCACCTGGGTGGAAAGGGACGCCAGGCGGACCAGATAGGCGCCGGTCGTCACGACCCGGTCGCCAGGTGCCACGCCGCTCACCACCTGCACGACATTCCCGGACCGCGCACCGAGCGTGACCGGCCGCCGCTCGAAGGCTTCGCCGTCGTGCTGCACGAACACGATCGGACGGCCGGCATCATCGACGAGCGCCGACACCGGCACCACCGGCAGAGGTTTCGCTTCGTCGAGGAGCAGATGGAGGAACACCGACTGGCCGACGGCAAGGCCCAGCGTGCTGTTGTCGAGGGCGAAGGTGATCGGCACGGTGCGGGTGCGCACATCCAGTACCTTGCCGAGGCCCTGCAGGCGGCCCGCCGGCACGCGGATGGCCTGGCCCGGCACCTCGATTTCCGCGGCCGTGGCCGCCCGGGCTCGCACGAGTTCGGATTCCGGGACCTGACCGGCGACCTGCACCTGCCGGACGTCCATCAACCGGAACAACACCGCGCCGGCCGCGACGTTCGCGCCGGTCGTGGCGCTGCGTTCCGCGACGACGCCGCTCACGGGCGCACGCACCACGAAGAGGCCGTCGTCACTGGCACCTGTTCCGGCGGTGCGGGCGGCCTGATACTGCGCCAGCCGCGCTTCGCCGCCGGCCACGCGGGCCTGCGCCTGTTCTTCCGCAGCGCGCGCCTCGTCCAGCCGCTTCTGCGGCGCCGCACCGGCGGCCACCAGACGCTCGGCCCGTTCACGGTCGCGTGTGGCCCACTGCAGCGCCGTGGCCGCTTCGGCCTGCGCCTGGCGGATCTGCGGCAGTTCAGCAGGCGCCGACGGCGGCGGCTGGATACGCGCCAGCTCCTGTCCCGCCGAGACGGCCGTGCCCGGGGCGGCGTCGACCACGCGGACGAGGCGCCCTTCAAGCGGCGCGGCCACGTCGGCCGCTCCTCCCGGACGCGGCACGATAACCGCCGGCACGCGCACGCTCTCGCGCACGGCCGTCGCGCTCACAACCGTGGTGCCGAAGTCGAGCGCCCACTGCTGTTCCTTGAGGAACGCGATCGTCTCTACCGTCGATTCAGGAGGCGCGGGCGCCGCGAGCGCGGCCGCCTGGTCGCGGAACACCGTCACCGATCCGACGCGGTGTTCGTCATCGAGGCCTGGCAGGCGGAGCACGATGGTCATCTCGCGCGCGCCTTCGCGCGCAGGCTTGACGTCCACGCCGAAGATCCCAGGCCGCGACGGCGCGTCCGCCGAGAAGACCTCTTCAGCCCCGCTACCGCCGCCAAGGCGCACTTCAACGCGCCCGGCGGTGAGCGCCTTGTAGGTATCGAGACGCGTCAGGTGAATCGCGAAGCGCGATGTCTGTCCGACGACGAGCGGCGGATACTCGGCGAAGAGCTCTGTCTTCGCCGTCCACTGCGTGACGGCCAACGGCTCGACCTCTGGCTCGGCGGCGGCCGGCTCCGGTGCGGGCCGGCTGCACGACGCAGTCAACAGGAGCAGCACAATCCAACGGGTCGATCTCATGGCCACAGCCCTTCCCCCACAGCGCGCTCGAGCGCAATTTCAGCCAGGCGCAGGTCGAGGCGCCGCTCCAGGTCCCGCATCCGCGCGCGCGAGGCCGTGCGCACCGCGTCGAGGAGCACGACGATGCCGATTTCCCCTTCGCGGTAGGCCACCTCCGCGGTCGTCACCAGTTCCGCCGCCAGGGCGTCGTCGCCCGCGGTGGCCAGCGCCCGCTGGCGCAGCGTCAGCGCCTCGGCAGCGCGCAGGACCTCGGCGCGAATCTCGTGTTCGATCGCCGCGCGTTCGGCGGTGATGCGCGCGCCTTCGGCCGTCCATCGCGCGGCCTCGCGGGCGCCCGAGTCGAAGAGCGGCATCGTCAGGTTCAGCCCGAACACGCCGCCACGTTGACGTTCGCCTTCGTTGTCGGCGCGCTTCAGGCCGCCAGTCAGTACGGGCGCGGGCCGGCGGGCGCGGCGGGCGGCCTCGGCTTCGAGCGCCGACCGATCCATGCCCGATTGCAGCGCGCGTAGTTCGGGTCGTGCCACTCGGGCTCGCGTCACGAGCGTATCGGCCTCGGGGACCAGGGCGGGCTCACGCTGAGCGTCGGTCAGCCGCGTGATGGTCACGCCAGCCGGAAGCAGCGCGGCGACGGCCGCCCGGGCGTCCGCCAGATCGACCGATGCGGCGACGCCGGCCTGCGTCAGCTCCGCCAGTTCCTGTTCACCGCGAAGCCGGTCGAACCGCGACCCTTCACCTTCGCGCTCGCGCACGCGCAACACGTCGACGAGGCGATTGACGGCCTGCGTATCGACGGCGGTGGCTTCGGCGCGGAACTGGGCCCAGCGCCAGCGCTCGACCAGCCGGGTCGCCTCGATGCGGAGGTTCCACAGGCGCACGTCTCGTTCGGCTTCCGCCGCGGCCGACGCCGCCGCGCCTGCGCGCTGCAGCGTGGCTCGCAGCCCGAAGGCCGGCAGCGGCTGCTCGAGCTGAAAGAACTCCGTGAAACCTGCACCTTCGCGGCTGTAGACGAGACCCGGGTTAGGGCGTGTCAGACGGGCCTGTTGCTCACGGCGCACGACCTCGACGTCGGCGCGAATCGCCGCGGCGCGTGGTCCATCGCGCACGATGGCCTCGACGACGTCGCTGGCGGTGCGTTCCTGGGCGCCCACCGCACCCGCGGATACGAACACGCACGCCACGACCCAGGCACACACGGGTGCTCGGCTCGACATGGACTTCCCTCAGTTGTACGGACGAACGGGCAGGACCGGCCGGGCCGGTCTGGTGGTCAGGCGGGGTGGACCACGGGCGGGGCGCGAGGCGGGGTGCGACGAGATCGAGGAGGGCCGTGCGCGCGCACGTCGGCCGGGGCCAGGCTGGATCGCACGGCTTGAGGCACGTGCAGCGCAATCGACTCGAACGCCACGGCGACGAGCGACTGACCGGCCTCGGGCGAGGCGCCGACGAATGTCACGGACACGGCGTGCGTACCCGGGTCGCATCGCTCGATCTCGGCACCGTGATCGGCGTCGGCGCCCGCGTGCGGCGCATGCCCGGCGTCCGCGTGCAGGTGGTCGGCCACGCCGTGCTGATGCTCTTCGTGGTCATGCCCCGCGAAGGCGTGAACGTGCCGCGGCACGGCCGACCCGGAAGTCAGCAGCATGGCCACGGCCACGATTCCGGCGAGCAGACGCTGCACGGGCAGGAGTGTACGGGGAGCGAGGACGCCCGTCAATTGGCGGCGAACCAGGCTACTTCCTGCCCAGAAGATCGACGGCGGCTCGAACGCCCTTCGCGAGTGCCGGTGCCGCGCCCGTGCCGTAGTAATGGACGAAGATCACGGTCGGCGACACGCCGGTCATGTGGTGATGCAGCGCCACGGCGTCCAGCCCATTGGCCCGAAGCGCCTTCAGCACCGGGGTCACCTCGTGCTCGAGCATGGCCACATCGCCGGCGACCATGGCGTCCGCGCCGGTGCCGGTGAACGCCGCCCACGTGTTCAGCCCCATCCGCGCGTTGATGAGGGCGCCGTGTTCGCGCAGGGCGATGTCCGGCCGTCCGATGGTGATCTTGAACACCGGTCCGGTGGTTTCACCGGGATGTCCGATGATGGCGGCGAGAGCGGCACTGTCGAGCTTTCCCGCCGCCGCGGCGGGCGCGGCCCCGGGCGCGGGCGCGCGCTTCGCTGCCTGGTCGATGAGATCGATGGCCGGCTTGATCCGCGTCGCGAGGTCAGCCGCCGTCCCCATGCCGTGCACGTGCATGAAGTACATCCGCGGCGTGTCCCAGAAGAAGTGGTTGTGCAGCGCGGTCACGTCGAAACCCGCGGACAGCGCCGCCGACATGACCGGGTTCACCTCGTCCTCGGTGAGCACCAGGTCGCCCATCAGCACGTCGTGTCCCTGGTCGCCCTTGGTCAGTGCCACCCACCCACCGAATCCAAACGGTGTCGGCGCCGGACGTCCGTTGATGGTCACGCGCACGTCGTTCCGCGGGATGTTGACCTTCAGGACGTTGTCCTTGTAGTCGCCGGTCTTGCCCAAGACCTTCAGCACGGCCTGATAGTCCGACGGCACGTCCTGGGCCGCCGACACGCCGGCCATTCCGAGCCAGGCGAGAGCGACTACTGCTGCGGTTGCCAAGCGTTTCATGCGCCACTCTCCAGTTATGTGTTCCGCACGATGTCCATGGACACCTTCACTGTAGCCTGTACGAGCCGAACGACCCGCGCAAAGCCGGCTTCACACGGTCCGGGCATCGTGCTCTCACCCTGGAGATGCCACTTAGTTGGGATCCATCCCACACCGGCACAGGCTGGACAGCGCATCGGTCGATCGTGTATATGTCGAACATCGACACGTAAGCGCTGTCACGACTGGAGCCTGAGTTGTCAGACATCCCGGCGGGCACCCTCGACCTGCTCATCCTGAAGACACTGCACACGCTCGGCCCGCGACACGGTTATGGGATCGCGCGCCGGCTCGAGCAGATGGCCGACGGCGTCATGCGTCTGAGCCAGGGCTCGATCTACCCGGCGCTCATACGGCTCGAACAGCGCGGCTGGATCAGCGCCCGGTGGGGCCTGTCGGAGACGAACCGCAAGGTGAAGTTCTACAGCCTCACCCGCACGGGGGCACGGCGGCTTGATGTGGAACGGGCGCTCTGGGCGCAGTCGGCGGCACTGGTCGCGCGAGTGCTCGAGTCGGAGTCATGACGCTGCGCGAGCTGGCCTGGCGGATCCGCTCTCTGGTCGCGTACCGCCGGCGCGAGCGCGATCTGGACGACGAGGTGATCGCCCACCTGGAACTGCTCGAGCGTGACGCCCTCGATCGTGGACTCTCTCCGGCGGCCGCTCGCGACGAGGCGCGCCGGTCGTTCGGTGGCGAACTGCGCATGCGTGAAGACCACCGCGGACGTCGTGGGCTGGCCTGGTGCGACGCTGCGATGAACGACCTCCGGCACGCACTGGCGGCCCTTTCCCGGTCGCCGCAGTTCGCGCTGCCCGCGATCGGCGTGCTCGCCCTGGGCATCGGTGCGACCACCGCCGTCTACAGCCTTGTCGATGCGGTAATACTCCGGCCTCTCCCCTTCCCGGAGCCAGATCGAATCGTGCGGGTGTGGGAGACGCCCGCTGCCGGCGCCGTAAGCGCTACGACCACGTCCACCTTTCTGGCCATTAAGGCGCAGAGCCGCTCGTTTGAAGCGCTGTCGGCCGAATCGTTCTCGACAGCCACGGTCGAGGTCGGCGGCCGCCCGGTACGCTGGGCGGGCCGCTACGTCTCCGCCGACCACTTCGATGTGTACGGCGTCAAGGCCGTCGTCGGCCGCATGTTCACGCCCGACGAGGACCGTGCCGGCGCGGCGCCTGTCGTCATCTTGAGCCACGCCGCTTGGGTGGAACAATTCGGCGGCGAGAGCGACGTCGTCGGTCGCGCGTTGCGGCTCGATGGCGTGCCACACGAAGTAATCGGCGTGCTGCCCGCCGGTCCCTTCGATCGCGAACGCGGTCACGCCGCAGAGGCGCCTGCGGTCTTCTGGCGCCTCAACCAGTTCTCTGAGGAGGAGGCGCGGTGGCCGGCACACTGGCTGCGTCCGGTCGGACGGCTCGCCCCGGGCATCACGCCGGCGAGCGCTCTGGCGGAATTGCAGGCCATCCGCACCGCCTTGGCTCCCGAGATCCCGGCATGGAAGCGGCTGTGGGGCGTAGCCGTAGAACC
The DNA here is from genome assembly GCA_902826515.1 of uncultured Acidobacteriota bacterium. Lineage (GTDB taxonomy): Bacteria > Acidobacteriota > Vicinamibacteria > Vicinamibacterales > UBA2999 > CADEFD01. Next base: position 8,880 of record CADEFD010000175.1, read on the forward strand.
GTTGCAGCAGAGCCTCGTCGGCGACCGGCTGCGCAGCGCGCTGCTGACGTCGATGGGCGCGGTGGCCCTGGTGTCGTTGCTCGCATGCGGCAGCGTCGCCAACCTGCTGCTCGCCCGCAGCGCTGCCCGTCGCCGGGAAATCGCAGTGCGTGCCGCGCTCGGCGCCTCCCAGGGTCGCCTGGCCGCCCAACTCCTCTCCGAGTGTCTGGTGCTGTCGGCGGCCGGCACATTGTGCGGCCTTGGGCTGGCATACGCCTGCCTGCAGCTGGCCGTGCCGCTGTTGCCGCCGCTGCCCTTCACCGCCTCCATCGCTCTCGATGGACGGGTGTTGGTCTTTGCGGCGAGCCTCGCTGCGCTCGTGGTCTTCGCGGTCGGGGTGTTGCCGTCCCTCGTCACACGGCCGATCGCCGCCACCGTGTACGCCGCCCGGGGGGCAACGGCAAGTCTGGGCCCGGCACGCCGAATGCTCGTACTGGCGCAAGTCGCCGTCTCGGTAGTACTGGTCTGCGGAAGCGTGCTTCTCGCGCAGAGCCTTCGTCGCCTGCAGGGTGTCGACATCGGCACGCGGACGGCGGATGTGATGACCATGTCGATCGACCTGCCGCGCGACCGCTACCCGACTGCCGAGCGGCTCACCGGGTTCTACACTGATCTCGTCGATCGGCTCACCGCGGCCCACGGCGTTGCGGCGGCGTCGGTGTCGGCCGACCTACCGCTCGAGGGCGCCTCCACGGAACAGCTCCGGGCGCCCGGTAGCGACGTCGACATCCTGGTGCGTTTCAAGCGGGTGGACGACGCGTACTTCCACACGCTGGACATCCCGGTGGCGGCCGGACGTAGCTTCACCCGTGAAGATCGCCTGGGTTCGGCCCCGGTGGCAATCGTGAACGAGGTGCTGGCGGCGCAGCTCAGCCGGCGGGGGCTGGCGCCCCAGGTCGTCGGCGCGGTCGTCGACCTGCCGTTGCCGGGGTTCGCGGGTCGGCGCGCCGAGATGCGGGTCGTCGGTGTCGTGGGCACCGAACGAGTCACGGACGATCTGCGCGCCGCCGCGGAGCCGGTGGCATACGTGTCGCTGGCGCAGCACCCACGGCTGCAGGTGAAGCTGGCGGTTCACGGGGCGGATGCACCAGCGCTGCTGCCGGCGGTGCGAGAAGTATTGAGCACGATCGACCCGGCGGTTGCCGTCGCTGACGCTCGCACCGTCGACCAGGTCTGGCAGACGAGCCTTTCCGGCGTCCGAGGACCGGCGTGGCTGGTCGGAGGCTTTGCGGCGGCGGCGTTGTTGGTTGCCGCACTCGGCCTCTATGGCCTGCTCTCACAGACGGTCGAGCAGCGCCGCCGCGAAATCGGCATCCGCATGGCGCTCGGAGCACGACCCGCCGTTGTGGCCGCGGACGTTGGCCGTAGTGCCGCGGGTCTTGTGGCGGGTGGCCTCGGCGTCGGCTACGCGGGCGCCGCGATCGGCGCGACAACGCTGTCTGCCGTGCTGTTCGACACCTCGCCCACTGATCCGACGTCCTTCGCTTTGGCCGGACTGACCGTGGTGGCCGTGGTGGCTGCCGTCGCGGTCGGTCCCTTGCGACGCACCACCCAGATCGACCCGGCCACGACGTTGCGATCCGAGGGCTGAACCCGACGGCGCCGCGGTCAGGCGGCGAAGAGCCGCCTGTAGGGTGTCGAGCGTGAACGAGAACGTATCGCGGCGGTCGTCGTAGACGAGGAAGAATCCGGTGCCGCTGCGGTTGAGCACCGTCAAGCAACCCGAGCCCGCTGCCGAGGTCAACCCGCTACGGGCGCCACGCTGTACGCACTCGCCACAGGTGACGTCGTCGGAGGGCTGACGCCATCGCTCTTGATGGCTTAGAGCATTGCGCCACGCTCTACCGCAAGCCCACGTCGTTCCTGATTGGCACAGCGGCCGAGCGGTTGTAAGGAATCGCCCTTGGATTGCGTTCATCCAAGTAGGGCGAAAGCGCCGTGACGCTGGAGGTGTGAGTTGGCGGAGAGGGTGGGCCGCCTACGCCGAAGGCTTCGGCGCCCCCACCCGGAGCCATTGCGCCATAGCTCGCGCGCCTTCCAGTGCGAGCAAAGGCGTTTGGCGGAGAGGGTGGGATTCGTTCCCGCGATCCTCGCTTGCATCAACGACTTAG
>CADEFD010000176.1 GCA_902826515.1 uncultured Acidobacteriota bacterium
CCTGATTGACGGGCTGGAGCAGCACGCGCACGCCGCCCGTGCCGTCGAGCTCGGCGAGGATGTCGCGGGTGCCGTCCTTCGAGCCGTCATCCACGATCACGATCTCGAGGGTGACGCCGCCGAGATCCACCGCCTGCACCTGGCCAACGATCTCGCGGATGGTGGCGCGTTCGTTGTAGCAGGGCATCACGACCGACAGCTTCATGGCGTCGTCGAGTATACCCGCGGCTCAGCTGCCGTACGAACGAACGCCGGTGCAACCCGCGCAAGAGCGGGTCACACCGGCGAAAAATGGATACCCGGACCTACGGGGTGACCGTCAGCTGGCCGCGCGTTTCGCCGCCGGGGTTCACGGCGCTGTGGATGTTCACGTACACCTGGCCGCCAATGAGCGACTGGATGAAGTCCTCCCACGTGCGGATGCCCTGGTCGCCGCGCACGCGCAGCGCCGACTGCGCCACCGTGCCGCTCAGCGTGAAGTCGTTCGACACGTTGGCGGGGGGCGCGAGGTCGATGACGACAGGGCCGCCCACGCCGGGGCCGCCCACGTGGAAGTGGCCGCCCACGGCGCCGCTCGGGAGGTTGAACACGTTCACCGTGTAGGTCACGCTCTGGGTGGCGAGGTTGACGAAGACCTCGGCCGTGCCCGTGGCGCCGGTCACGACGGACGCCGGGGTTTCGTTCGACCCCGAGAGCACCGCCGTCAGCCGGATCGTCTGCGCGCTCGCCAGGGTGCTCGTGCCGAGCACCAGGGCCGCCGCGGCAGCCACGTTCATCATCACTCGTCGCATGGGGAATCTCCTTTGCCGGCGTCGAAACAGGGACGTCCGCGGCAGGTCCCGCTGACTCGCACGATTCGCGCCAGCGGCTCCCTGCGACAATTCGCCGCATTTCCCGGCGGTGACGTCTCAGCCGCGGCCCGCGCGCTTACGCGGACCGAAATGTCTTACGCGGACCGTAAACCCGCGCGGCGCGCCTAGTGCGGCGCTTTGGCCGACTTCAGCATCTTCTCGAGCTGCCCGAGCCGCTCGTTGCTGCCGAGGAGTGCGAGCGTGTCGCCGGGCTGCACGACGTCGTCGGGGCCGGGCGAGACGGTGGTGAAGTCGCCATGGCCGGTCTTCGACGTGCGCTTGATGGCGATGGTGGTGAGCCCGAAGCGCGCCCGCAGGCCGATGTCGCGCAGCGTCTTGCCGAAGAACTCTGCCGGCGCCGGCACTTCCACGATCGAGAAGTCGCCCGAAAGTTCGATGTAGTCGAGCACGTTCGGGATGACGAGGCTGTGGGCGATGCGCACGGCCATTTCGCGCTCGGGAAACACGACGCGCGTCACCCCCAGCTTCTCGAGGATGCGGCCGTGGAGCGGCGTGACCGCCTTGGCGACGATGTTGTCGATGCCGAGTTCCTTCACGAGGGTCACGACGAGCAGGCTCGACTCGATGTTCTCGCCGATCGAGACCACCGCCACGTCCACGTCCTGGATGCCGGCGGCGCGCAGCGCGCGTTCGTCGGTGGCATCGAGCTTGACGGTCTGCGACACCTGATCGGCGAGCGACGTCACCCGGTCGTCGTCGCCGTCGATGCCGATGACCTCGTGCCCGAGCTGCGAGAGGGTCGTGGCCATCGCGGCGCCGAAGCGCCCGAGGCCGATCACCGCGAATGTCCGTTTGGCCATGTGTGCTACCCGACGAGAATCTTGCCTTCCGGATACCGGAGCTTCGCCTGCGCCGCACCACGGCGCGCCACGGCGATGGCGAGTGTGAGCGGCCCGAGGCGGCCGACGAACATCATCAGCATGATGAGGAGCTTGCCGGCCGGGGAGAAGAAGGCCACGAGACTGACGGGAGCGCCGTTTTCTCCCATGGAGAGCCCCACGGTGCCGAAAGCCGACGTGGTTTCAAAGAGTGTCGTCAGGAGGTCGCGCCCCTCGGTGAGGAGCAGCAGCCAGGCCACCGAGTTCATCGTCACGAAGGCGATGAGCGACACGAAGAAGGCCTTGGCCACGAGCTCCGGCCCCAGCCGGCGTTTGTAGATCACGGTGTCGTTCTTCCCGCGCACGGTCGCCCAGAGCGCCGCCAGCGTGATCGAGAAGGTGGAGGTCTTCACGCCGCCGCCGGTGCCGCCGGGCGACGCACCGATGAACATGAGCGCCATCATCACGAACAGCGAGGGCACGGTCATGGCGCCGATGTCGAGCGTGTTGAAGCCGGCGGTGCGCGTCGTGACCGACTGGAACCACGCCGCGAGCACCTTGTCGCCGAAGGGCAGGGTGGCGAGCGTACGCGGGTTGTTCCACTCGAGCGCGAGCAGCATCACCGTGCCGCCGACGAGCAGCGCCGCGGTGGCGGCCAGCACGAGCCGCGTGTGCACCGAAACCTTCACGGTGCGCCGATGTCGCGACAGCAGCTCCGCCCACACGAAGAAGCCGAGGCCGCCGGCGATGACGAGAATCGTGATGACGAGGTTCACGACGACATCGCCGCGCCACGACATCAGGCTGTCGCTCCACAGCGCGAAGCCGGCGTTGTTGAAGGCCGAGACGGCATGGAAGAGGCCGTACCACGCGGCTGTGCCGGCGCCGAGCGTCGACCACCACCACAACGTGAGGATGAGCGCGCCCGTCAGCTCGAAGGCCAGTGTGAGCTTCAGCACCGTGCCGGCAAACCGCACGAGACCTTCCATGTCCTGCGCATTGAGCGCTTCCTGCAGGGTCAGTCGTTCCTGCAGCGTCACGCTGCGTCCGAGCGCCGCGACGAGCACCGTGCTCATCGTCATATAGCCCAGGCCGCCCGCCTGGATGAGCAGCAGGATCACGGCCTGGCCGAAGGTCGAGAAGTCGACCGGGGTGTCGAGGGTGATGAGGCCGGTCACACACACCGCCGACACGGAGGTGAAGAAAGCGTCGAGCAGCGACACATGGCGGCCATCGGCGGCCGACACCGGGAGTGCGAGGAGCACGCCGCCCACGGCAATGAACCCGAGGAAGCTGAAGGCGAGGAACTGGGAGGGCGACAGCGCGCGCCGGCGGAGCACGGGGGATTGTGACACATCGGCGGGGCCCGGGGCCCGGGCCTCGGGGCTCGGGACAGCACTCTCCGCTGTCTGACTGCCTCCCCGTCGATCCGCCGCCTGCCCGCTACCGCAGGGTGCCGAGGTCGAACGTGCCCGTTCCAAGGGTCGCGGCGCCGTTTTTGATGACGACCTCGTAGCGGCCGCGGGCGAGCGGGCCGGCGTCGAAGCGCGCGTGCAGCCAGCCGCCGGTCAGCGGCTCGCTGCCGGTGATGACCGGAATCGACGGCGGTGGGAAGGGCCACCACGGCGCGCCCATGGGCGCTGGATCCCAGAACAGGCCGAACCGCGGCCGGCGGTCCGTGCTCTCGGGCACGAGCGGCATCGGCGGGCCGGCGCCGTCGAGCGGCACGAGCAGCACGTCGATGAGCGGCACGCCCACGTAGTTGTTCTGCGGATGGAACTGCAGCTCGACGATCACCTCGAGCAGGCCGCGCCACGGCTTCAGCGCGTCGGTCATCTGCCGCACGCCGTAGTTGCGATCGAGGATCCGCATCTTCTCTTCCACGAGCAGCACGACGCGGCGGTACTCCGACACGAGGGAGATCCGGCGCACGGCCTCGCCGGGCAGGCGGAAGTACCCGTCGTGGAATTCCCGCCGCTCCTCGCGCGTGGCCTGGCGGGCGAAGATGATCGCCTGGTCGATGGCGTCGGCGTCGAGATGGGCGTCGATGGCGCGCGCCGGCGCGATCGCCGCCAGCACCAGCGCCAGGATGGCAAGGGCGCCCGCGACGACGGGCCGGATCGGGGCGATGCGCGTCACGACCCCGAGAATACCGCGACCGGATACCATGCGGAGACCGGCCAGGCCGGGAGGAGGACCCCCGTGACGCTCGACGGACGAGCCGCGCTCATCACCGGTGGCGCCCGCATGGGCGAGGCCGTCGCCACGACACTTGCCGCGCTCGGCGCCGACGTGGCGCTCGTCTATCGCGCCTCGTCGGAGCCGGCGGAGCGGGCCGCCGCCGCGGTGCGTGCCCGGGGCCGGCGAGCGCACACCCTGCGCGCCGATCTCGCCGATCCGCTCGACTGCAGCGCCACGGTGAACGAAGTGGCGGCCATCTTCGGGCGTCTCGACGTGGTCGTGAACATGGCGTCACACTACCAGCCGACCCTCTTCGACCAGCTCGATGCCGCCCAGTGGGACCGGCAGATGGCCGTCGATCTGCGTGCGGCGTTCCTCGTCAGTCAGGCGGCCGTGCCGCACCTGCGCGCCGCCGGCGGCGGACGCATCATCAACCTCACCGACTGGATCGCGGCGAGCGGACGTCCGCGGTATCTGGGCTACCTGCCGTACTACGTGGCCAAAGCCGGGGTGAAGGCCCTCACCGAGGCGCTGGCGCTCGAACTCGCCGCCGACCGGATTCTCGTGAACGCGGTGGCGCCGGGCCCGATCGTGCCGCCACCTGGCATGTCGGCCGAAGAGTTCGCGGCCGTGGAGCAGGCGACACCCCTCGGGCGCTGGGGCGGCGAGGCCGAGATCGCCAAGGCCATCGCGTTCCTGTGCGAGAGCGACTTCGTGACCGGCGAGACGATCCGGGTGGACGGCGGGCGGCACGTCAAATAGGGATGACATCCCCGCACTTGACAAACAGTGTGATCACACTTAAAATGGAAGGCATGGCAACGCCGCTCCATGTCGAGCTGCAGCAGACCCGGCCGTGGGACCTCCTCGAGGAGGAGGCGCACGTCAGCATCGGGCGAACGGCGGCGCTGCTCGAACGCGCGTTCGCCCAGTTGCTGAAGCCGCACGGCATCACACCCACGCAGTACAACGTGCTCCGCATCCTGCGCGGGGCGGGTGCGGCGGGGCTGTGCCGGAACGAAGTCGGGGCCCGCCTGGTCACGCCGGTCCCCGACGTCACCCGCCTCCTCGACCGTATGGCCGACATGAAGCTGATTGCCCGGCAACGGTCCGATGAAGACCGCCGCCTCGTGCGGACGCACCTGACCGCGAAGGGCCTCGACCTCGTGAACAGCCTCGACGCCGTGCTCCGCCCGTCGCATCTGCAGCGCCTCGCGGGCATCCCGCGCGAGAAGATCACGGCCCTCGTCGAGACCCTCGCCGAGATTCGCTCGAACCTCTAGCCGCAGCGCAAGCGCCACCTGAAACCTTTCGACGCCCGACCGTATCCAATTACGTGTTTACACACCAACAGTCATCACCTGAATTATCCAGAGGAGCCGCAATGACCACCGCCACCGCCGTTCGCACCTTCGCCATCGACAAGACCCACTCGGAAGCCACCTTCCAGGTGCGCCACCTCATCACGAAGGTGCGCGGCCGCTTCGCCGACTTCGCCGGCACCATCACCTTCAACGAGGCGCAGCCCGCGCAGTCGTCGGTCAGCTTCACGATCCAGGCGGCCAGCATCGACACGAGCACGCCCGATCGCGACGCGCACCTGCGCAGCGACGACTTCTTCGCGGTCGAGACCTATCCGACCATCACATTCGAGAGCACAGGCATCACGGCCGCCGGCGGCAACGACTACCAGGTGGCCGGCAACCTGACCATGCGCGGCGTGACCAAGGCCATCACCATCCCGGTGACGCTGCTCGGCACGGCGGTTGACCCGTGGGGCAACCAGAAGCTGGCGTTCGAAGGGGAGGTGACGATCAACCGCAAGGACTACGGTCTGAACTGGAACGCGGCGCTCGAGGCTGGCGGCTTCCTGGTGGGCGACGACGTGAAGATCAGCCTGTCGATTCAGGCGGCGGCCGCCAAGTAGCCGCGCCGTACAGGGAAAGACCCCATTCACGCCCACGCCACACGGAAGTCTGGCTCAGGCCTGAATGGGGTCTGACCCCGGAAACGCTAGCGCGCTTTCAGCGTGACGCGCTGCACGCGCCAGTTGGTCATCTCGCCGACGAGCAGCTCCGTCTCGCTGCGGCAATCGAGCGAGTTGGCGAGACCAAACTGCTTCGGCAGCTTGCCGGCGCTGCCGAACTTGCCCACGACCGTGCCGTCGAGCGCGACCTTGTAGATGGCGGCATCCTCCATCCCGTCCGGGTCACCGGCGTGCGAGATGAAGAGGTGCTGTGTCGCGCCCTTCGTGATGCACATCGCGAGCGGCGTGCCGATGTTGCCGAACTGGTTCAGCACCTTGCCGTCGCCATCGAACACCTGGATGCGGCGGTTGCCATAGTCGGCCGCGTAGACATTGCCCTTCGCGTCGATCGAGAGCGCCTTCACGCCGCGGAACTCGCCGGGCTGTGAGCCCGTCGCGCCCCACTGGCGGATGAAGCGGCCCTCCTTGTCGAACTTCGCGATGCGGTTGTTGGCGCCCATGCCGTCGGCGATGTAGATGTTGCCCGCGGCGTCCCACCCCACGTCCGACGGCCGGAAGAACGTCGAGCCCGGCGTGCCTTCGCCCGGCCGCCTGGCCGCGGCGCCACCAGGACCACCCGGGCCGCCCGGCCCACCGCCTGGTCCGCCGGGACCCGCGCCAGGAGCGCCAGCCGGCGGCGCCGGCGGTGGCCGCACGGCCATCGTCTCGGGCTTGCGTCCGAGCACGAGGGCCACTTTGCCCTCGGTGTCGAACTTCACCACCTGATTCGCGCCGGCATCCACCGTCCACACGTTGTCCTGCGGATCGACGCGCAGGCCGATGGCCGCGTTGAAGCCGTAGACGTCCTGCCCGAGTTCGCGCACGAACTTGCCGCTGGCGTCGAACTGGAAGAGGCGTGAGCCGTTGCGATAGAAGGTGCGGTTGTCGCCGAGCGTCGCATACGGATGCCCGGTGCGCGTGTAGACGAAGAGCTGCCCCTTCGAATTCGCGCCGACGCCGCCCACTTCGCCGACGAACGTGTCGGGCGGCGTGCGCAGGAAATCGGCGCTCGTGTCGAAGGCCAGCTCCGGCACCGGCGCCTGCGCGACCAGTGCCGCACCGGTCACCGCCAGGGCCGCACCCAGCATCAGCCACGTGCGGTTCATCGCGCACCTCCCGCCGGCGCGCTCGTAGTCGTCGCCGCTTTGAGCAGAATCTTCTGCGACCGCCAGTTGTTAATCTCGGCCGTGTAGATCACGTTCGGATCGCGGCAGTCCATCTGGTGGATGGTCGCGAACTCGCCCGCCGCCTTGCCGGCGCGGCCGAACTTCCCGACGATCGTGCCGTCGAGTTCCATCTTGTAGACCTCGCCGGTGAACTCGGCGCCGGCGGCCGGCGCGCTGTCCTGCCACGAGTTCGACGAGTAGAGGTACTGCTTGCCCGGGTTCTTCGGGCCGGGCCCGCCCGACACGCAGACCGCCCAGGGGTTGCCCACGTTGGGGTAGTTGGCCTTCCAATTCAGGTTGTTGTCGAGCACCTGCACGCGCGCGTTGCCGCGATCGCCCACGTAGACATTGCCCTGGAAGTCGGTGGCAATCGAATGCGGCGTGTTGAACTCGAGGTTCCCGTTGCCACGTTTGCCCACAGCTTTCAGGAACCGGCCCGTCTTGTCGTACTTCACCACGCGCGCATCGAAGTAGCCGTCCGACACGAAGATGTTGCCCTGCTGGTCGAAGGCCACGTCGGTCTGGCGGCCGAAGCGGTACTTCTCGTTGCGGCCGTGATACGTGCCGTTGCCGGGCATGTTGAGAATCGACTGGATCGGATCCTCGCGCCGGCCGATCGTCATGAGCACGCGGCCCTCGGGGTTGAACTTGATGAGCATGTCGGTGCCTTCATCGACCGCCCATATGTTGTCCTCGGCGTCCACCCGCACCGAGTGCGCGAAGGCGAAGCCGTAGTTGTTGCGGCCGATTTCGCGCACGAACGTGCCGTCGGGCGTGTACTCGAAGAGCCGCGTCTCGTTGGCGCGGTGGTACACGTAGATGTTGCCCTTGGAGTTGGTGGCGATGCCCATGTTCTCGCCCGTGTAGATACCGGGCGGGTGCTTGAAGAAGTTGGGCACCGCTTCATGCGGGATGACGGGCACATTCGTGGCCGTGGCCCGTGTCTGCGCGCTGAGCGACGGATACGTGAACGAGGCCGCGGCGGCAAGCGCGGCAATCGTGGAGACGAGCGGCAGCAGACGCTTCATCACAGGGTCCTCCGGACACGCCTGGCAGGAGATGGCCGGGCTGGAAGCAGGGACTCTACTCGACGGCGGGTCCGGCGGCAAGGCGCGTCAGGCCGCCTGAGGCCACGCCCCGCCGGCCCGCGTGCGAGCCGTGCCGACTCAGGAGTAGGATGCGGGCATGCCCACCGCCTGGGATCCTGCCGTCCGCGACGGGCTGCTCGCCCGCGCCCGCACGCTGACGCCGCAACACACCGCGAAGTGGGGCAAGTTCAGCGTCGCGGCCATGCTGGCGCACCTGAACGAATCGAGCCGGATGGCCACGGGCGAGCTGCCCGTCACGGGGAAGGCGCCGGCGATGCTCAAGTGGCCGCCCGTGCGCTATCTCATCATCCACCACCTGCCGATGCCGAAGAGCGCGCCCACGGCGCCCGAGCTCATCGCGCGGTCGGCCTCCGCGGACCTGGCGCGCGAGCTGGCGCTCTTCGAGCAGACGTTCAGCCGGCTCGATGGCCGGTCACATCCCCTCGTGCCGCATCCGGCCTTCGGCGCCCTGTCGCACACCGACTGGGGGCTGCTCATCCACAAACACGTGGACCATCACCTGCGCCAGTTCGGCGTCTGACCGTCGCCGTCGCGCGTTATCGCGGCGACCTGGTCATCCCCGGGTGTCCTCTTGCCCGCGGTTCCGCGTCGCCGCGTCGTGTGTAGAATCCCCCGCATGACCGTCCGCCCCTCCGGGCGAGCGTTGGCGCTGGCGACCGTGTTGGCGGTGGCCTGCACAGGGTCCGCGCACGCCCGGCAGGGCCCACTGCTCGACAGGTCGTACACCGCGGCGGTCGTGGCATTCCAGACCGAGGGCGAGATGGGCCCGGCCCGCCGCCTGGTTGCTTCGTGGACGCATCAGCAGTTTGAAACCGCCGTCGCTCGTAGCCGGCGCGAATCGCCGCAGCTGAGCCGCCCAGCCAGCCTCTTGCATCTCGAGATCGCCCTGGCGCTGGTCGAAACCGAGCCAGCCGAAGCGCTCTGGCAGATTCGGCTCGGCGGCCAGCTGCTCGAGTCGTTGGCGCGAACGACGCCTGGGCCGCAAGATGATTTCGTGGCTCGCTGGAGTGTGGTGGCATCCAGCGTCTTCCAGGCGCGAACGGACCTTCCCCGCGCGCGTGCCGCGCTCGCGTTCGGCCTGGCGCGCCGGCCGCGCGACACCATGGTGCGCCAACACGCCGGCACGATCGAGGATCTCGCCTCGCTCATCGCCGAAAACGACGACACCGGCCTCGCGGACCGGAAGGGCACCGCGGCCCGGCGCCTAGCCTATAACCGGATGGCGATCGCCGAGCGGGAGTATCGCGAGGCGCTCGCAATCTCGCCCCGCAACACGTCGGCACGAATCCGCCTCGGCCGGCTCCTGCATCGACGCGAGCGGTTCAACGACGCGCGTGAGGAATTCGAGCGGGCGCGCGCCGCCGAGCTGACGACCGGTGACCGCTACCTGCTCTTGCTGTTCCTGTCGTCCACCCATGAGGCACTCGGCGACGTTGCATCGGCGCGCACGGCCCTTCGGGACGCGGTGGGATTGGCCGGCGACCGGCAGGGCGCATGGCTGGCGCTGGCCCAGCTGGAAGAACGTTCCGGGTATCCGGACCGGGCCCGCGGCGTGATCGCCCAGGGCCTCAGCCGCGGCCGCGCAGACGTGGATGAATGGTGGGACTACCGTCATGGCGGATTCGACAACGAGGGGCTGGAGTGGCTGCGCGACGCCGTCAGGTCCTCACGCTAGTCGCCGTCTCGTGGATCTCGATCGCGGCCGCGCTGGCGCAGCCAGACCAGGTCTTCCGCGCATCGGTTGAGACCGTGGTGCTCGACGTGGCCGTGTCGCGCGGCGGCCAACCGGTGCGAGGGCTGGGCGCGCAACACTTCACGATCGTCGACAACGGCACACCCAGGCCGGCCCAGGCCGTTCTCCACGATTCGGTGCCGCTCAGCCTCGTGCTCTGCTTCGACACGAGTAGCAGTCTTGGAGAGGACGGGTTGCAGCGGCTGCGGGAGGCCGCCGACCGCCTGTTGGAGTCACTACGCCCGGACGACCAGGTGGGTCTCGTGACGTTTACCGAGGCGGTGGATGTGAGAGTGGTGCCGACGACGCGGCACGAAGACGTTCGCGCGGCGCTCCGCACGCTGTCGCCGCAAGGCCCGACGGCATGGCGCGATGCGTTGTTCGTGGCCGCACAACTGGTAGAACCAACGCGCAGTACTCGATCCGTCGTCCTGCTGCTTTCCGACGGCGCTGATACTTCCAGTTGGATGAGTGCGTCCCAGATCGAAGACGCCATCGGCCGCGCTGGCGTGGTGATACATGGCATCGAGCTCGACACCCGGCCGGCTCAGCGCATGACGACCAACAACCTGGCGCCGCCGGTTGCTTCGAGCGCCGCCCCGACGCTGCGCCGGGCCGTGCAGGCCAGCGGTGGCCGCGTCTGGTCGGCGGCCTCTGACGGGGAGCTGCGGCGGTTGTTCCTCGAAGTCCTGCAGGAACTTCGCGACCGCTACCTGGTGTCCTACATCCCACCGGCGCCGGTCACCGCCGGCTGGCACAAGGTCGGCGTGCGTCTCAACGACGCACGCGGCGACGTGCTGGCGAGACCGGGCTACTGGGTGGCGCCGGAGAAGTAGCGCGAGCGCGTCACTTGCTCCACGGCGGCGTGACCTTGTTGCTGCGCGCGTAGGCGATGAGCTGCCCGAGATGCTCGTGCACGTGGGTCACCGTCATCACCCACGTCGTGCGCACGCTGCTCTCGCGGCCGAACATCTTCAGCGCCTGGTCCATCTTCGCGTCGGGCGTGTCGGCCATCGCCTTCTTCAGGAACGCGAACGACTGCTCGACCTCGGCGATGATCT
>CADEFD010000177.1 GCA_902826515.1 uncultured Acidobacteriota bacterium
AGCGACTGCTCGTCGGCGATGTTGTCGAAGTTGGCGCTCTTCTGGTCGAGCGGCAGCCAGTTGCCGGCGGTGACGTCGAGGCCGAGCAGTTCCTTGATGGCGCGTTCGTACTCGGGACGGTTCAGGCGCTGGAACGTGCGCCGGCCGGGGTTCGGGTTGTTGGCCGCGTGTTCGTCCATCCGCGACTCGAGCGCGCCGGTGAGCGCGGTGAGCGTGGCGGCATCGGGCTTCTTCGCGCCGGGCGGCGGCATCAGGCCGGCGCTCATCTTGCGGATCATCTTCTCGACGGTTTCCGCCTGATCGGCCGCCTTCATCGCGTCGAAGCCGGCCAGCGACAGTCCGCCCGCCTTCGCGCGATCGTTGTGGCACGTCGCGCAGTACTGGCCGACGAGCTCGCTCTGCTGCCTGGCCGAGAGCGCGGGCGACAGGTTGTGCGAGGGGGCCGGGGCGGCGGCGGGGGAACGGCGGGGGGCGGGCGTCGGCGCGGGTGCCGCGACCTGGCGGGTGGACGTCGGCGTCTGGGCCTGCTGAGCGGTGCCGGTCGCGACGAGCGCGACCCCCACCACGGCAGTGCCGAGCACGCTCACTACGAGACGCGTCATGCGATCGACTCCCGAACCTTGACTGCCCGGCGCGGAGCGCGTGGCAGGGAGACCCGAACTGTGCTGGAAGATTCCGAAAAAATATACATCGGATTCATGTCGAATTTGCCCCGATTTCATGCGGGAAACCGGCCTGAAGATGCCATCAGTTGTCTTGATTTGTCACGCCGTCGGCGGCACCCAGACGGCGCGCGCCGTCTGGTCGCGCACGACGTCGAAGCTGTAGAACTCGGCGTGCAGTCCGCGGGCCTCCCCGTAGACGGCCACGGCGCTGCGCACGGCCGCCAGCCGGGTCGGTTCGGGGCGGGCCGCCTGGTGGGCCAGGACCCGGTCGCACCAGAACCGCGTCAGCGTCTCGTGGTAGCCGCTCGTCGGGGTGTTGGCGGTGCCGACGGCGGTGTTGTAGGCCAGAATTCCGGCCTTCATCCGCGCCGCCAGCGCGTCGGACGCCGCGTCCGGCCAGGCCTCGGCGGCGCACACGGCCACGTGTGCGGCGTGGGTCCAGGCGGGCTTCGGGAGGGTGCCCGCCCGCCAGGCCCCGACGAAGGCGTCGAGGGCGGCCTCGTCGGTCAACTGGTCGAGGAGGTCCTGGGCGGCCGGCACGGCCGCAAGCCTACCAAAGGGAGGCGCGGACGGCTGCTACAATCAGTGGTTTGTCACCGCGGGCCGCGGCCTCGCCGGGCCGGCCCTCCACAGGAGAGTTCGAGATGATTTCCGTCAGCGGCGTGTCGATGCGCTTCGGCAACAAGGTGCTCTTCGACGACGTAACGACGATGTTCCAGCCGGGGCGTCGCTACGGTCTCACCGGACCGAACGGCGCCGGCAAGTCCACCTTCATGAAGCTGCTGACCGGCGAACAGCCGCCGCAGCGCGGCACGGTCGTGCGCCCCGCCCGGCTCGGCGTGCTCCGCCAGGACCAGTACGCCTTCGACGAGTTCCGCGTCATCGACACGGTGATCATGGGCAACGTGCCGCTCTGGGCGGCGCTCCAGGAACGCGACGCGCTCTACGCGAAGGATTCACTCACCGACGCCGACGGCATGCGCCTCGGCGAGCTCGAGGGCACGATCGGTGAACACGACGGCTACTCGGCCGAAAGTGACGCCGCGGTGCTGCTCGCCGGTCTCGACATCCCCGACGACGTGCACGAACGGAAGATGAGCGAGCTGCAGGGTGGCCAGAAGGTGCGCGTGCTGCTCGCACAGGCGCTTTTCGGCCGGCCCGAAGCCCTGCTCCTCGACGAACCGACCAACCACCTCGACCTCGACTCGATCCACTGGCTGGTCGATTTCCTGCAGCGCTACGACGGCACGCTCGTGGTCATCTCGCACGACCGCCACTTCCTGAACGCGGTCTGCACGCACACGGCCGACATCGACTACCAGACGATCATCACCTACACCGGCGGCTACGACGACATGGTGCTGGCCAAGACGCAGATCCGGTCGCGTCTCGAGTCGCAGAACGAGCAGCGCGAGAAGAAGATCGCGCAGCTCCAGGACTTCATCCAGCGCTTCTCGGCCGGCACGCGTTCGAGCCAGGTGCAGTCGCGGCGCAAGGAAGTCGAACGCCTGCAGACCACCGATCTCGCGCGCTCGAACATCGCGCGTCCCTACATCCGCTTCCAGATGGCGCGCCCGTCGGGCCGTCTGGCAATGGAATGTGAAGGCGTGTCGAAGGCCCACGAAGGCCTGCAGGTGCTCGACGGCTTCGACGCCATCGTCAACCGCGGCGAGAAGATCGTGCTGGTCGGCAGGAACGGCGTCGGCAAGACCACGCTCATCAAGGCGCTGCTTGCCGATGCCCCGGGCCAGCCGCCGTCACCCGGCGACATCGACAGCGGCTCGGTGCGCTGGGGCCACGAAGTCTCGATCGGCTACTTCGCCCAGGATCACACGGGCGCCATCGCCCACGGGCTCACCGCGGTCGAGTGGCTGCACCAGTTCGATCCGGACGCGTCGAAACAGGACATCCATGGGCTGCTCGGCCAGATGCTCTTCGCCGGCGAAGAAGGCTACAAGCCGACGGCCGCGCTCTCGGGCGGTGAGACCGCGCGCCTGCTCTTCTGCCGCATCATGCTGCAGAAGCCGAACGTGCTCATCCTCGACGAGCCCACCAACCACCTCGATCTGGAGTCGATCAACGCCCTGAGCGTGGCGCTTCAGAAGTACGAAGGCACGGTGTTCCTCGTCACCCACGACGAAGATCTGATGGACGCCGTGGCGACGCGCGTGTGGAAGGTGGCGCACGGCCACGTGCACGATTTCAAGGGCACGCACGAGGAGTTCGAAGCGGCGACGGCGACCACGCCGAAGTAGCGCGCGCCGCGAATCGGACATAATGCCGCCCGTGCAGCCCGAGTCTTCCGAATCCATCAGCCGCGCCGGGTGGCGCATCGTGCTCCTCGCCAGCCTGGGGGGCACGCTCGAGTTCTACGACTTCGTCATCTTCGGCGTCTTCGGCGCCGACCTCGGGCGGGCGATCTTCCCGAGCGACGTGCCGCTCGTCGAACTGCTGTCGTCGTACGGCGTCTTCGCGGCCGGCTACTTCGCGCGGCCGATCGGCGGCATCGTGCTCAGCCACTTCGGCGACCGCTACGGCCGGCGCAACGTGTTCCTGCTGTCGCTCTTCGCGATGTCGGGCGCGACCCTCGCCATGGGCCTCGTACCCACCTATGCCGCCTGGGGCGTGGCGGCGAGCGCGCTCATGGTCTTCCTGCGGCTGCTTCAGGGCTTCTGCATCGGCGGCGAGCTGCCCGGCGCCCTCACCTACGTGGTCGAGACGGCGCCGAAGAAGGCGGCCCTCGTCTGCGGCGTCGTGTTCGCGTGCGTGACCTACGGCGTCGCCGTCGCGACCGGCGTGAGCGTGGGCGTGCGCACGTTCCTGCCGCCGGACCTCGTGCCGGAGTACGGCTGGCGCATCGCGTTCATGCTGGGCGGCCTCGGCGGCATCGTGAGCTTCCTGGCCCGGCGCGCGATGGAAGAGTCGCCGGAGTTCGAGAAGATGAAGGCGCTCGCCGCGCGGCAGCCGTTCCGCGAGGTCCTGCAGTCGCACCGTGGGGCGGTCTTCACCGGCATCGCCATCCTGGCCCTCTCGGCCGGCTTCAACGGCCTCTACTTCTCGCACATGCCGGGGTATCTCGGCCGCGTGCTCGGCTACGACGCGCGCCTCGCGGTGGTCGCGGCGACCATCGGTGTCGTCATCCACGCCTCGATGATCGCGGTGGTCGGCTGGCTGGCGCGTTTCATCGCGCCGCTCACCCTGCTGCGCGGCGGCGCCATCGGGCTGCTGGTCTTCGGGTATCCGTTCTATACGGCGCTTGCCGCGAAGCCGGAGTCGCCGACGCTGCTGCTCGTGGCCATCGGCCTCGTGGCCGGCTTCATCAACGGCACCTACGCGGTGCTGCTGACCGATCTCTTCCCGACCCGTATCCGCTTCAGCGGCGTGGCGCTCGCGTTCAACATCTCGTTCACGCTCTTCAGCGGCACGGCGCCTCTCGTCGCCACCTGGCTCATCGGCCGCACCGGCTCGAATGACGCGCCGGCGCTCATCCTGATGGTGTGCGGCCTCATGACGCTCGTCGCGACGTTCCTCCATCCGAAGTACGCCGGACACGTGCTCGGGCACCACGACGCGGCGCCGCGCGGGCGGAGCTAGCAGAGGCGCGCGATGCCCGCCGTGTCGGTGCCGTCGCTGCGGCGTTACGCGATTGCGCGCAGTCTCTTCGCGCCGCGGCCGCTCGCGCGGGCGCTCGACGCGTTCGGCTTCGTGCAGGCCGATCCGATCCGCGCCCCGGCGCGGGCCCAGGACCTGACGCTGCGACACCGGGTGCCGGGCTATCGGGCCGGCGATCTCGAACGGCGTTACCGCGCGCTCGGTATCGAGGAAGACTTCTTCGTCAACTACGGCTTCCTCACGCCCGATCTGCACGCGCGGCTGCATCCGCGCGTCGGCGTCGGCGCGTGGCCGCGGCCGGGCAGGAAGGTGGCCGAGGCGGTGCTCGCCTTCGTGCAGGAGCGCGGCGAGGTGCATCCGCGCGACGTCGACACCCACTTCGCGCACGGCGCGGTCACGAACTACTGGGGCGGATCGTCGAGCGCGACGACGCACGTGCTCGACCATCTGCACTACCGCGGGCTGCTGCGCGTGGCCGGCCGCGACGCCGGCATCCGCCGCTACGCGCCGCGCGAGCCCGCGCCGCCGGTCGAGGGGGCCACCGCGCGCCGCGCCTGTCAGGATGCGGTCGTCGATGCCGTCGTCGGGCTCTACGCGCCGCTGCCGTCGGCCACGCTCGCCTGGCTCGTGAACCGTCTGCGCGTGACGACGCCGCAGTGGCGCGCCGCGGCGCCGGCGATGCTGGCGCGCGCAAAGGCGCGGCTCGCGCATGCCCGCGTCGGCGGCCTCGACTGGTACTGGCCGGCCGGGGACACGCCGGCGGGCGAGCTCCCCGACGATCGTGTCGCCCTGCTGGCGCCGTTCGATCCGGTGGTGTGGGATCGGCGCCGCTTCGAGGCGTTCTGGGACTGGCGCTATCGCTTCGAGGCCTATACGCCGGCCGCGAAACGCCTCTTCGGGTACTACGCCATGCCGATGTTGTGGCGCGAACAGATCGTCGGCTGGGCCAACCTGTCGGTCAGCGACAACCGGCTCCTCGCGGCGTGCGGCTACGTCAGCGGCCGTCCGCCGCGCGACCGCGCGTTCGCGCGTGCCCTCGAGGCCGAACTGGCCGCCGTTCGCGCGTTCCTCGGCGTGGCGGGTTGACCGCCATGATCCCCGTCACCGCCCGCCTCGTCATTCCGTCGCACGAATACGAAGAGCGGTTCGTGCGCGCGTCGGGCCCGGGCGGGCAGAACGTGAACAAGGTGTCCACGGCCGTGGAGCTGCGTTTCGACGTGGCGGCCTCGTCGCTCGCCGCGGACGTGAAGGCGCGCCTTGCCGCGCTCGCCGGCAGCCGCATGACCGGCGACGGCGTGCTCGTGGTGGACAGCCGCGAGCACCGCACGCAGGCGCAGAACCGCGAAGCGGCGCGGGCGCGGCTCGTGGCCCTCGTCACGCAGGCGCTCGTGCGGCCGAAGGCCCGCCGGCCGACGAAGCCGGGGCGCGGCGCGAAGGAGCGGCGGCTGCAGTCGAAGCGTCAGCGGTCCGGGGTGAAGGCCGGCCGCGGCCGCGGCGGCTCCGGCGACGACTGACCCGGGCGGCGAGCTCCGCCCGGGGCCACCGCTCAGCGTTCGCGCCGCGCGGCCGATTACCCGGACGGTGCCCGAGTCTGCCGTCCACGTGCAGCCTCGTGCAGCCCGTCGCGCCCCGCGCTGGCGGCTGCACGCGGTCTACGTCGCGCTCGCCGCGCTCGGCGTGGCGGCCGTGTCGCTCGGGCTGTATCTGAGCGATCGGGCCGCCATCCTGTACCGCGACGCGGTGACGGTGAACCAGGCGTGGGCCTCCCGGCAGTTGCGGTATCTCGCGCTCGGTCCGCTGGCCGCGGCCGTGAACGCACCGGGCAACGACGTCTTCGATTCGCGCGACGTGCGCGCTGAACGGGCGCGCCTCGCGGCGGCGGCGCGCCTCTTCGACGAGCGGCTCGACGCGCTCCGCGCCGCGCCGGGGGCGACCGCCGCAGGGGCCGAAGCCTCCCTGGCACGCGACCTGGCCGGCCTGGCGACGGCGATGGCCGACATGCGCGTCGCGGCCGATCGCATCTTCGCGGCCTTCGACGCCGGAGCGCCGGCTGACGCCGCGGCGCGCATGGCGACGATGGATCGCCGCTACGCCGACGTGCGCCGCGCCATCGACGCCCTCACGCGCGACGTCGCGGCGGAGCAGTCGCGGCTGCTCGCCGCGCAGGCCGACACGGCGGCGTGGCTCTACCGCGTGGAACTGCTGGTGGCCGCATGCCTCCTGCTCCTCGTGGCGACGGCGATCGCCTACGGCGTGCGGGCCGCCGGCCAGGTGCACGCCGACGCCGCCGAACGCGAGCGGCACATGGCGGCGCTCGAGGCGTCGGCGCTGGCGCTCGACGCCGCCCGCCATCAGGCCGAGGAAGCCAATCAGGTGAAGGGCGCGTTCCTCGCGACGATGAGCCACGAACTGCGCACGCCCCTCAATGCGGTCATCGGCTACAGCGAGATGCTCGCCGACGACGCCGTCGAGCAGGGGCACGAGGGCGCGGCCGCCGACCTCAACCGCATCACCGCCGCCGGGCGGCATCTGCTCACGCTCGTGAACGACATCCTCGACCTGTCGAAGATCGAAGCCAACCGCCTCGAACTCGAGTCGCGCGCCGTCGATCTCGTGCTGCTCGTCGAGGACGTCGCGGCCACCGTGCAGCCGCTCATGCACAGCAACGGCAACACCTTCACCGTCGAATGCGGGGCCGACCTCGGCATCGTCGCCTCCGACCCGACGCGCCTGCGGCAGGTGCTGCTCAACCTGTTGTCGAATGCCGCGAAGTTCACCGAGCAGGGCACGGTGGCCCTGACCGCGCGCCGCGTCGAGGAGGGCGACGGCGGGGCCCGTATCGAGTTCGTGGTCGCCGACTCGGGGATCGGCATTCCCGCCGATCGCCTCGAGAAGCTCTTCGCGCCGTTCGTGCAGGCCGATCCCTCGATGACGCGGCGCTTCGGCGGGTCGGGCCTCGGCCTTGCCATCAGCCGCGAGATCTGCCGGCGCCTCGGCGGCGATGTCGTGGTGGCCAGCGTCGAGGGCGACGGGGCGACCTTCCGCGCCTGGGTGCGCTCGAACGCCGCGGCCGCGGCGCCCGCCGTGGCCGCCTGACCGCTCAGCCGGCCGGTTCGTCGCCCGCGCGGAGCGCCGCCGGCGGCGGCGCCACGAGCCGCAGCGCCGTGCCGTGTCGCGGGTGCGTGAGTTCGAGCGTGTGCGCGTGCAGGAGGTAGCCGCCA
The DNA here is from genome assembly GCA_902826515.1 of uncultured Acidobacteriota bacterium. Classification (GTDB taxonomy): domain Bacteria; phylum Acidobacteriota; class Vicinamibacteria; order Vicinamibacterales; family UBA2999; genus CADEFD01. Next base: position 7,499 of record CADEFD010000177.1, read on the forward strand.
TCGCCGGGCAGCACGCGCGTGCCGTCGCGGGGCAGGCCGCCGGCGGCATACAGGGGATCGCCGACGAGCGGATGGCCGGCCGCGGCCAGGTGGATACGAATCTGATGCGGGCGGCCGCTCGTGATCCGCACGTCGCAGAGGGTCGCGCCGTCGCGGCGTTCGCGCACGCTGACGGCACTGTGCGCGGCGCGCCCCGCGGTGCTCGCGGCGTACAGCGTGCCGAGCGCGGCATGCGGCACGGGGCCGATGGGCGTCGTGATGTCGCGCGATGTCCACGACGGCGTGCCCGAGGCGAGGGCGCGATAGATCTTGATCACGTGATCGCCGCGCCACGCCTGGGCGAGCGCCGCCGCCGCCGCGCGGGTGCGGGCGAACAGCACGAGCCCCGAGGTGGCGCGTCCGAGACGATGCGCCGGATGGGCCTCGCCGAACCGCGCGCGCACGAGCGCGAGCAGCGTGTGGTCGAGGAAGCCGCCGGCCGGCATGGTGGGCAGGCCGCCCGGCTTCGCCACGGCGATGAGATCCGCGTCATCGTGGACGACGTCGAAGTGGAGCGGCACGTCGGGTTCGTCCCACGGCGGACGCTGCCACACCACGACCTGGCCGGCGCGTAATGTCTCCGCGCCGGTCGCGGCGGCGCCGTCGAGTGTGACGTCCGCGGCGGCGAGGCGCGCGGTCCAGGCGGCCGGCGACGAGTGCGTGTAGGTGGCCGCCAGCCACGCCGCGAGGCCGCGCCCGGCGTCCGCGGCGCCAATCTGCGCGCGATACGCGAATCCGCGGTTCATCGCCATGAGGGCGCGGCTACTCGGAGCCGTCGGCGCGGCTCACCTCCACCCAGCGGTCGTCGCCGTCCACCGTGACGCGCAGCTGCCACGGGTTGCAGCACACCTCGCAGTCCTGGACGAGCACGCCGCGGGTGTCGGGCTCGAGGTAGATCTCGACGTCCTCGCCGCAATACGGGCAGGTGATCGTGAACTCGGTGTCGGACATCGATCAGTCCTGCCGTCCGAAGCGCACGGCGTAGATGGGCGGAAGGTGCGTGGACACGGTCGACCACGAATCACCGCCGTCCTGCGAGATCCACAGGCCGCCCGAGGTCGTCCCGAGCGCCAGCACGTCGCCGCTGGCATCGACGTCGAGCGCGTGGCGGTAGACGAGGTCCCACGCCGGCGCGGGCAGCCCGCGATCGAGCACGTCGAACGTCTGCCCGCCGTCGCGGGTGCGCGACACGACGAGGCGGGCGTCCACCGGCACCCGCTTTTCGTCCTTCACGGCCGGCGCGAACCACGCCGTGTCGGGATCGCGCGGATGCACGGCCACGGCGAAGCCGAACCCTGAGGGCCGCGCCGCCGGCACGGGCTCCCACTGGCGGCCGCCGTCGCGCGTGCGGAAGATGCCGCAGTGATGCTGCGTCCAGAGCGCGTCGGGATCGGCGCCGCAGGCGACGATGCGGTGCGGATCCTGGATCTCCGGGTCGAGGGCGAGTTCCGGCGGCAGGTAGTCGGCGCGCATGCCGGTCGCCCGGCAGGTCCACGTCGCGCCGTCGTCGTCGCTGGCCCACGCGCCGCCGCACGACACGCCGGCGAGCACGCGCCGCGAGTCGCGCGGATCGACGACCACCGAATGGATGCCGGGCCAGTCGTAGCCGCCGCCGAACCACTTCGCGCGCGCCGGCTGATCCCACAGGGTCTGCGCGATCGACCACGTGGCGCCGCGATCGTCGGACCTGAAGAGCCCGCCCGGCAGCGTGCCGGCCCAGAGCCGTCCGGGCTGATCGGTGCCGCCCGCTTCGAGCGCCCAGATCATCTTCAGCGTCGGCGGTTCGGCCGCCGCCGGCGCGCCATCGGGACTCGGCGGACGTGTCGTCGCCGGCAGCCCCGCGTACGATGGCACGCCCACTTCGGTCCAGGTCGCGCCGCGATCGTCGGAGCGATGCAGCTTGGATCCGAAGTGTCCGAGGTTGAGGGCCGCGTAGACGGCGCCGTCGCGGGCGTCGTCGAGCACCATCGACACCGGGTCGCCGAGGAAGGCCGGCGCCGCCGGACGCCAGTGGTCGCCCGCGTCGAGCCGGAAGAGGCCTTTGCGAGTAGCGACCCAGAGTGGTTGCGTCATCGGTCCTCTCCCTGGCGCGATGGCCCCGCGCCACCGGACAGCGCCTGCAGCACGAAGATCTCGGTGTCGGGCGCCACCGCATCGGCGAGTGTCACGCGGTCGGCGAGCGGGGCGTCGCCGACGTACACCGTGACGTGCTGCCGCACGCGGCCGTGGTCGTCGAGCACGTAGCCGCGCAGGCGCGGATTGGCGGCGAACACGTCGTCGAGGGCCTCACGCACAGTGGCGCCGGTCACCGTGACCGGCGGCACGTCGAGGAAACGCTGGAGGTGCGGCGTGAAGGCGATCCGGGGCATCGGGGCGGTCTCCTGCGGAGTCTACCAGCGGCCGGCGCGCGTGTGCCGTCGCCCGTCCCGGCGGCAGCCGGATAGAATGACGCGCCATGAGAGCTTCCGTCCTCGCGCTGCTCGCGCTTGCGGCTCTGCCGTCGAGTGCGTTCGCCACCTGGTCCGTCATCGCCGTGGACCTGGCCACCAATCGTGTCGTCATCGCGTCGGCCACCTGCGTGGACCGCGACGACCAGTTCCTGATGGGCGTGCAGGCCGTCGTCGTGCCCGGCAAGGGCGTGGCGGCGTGCCAGGCTGGTGTCGACGGCACACACAAGAACCAGATGCTCGTCTTCGAAGAGCTGACGAAGGGCACCGACCCGGCGCGCATCATCGAGCTGCTCAGTGCGGACCCGGCGTTCCAGAGCCGCCAGTTCGGCATCCTCGATCTGCAGGGCCGGGCGGCGGGGCACTCGGGGCTCACGAACGGGTACGTCTCGCAGGACATGCACGGGCAGGTGCCCGGCACGCGCATCCACTATTCGATCCAGGGCAACATCCTGCGGCCCGGCAACGTCGTCGGGAACGCCGTGCAGGCGTTCCTGAAGACGAACGGCGCGCTGACCGATCGCGTGATGGCGGCGATGGAAGCGGCGGATGGCTCCGGCGGCGACAGCCGCTGCGTGTGCCCGCCGTGGCCCACCGACGGCACCGCGCCGGCCATCCCGTGTGATGGCCGCACCGCGCACGTCGCCTACATCCTGATGTCGGATCCGGCGGACACGAACGGCAACTCGCACAACGACGGGAAGTACGCGATGTATCTCACGGTGTCGCAGCCCGGCCCGGACAAAGGGCCGCAGCAGATCAAACCGAACGCCGGCGAGAACCTGAATCCGGTGAAGACGCCCCGCGTGCGGTACGACGCCTGTCGGAAGAAGCTGCGCGCGTCGTGCCGGTGACGAGGACGTCCTGGCGCTCCCACCCGTCGCGCTGCCCAC
>CADEFD010000178.1 GCA_902826515.1 uncultured Acidobacteriota bacterium
CCACGAGCTCCGCGTGCACCCGCGCCCGTTCGCGATCGATCTGCTCCGCGGTGGCGCCGAGGCTGTCGAGGATGTCTTCGATGAAGGCGAGCGCCACTTCCCCCTCGCCCGAATACACGCGCGTGGCGCCTGCCGCGGTGAGCTGCGGCACGTCGCGCAGATACGCAGCCCGCGCCAGCACGCGGATCTTCGGGTTGAGCGCAAGTGCGCTGCGGATGACTTCGGTGCTGTTCGCCATCCCCGCCGAGCCCAGGATGAGGCTGCCGGCGCGGCTTACACCCGCGGCCTCCAGTGTCTCCGCGCGCGTGGCGTCGCCGTAGATCGCATCCACGCCGTCGTCACGCAGCGCCCGCACCGCATCCATGTTCAGCTCGACCACCGTGGGCGCCACACCGTTCTCGCGCAGCAGCCGCACCACGTTCCGGCCCGTGGGTCCGAAGCCGATGATGACGGCGCGGTGCGCAGGGTCCACGGCCTTGTCGCGGCCCTGCGGCGCGAGATCCGCCGGCACGACCGAGGCCCGGTTCAGCCACGCCCAGAGCCGCGGCTGCGCCATCGCCCAGCGTTCGATCGGACGAATGGCGCGATACGCCACCGGGTTCACCACGATCGAGGCAATCGAGGCGGCTACGAGCACGTTCGTGGCTTCGTCGGGCAACACGCCGAGACTGCGCCCCATCGACGCGAGGATGAACGAGAACTCGCCGATCTGACCGAGCGCGATGGCCGCCGTGAGGGCGGCGCGGAACGGATACCGCATCACCCACACGAAGAGCAGCGCCACGAGCGGCTTGGCCACGAGCACCACGGCCAGGGCCCCGAGCACGAGGCCCGGCGAGGTCATGAGCGCCGCCGGATCGAGCAGCATCCCGACCGACACGAAGAACAGCACCGCGAAGGCATCCCGCATCGGCAGGGCGTCGGAGGCCGCGCGCAGGCTGTAGTCAGACCGCCCCACCACCATGCCGGCGAGGAACGCGCCGAGCGCCATCGACACGCTGAAGAGCAGCGCCGAACCCACGGCGATGCCGAGCGCGATGACGAGCACGGTAAGCGTGAAGAGCTCGCGCGAGCGAGTGGCGGCCACGTGGTCGAGCAGCCACGGAATCACCCGCGTGCCGACGATGGCCGTGAAGGCCACGAGCGCCGTGACCTTGAGCGCCGTCACGGCGAGCGTGGCCCAGAGCGGTGTCGTGCCTGTGGCCGGGCCGAAGAGCGCCGGCAGCAGCACGAGCGCAATCACCGTGAAGAGGTCTTCCACCACCAGCCAGCCCACGGCGATGTGGCCGGCCTGCGTGTGCAGGTCGTTGTTGTCGGCCAGCACCCGCACGAGCACGACGGTGCTGGCTACGGCGAGCGCCATCCCGAAGATGAGCCCGGCGCTCCAGTCCCAGCCGAAGCTGCGCGCCAGCACGGCGCCAAGGGCGGTGGCCGCGGCACTCTGCGCGACGGCGCCGGGAATCGCCACCCGGCGCACCGCGAGCAGTTCCTCGACGTGGAACTGCAGGCCCACGCCGAACATCAGCAGGATCACGCCCACCTCGGCGAGCTGTTCGGCCAGACTCGCATCGGCGACGAAGCCGGGCGTGTGCGGACCGACGAGTGTGCCAGCCAGCAGGTAGCCCACGATCGGCGAGAGACCGAGACGCTGCGTGATGTAGCCGAGGACGAGCGCGGCGCTGAGGCCGCCGGCCAGCGTCAGGATGAGATCGTACGAGTGCACCTCCGCAGTATATGAGGCGCTACTGCGCGCACCTTTCGCGTGCACCACAGCCGTTCACCACGGCCGGGCTGGATCGCGTGCGCCAGCTCAGGCGCTCGGCAGCACGACGTGGCGCCGCTCGGCGAACTCGGCGCGCAGTGACGCGCGGGCGTCTGGATGCGCGATGCCGATGAGCGCTTCGGCGCGCTGCCGCAGCGACTTGCCGAAGAGGTTCACGGCGCCGTGTTCCGTCACCACCCAGTGCACGTGTCCCCGGGTGGTCACGACCCCCGCGCCCGGGCGCACCGCCATCACGATGCGCGAGGCCTTGCCGCCGGCGGCCATCGACGGCAAGGCGATGATCGGCTTGCCGCCCTTCGACAGCGCGGCGCCGCGGATGAAGTCCATCTGCCCGCCGATCCCCGAGTAGATGCGGAAGCCGATCGAATCGGCCACGACCTGACCCGACAGGTCCACTTCGATGGCGGAGTTGATGGCCACGACCTTGTCGTTCTTGCGGATGAGCGACGTGTCGTTCGTGCGATCGCAGGGGTGGAACTCGACGAGCGGGTTGTCGTCCACGAAGCGGTAGAGCCGTGCGCTGCCGATGACGAACGCCGTGACGATGCGGCCCGGGTGCACCTTCTTCCGGCGGTTCGTGATGACGCCGCCCTCGACCAGATCGAGGATGCCGTCCGAGAACATCTCGGTGTGGATGCCGAGGTCGTGTTTGTTGCCGAGCAGCCGCAGCGCCGCGTCGGGAATGGCGCCGATGCCCATCTGCAGCGTGGCGCCGTCTTCGACGAGCGCCGCGACCTGCGCGCCGATGGCGTCGTCGAGCGCGGTGGGCGGGGCGGCCAGATGTTCGTGCAGCGGGCGGTTCGTGTGGATGCAGGCATCGAGGCGCGCAAACGGCACGAGCGTGTTGCCGAGCGTGCGCGGCATCTGCTCGTTCACTTCGGCGATGAGGATCTTCGCGGAGAGCGCGGCCGCGAGCGCCGCGTCCACCGAGGTGCCGAGCGAGCAATAGCCGTGCGCATCCGGCGGCGAGACCTGCAGCAGCGCCGCGTCGAGGGTGATCGTCCCCGTGCGGAAGAGCGACGGGATGTCCGAGAGGAAGATCGGCATGAAGTCCGCCGCGCCGTCTTCGATGGCGGCGCGCAGCGGCTGGCCGGTGAAGAGCGACACCGACAGGAAGCGGCTGCGGTGCTCCGGATCCACGAAGGGCGCCGGCCCCATCGTGTGCAGGTGGTAGAGCGTCACGTCCTCGAGCGACGCCTTCCGCACCATCGCCTCGATGAGGGGTGTGGGCGTGGCGGCGGCGCCGTGTACGAAGACGCGCATGCCGCTCGTGAGGCGCGAGACGGCGTCGTCGGCCGAGACCGCGCGCGTCGAGACGTCGATTCGTGGCGTGCTGCTCATCCTGCCGCGCTCACTTTCCGGGAAGCTCCGCCTCGGCGGCGGGTGACGGCTCACGCAGGCCGAGCCGCGTGGCCAGATGATGCAGGTTACTGCGGTGCATGCCCAGCGCGCGCGCCGCGGCGGCCCAGTTGCCGTCGTTCCGGGCGACCGCGTCGAGGATCGCCCGCCGCTCGAAGGCCGCCACCTGATCGCGCAGCGGGGTCGCGGCGCTGGTGGCATCGGCGGCCGCCAGGGCCGCGCCGGCGCCTGGCACCCCGGCGAGCACGCCGGCCCGGTCCACGTCGAGATGGGTGGGTTCGATCGTGACCACTTCGCCGCTCGTGGTGCGCGCCGTGCCGCCCGACGCGCGGAGCACCGCGCGCGACACCACGTTCTCGAGCTCGCGCACGTTGCCGGGCCACTCGCCTTCGAGCAGGCGCTCGCGGGCGGCGGCGCTGAAGCGCACGCGCAGCAGGCCGAGCCGGCGCGCGCTTTCATCGGCGAAATGCGAGGCGAGCAGCGGGATGTCGTCGGGCCGCTCGCGCAGCGACGGCACGCGCAGCGGAAACACCGCCAGCCGGTGGTAGAGGTCGGCGCGGAAGCGGCCGGCCGCGATCTCGGCGTCGAGCTGGCGGTTGGTGGCGGCGATGACCCGCACGTTCACCTTGTGCACGCGGTCGCTGCCGACGCGCTGGATCTCGCCCTGCTGCAACGCGCGCAGCAGCTTCGGCTGCAGCTCCAGCGGCAGCTCGCCGATCTCGTCGAGGAACAGCGTGCCGCCATCGGCCACTTCGAACTTGCCGGCGCGATCCTTGTGGGCGCCGGTGAAGGCGCCGGCGAGGTGGCCGAAGAGTTCGCTCTCGGCGATGCTCACCGGCAGCGCCGCGCAGTTCACGTGGATGAGCGCTTCGTCGGCGCGGGGCGACGCGTCGTGCACCTGCCGCGCCACCAGTTCCTTGCCGACGCCGGTTTCACCGGTGATGAGCACGGCCAGGTCCGAGCCGGCCACGAGGGCGATCTCCTGGCGCAGCTTCGCCATCGCGAGGCTCGTGCCGAGCAGGCCGCCGCCGCGCGCGGTGGCGGTGCGCTGCAGCTCGCGGGCGACGCGGCCGCGGTGATCGGCCTGGCGTTCGAGCGCCTCGATGAGGCTCGTCGTGCGCAGGGCCGCGCCGGCGAGCGCGGCGAGAATCGCGATGACCTGCGGGTCGAGCGCGTCGAAGCGGTGCGGCTCGAGGGCGTCGGCGGTAAGTGCGCCCACGACTTCGCCGCCGTCGATGAGCACGCAGCCGAGGCACGCGTGCACGCGGTCGTGCAGCGACGCGGCGCCCTCGACGTGCCCGTCGAAGGGGTCCGAGAGGGGGCTATCGGGCGGGAACCGCACCGGGTCGGGACTGCGGAGGATGACGTCGAGCCGCGGCTCCTCGCGGCGGTCGTAGCGCCGCGCCATCGCCTCGGCCGAGAGGCCGAAGGCGGCCACCGGCGAGAGATACGGGCCGTCCACACGCAGCAGGCAGGCGGCGTCGCAGGGAATCACCCGGCGCACGGCGTCGAGCAGGCGGTTGTAGCGGTCGGAGGCGGCAAGCGAGGCGGTGAGGTCGCGGGCCACGCCCAACAACACCGCCAGCGAATCACGTTGTGATTCAGGCAACGAAGTTGACGAATCAACAACGCTCATGAGGTGTTCGAATCATAACACGCGCTGCCTCACATGCGATTTCAGGCCTGATTCCGCACAATCCGCATCCGGCACGTGCCCTGCTCTGAGGGAGGTGGAGGCAGACCTCCCCAAGGAGCACCGCACATGACCGCCACGCCGTCCTCGACACTCGCCGACATCGCCACGACCCACCCGGGTGCCGCCAGCGTGTTCTACCGCCACGGGCTCGACTTCTGCTGCGGCGGCCGCCGCTCGCTGGCCGAGGCCTGCAGTGCCCGCGGGCTCGACGCCGCCGCCGTGATCGAGGAGGTCGCGCGCGAGGAAGCGGTGACCACCGCCGCCACCCGCTGGGACCTCGAGCCGCTGCCCGCGCTCATCACCTTCATCGTCGAGACCTATCACCGCCGGCTGCGCGAGGCGCTGCCCGACCTCGTGCGGATGGCGAAGAAGGTCGAAGTGCGGCACGCCGACAAGGCGGCCTGCCCGCGCGGCCTCGCCGACCACCTCGAGGCGATGCACGGATCGGTGCTCGAACATCTGGCCAAGGAAGAGCAGGTGCTCTTCCCGATGATCCTCGCCGGCCAGGGCCGCCTGGCCGTGGGCCCCGTGCACGTCATGGAAGTGGAACACGACGAACACGGCCGCGACCTCCAGACCCTGCGCCGCCTCACCGGCGACATGCAGCCGCCCGAGGGGGCCTGCCCGACGTGGCGGGCGCTCTACCTCGGTCTTCAGCAGCTCGAACGCGAGCTGATGGAACACATCCACCTCGAAAACAACGTGCTCTTCAGCCGCGCGCTGGCCGCGTAGGAGTTCATCCGCCATGGCACCCACCACCGTTCCCATCCCCGGCCATCGCCGCCTCTGGGTCCTCTTCGGACTCACGGTGTTCGCCGCGTTCTTCATCCTCGGCTTCTTCGGACGCGAGGTGTATCGCCAGGCGCCGCCGATTCCCGCCGAAGTCCGCACGACCGACGGCACGCTCGTGATGACGTCCGACGAGATCCTGACCGGCCAGACGGTGTGGCAGTCCACCGGCGGCCAGCAGCTCGGCTCGATCTGGGGCCACGGCGCCTACCAGGCGCCCGACTGGACGGCCGACTGGCTGCACCGCGAAGCCACGACGCTGCTCGACCTGTGGAGCACGCGCGACTTCTCCGCGCCCTACATGCGGCTCGCGCCCGAACAGCAGGCGGCGCTGCAGGCGCGGCTGAAGCAGGAGCTGCGCACGAACACGTTCGACGCCGCGAACGGCGTCGTCACGATCTCGCCGCTGCGCGCGCAGGCGCTCGCCACCGTGGCCGCGCATTACGACGGCCTCTTCGGCGGCCGCGCCGACCTCGCGCAGCTGCGCGACGACTACGCCATGCACGACGTGGTCGTGCCCGACGCCGAACGCCGCCAGCTCCTGACGAAGTTCTTCTTCTGGACGGCGTGGGCCGCCGCCACGAACCGCCCCGGCCTGGCGATTACCTACACGAACAACTGGCCGCACGAGCCCCTCATCGGCAACGTGCCGTCGTCGGCGAACGTGATGTGGTCGATTGCGAGCGTCATCCTGCTGCTCGCCGGCGTGGGCGCGCTGGCCTGGTGGATGGCCTACCGGCACTCGAGCGACGACGAGGTGATGGAGGCGCCGGCCAGCGACCCCTTCACCGGCCTCACACTCACCCCGTCGATGCGCGCGGTCGCGAAGTACGTGGGCGTGGTCGTGGCGCTCTTCGTGGTGCAGGTGCTGCTCGGCGCGCTCACCGCGCACTACACGGTGGAAGGCCAGGCGTTCTTCGGCCTGCCGCTCGCGAACCTCCTGCCCTACAGCCTCACGCGCACCTGGCACATCCAGACGGCGATGTTCTGGATCGCCACGGCGTTCCTCGCCGCCGGCCTCTTCCTGGCGCCGGCCGTGGGCGGCCACGAACCGAAGTACCAGCGCCTCGGCGTCAACGTGCTCTTCGGCGCGCTGCTCGTCGTGGTCGTCGGCTCACTGGCCGGTGAATATTTCGCCATCCACCAGAAGCTGCCGCTCGCCGCCTCGTTCTGGTTCGGCCATCAGGGCTACGAATACGTGGACCTCGGCCGGGTGTGGCAGATCGCCCTCTTCGCCGGGCTCGCCATCTGGCTGGGTCTGATGCTGCGCGCGCTCTGGCCGGCCCTCAAGGCGAAGACCGAAGCGAGCTCGCTCGTGTGGATGTTCACCTTCGCCACCGCAGCCGTGGGCCTCATGTATGGCGCCGGCTTCTTCATCGGCGCGAAGACCCACCTCACGGTGATGGAGTACTGGCGCTGGTGGGTGGTGCACCTCTGGGTGGAAGGGTTCTTCGAGGTGTTCGCCACGGCAGCCATCGCGCTCATCTTCGCCAGGATGGGCCTCGTGAAGCCGGCCAACGCGGGCGCCGCCGTGATCGGCTCGAGCGCGCTCTTCCTCTTCGCCGGCATCCCCGGCACGTTCCACCATCTCTACTTCAGCGGCACGCCCACGTCGATCATGGCGGTGGGTGCGGCCTTCAGCGCGATGGAAGTGATTCCGCTCGTGCTCATCGGCTTCGAGGCGTATCAGACCAGCCGGATGCACACCGCCGCGGCATGGATGTCGCGCTACCGCTGGCCGGTGACGTTCTTCGTAGGCGTCGCGTTCTGGAACCTCGTGGGCGCCGGCGTCTTCGGCTTCCTCATCAACCCGCCGATCGCGCTCTACTACATGCAGGGCCTCAACACGACGCCCGTGCACGCGCACACCGCGCTCTTCGGCGTCTACGGCCTGCTCTCGCTCGGGCTGATGCTGGTCGTGGCGCGGCTCCTGACGCTCGGCCGGGTGTGGAACGAACGCTGGCTTGGCGTGAGCTTCTGGGCGATGAACATCGGCCTCGGCCTGATGGTGGGGCTGAGCCTGCTCCCGATCGGCATCCTGCAGACGTACGCGAGTGTCGAGACGGGCCTCTGGTACGCGCGCAGCGCCGACTTTCTGCAGCAGCCGCTCATCGAGAACCTGCGCTGGCTGCGCGTCGTCGGCGACCTCGTGTTCCTCGGCGGCGTCGCCGCCTTCACGTGGTTCATGGGCGGGTTGTGGCTCGGCTGGAGCTACGCCCACACGCCGGCGCGGCAGACGCTGCCCGGCGGCCTGCCGAGCCGCGCCCGCTAGTCGATCAGACGGCCACGCCGTCGAGCACGTCGCGCACCTTCTTCGCGAGGGTGCGCGGCGTGAACGGTTTCTGGAGGAGCGGCGTGTCGTGATCGGCCGCGCGGTAGCGGCTGAGCGCGTCGTCGGTGTAGCCGCTCATGAAGATCACCTTGAGCGACGCCCGTTCGTCGCGCAGGCGCGCCACGAGTTCGGGTCCCGACATCCCCGGCATCACGACGTCGGTGACGAGCAGGTCGAACGGGTGCCGGCGGGCGAGCGCGAGCCCGTCATCACCGCTCGCGGCTTCGATCACGGTGTAGCCGCGGGCTTCGAGCGCCAGGCGCGCGATGCCGCGCACGCGGTCTTCGTCTTCCACGAGCAGCACCGTCTCGGTGCCGGTCGGGTCGGTCGGGTCCACCGCGGCGGCCGCCGCGGCCGCCGCCCGGCCGGCGTCGGCCACCGGCAGATCGATCGTGAAACGAGCGCCCTGGCCAGGTTCGCTCCAGACATCGATGCAGCCGTCGATCTGCTTCACCACGCCGAAGACGATGGGCAGCCCGAGGCCCGTGCCCTTGCCCGGTTCCTTCGTCGTGTAGAACGGCTCGAAGATGCGGGTCTTCACCTCGGCGGTCATGCCGCGGCCGGTGTCCGTCACCGTGAGGCGCGCGTAACGTCCGGGCCGGCGATCGGGGTACCGCGCCTCGTCGATCTCGGGCACATCCACGACGCTCGTCGTGATCGTGAGGCGTCCGCCGGTGGGCATGGCATCACGCGCGTTGACGGCGAGGTTGATGATGACCTGCTCCATCTGGCCCACATCCACGAGCACCGCCGGCGTGTCCGCATCGAGGACGGTCACGAGTTCCACGTCTTCGCCGATGAGGCGGTGCAGCAGCTTCTCGACCCCCGAGACCACGGTGTGCAGGCCCACGACACGCACGTCGAGCACCTGCTTGCGGCTGAAGGTCAGGAGCTGGCGGGTCAGGCCGGCGGCGCGGGTGGCCGCCATGCAGATCTCCTGCGCCAGCGGCGGGACGTCTTCCACCGGCGGGGTGTCATAGGCAAGCAGCTCGCCGTAGCCCTGGATCACGGTGAGGAGGTTGTTGAAGTCGTGCGCGATGCCGCCGGCGAGGCGGCCCACCGCCTCCATCTTCTGCGCCTGGCGGAACTGCTGCTCGAGTTCGATGCGCGCGGTCACGTCCACCCACGAGCCGATGACTTCCACCGGCCGGCCGGCATCGTCGCGGATGAGGCGCTTCTCGTCGCGCATCCAGATGTAGTGGCCGTCGCGGTGCCGGAACTGATACTCGAGCACGAGATGATCGCGGTCGTAGGGCGGCGTGTGCGCGGCGAGCACACGCGCGGCATCGTGCGGATGCAGGCGGTCATGCCACCACAACGAGTTCGTCTCCGACGGCGCAAAGCCGGTGAGCGCCTGCAGATTGTCGCTGGCCCAGAGGAACTCCAGCGACTGGGCGCCCACGCGCAGCGCGAAGATCACGGCCGGACTCGCCGCCACGTATCGCTCGGCTTCCTTCCGCGCCGTGATGTCCTGGAAGAAGCCGACGCGGGCGATGACGGCGCCGTTGTCGTCGTGGATGGAGGTCACGTCGGCGAGCGTCGGGAACGTCGTGCCGTCCTTGCGGCGATGAATCGACTCGAACACGTAGTGATCGAGGTTCCTGGCGAGCATGGCGCGCACGGCTGGCACCGACGCCTCGTCGAGGGTCGTCAGCATGGGCCGGCCCACGAGTTCGTCCACCGCGTAGCCATGCTGGTGCGCGAACGCGGAATTGACGGCGGAGAAGCGGCCTTCGGTATCGCCGAGGGCAATCGCCACGTCGGCCTGCTGGAACGCACGCTGCCAGAGCGACGCCGTCGCTTCGGCGCGCTTGCGGGCGGAGATGTCGGTGACGAAGGCCAGCCGCGACGTGGGCGCGCCCTGGTCGTCGTAGATGACCGTGATGTCCACGTGCACGGGCACTGACGTGCCGTTGCGGTGCAGTTGCGCGGCCTCGAACACGACGTGTCCCGTGCGATCGGCGGCGGCCACCTGATCGCGCAGCATCGCCTTCCACTCCGGCGCATACGCGTTGGCGAGTGCATTGCCGACCAGCGCGTCCCGCGAGAACCCGCGGATGGCCGCGTAGGCGTCGTTCGTCTCGATGAAGGTGTTCGTGGCCACGTCCACGCGCGCGATGCCCACGGCCGCCTGCTCGAAGGCGCGTTGCCACGCGTGCGCGCTGGCTTCGAACCCGCGTTGCTCGACGCGGTCCGCTTCCGTCTGCGTCCGCCCGTCATCGACGTCGAGGCTCACGAGCGACCATGACGGCGGGCGGCCGGGGCCATCGGGCACGACGGCGGCGGCGGTCTCGAACCAGCGAAAAGCGCCGTCGTGACCGCGAAGACGGCAGGTGAAACGGGCCGCGCGCGCCTCGCGCACCGCGGACGTCCATGCCGCGCGGGCGGCATCGCGGTCGTCGGCGTGCACGCAGCTCAGCCAGCCGGCGCCGAGGAGGCCGGCGGCCGGCACGCCGGTATGGGTCGTCCAGCGGGCGTTGACGAACGTGCACCCGCCATCCGCATCACATCGCCACACCAGCCCTGGCAGCGTGTCGACGAACGCGGACGTCGTCGGGTCATTCCCTGTCATGTCGGCGTTTCACCTGGCTCCGGAGGGGGCCGGATCCGCGTCAGCCGTAATCCTGCTCCTTTTTTCGGCAGAAATCCGGCCGGCCGACAGGGAGACCCCGGAATCAGCTCTTCAGGAAGCTCTTCAACATCCAGATGGTCTTCTGGTGCAGGGTGATGCGTTCGATCATCAGGTCCTGGCTTTCGGCGTCGCCCGCCGCACCGGCCAGGTCGCGGGCGGTCACGGCATCGGCCACCACCTTCTGATTGGCGTCGATGAGGGCGGTGACGTAGGCCTCCTGGGCGAGCGGCGCCGCCATCTCGGGCAGCCCGGCCGTGCGGGCGAGCGTGCC
>CADEFD010000179.1 GCA_902826515.1 uncultured Acidobacteriota bacterium
GCCGGCGTGGCCACCACCCTCGACGTGCTCGACGCGCAGCTGGCCGAGATGCAGGCCGACCTCGACCGCGCCCGCGTGCTGGCCGACGTGCGCCTGAACGAAGCGCGCCTCACGCGCGTGGTGGGGCGGTAGCGTGGGCGCCGTAAGCCCCGAGCCCCGAGCTCCGGGTCCCGCCGGCGTAGCCATCGACGTGCGCGAGCTATCGCGCAAGTTCGGCGCCTTCACCGCCGTAGACCGCGTGTCGTTCCAGGTGAAGAAGGGCGAAGTCTTCGGCTTCCTCGGCGCGAACGGCGCCGGCAAGAGCACGACGATCCGCATGCTGTGCGGCCTGCTCACGCCCACGAGCGGCACGGCGCTGGTAGGTGGCATCGACGTGGGCGTAGACCCCGAAGGTGTAAAGCGCACCATCGGCTACATGTCGCAGAAGTTCTCGCTCTACGAAGCGCTCACGGTCGACCAGAACATCGCCTTCTTCGGCGGCGTCTACGGCCTGGCCGGGGCGCGCTTCGCCGAACGCCGCGAGTTCGTGCTCGACATGGCCGGCCTGCGCGACCGCGAGAAAACGGTGACGAAGGACCTGTCGGGCGGCTGGCGGCAACGCCTGGCCCTGGGCTGTGCCGTGCTGCACGAACCGCCCATCGTGTTCCTCGACGAACCCACCGGCGGCGTAGACCCGGTGAGCCGCCGCCAGTTCTGGGACCTCATCGGCGCGCTCGCCGAACGCGGCGTGACCGTGCTCGTGACCACGCACTACCTCGATGAAGCGGAACACTGCCACCGGCTCGCCATCATCCACCGCGGCCAGATGGTGGCGCTCGGTTCGGCCAGCGAGCTCAAGGGCGTGTTCGCAGACCGGCCGATCCTCGAAGTGCAGTCGGCGCGTCCGGTGGAAACAATGGCGGCGCTCGAACGCCTGCCAGACATCGAGAAGACGAGCATCTTCGGCACCACGGTGCACGCCGTGCTGCGCCACGCCGGCGTGGAGCCCGCGCAGGTGAAAGCCGCGCTCGAGTCACAGGGCCTGCCGGTAACGGCCGTGAACATCGTGACGCCGTCGCTCGAGGACGTGTTCCTGGACGTGGTCGAGCGACGCGAACAGCGCGAAGGCGGAGGGCAGGCCGCATGATGGTCACCGCCCGCGCCATGGTGCGCAAGGAACTGCGGCAGATCATGCGCGATCGCCGCACGCTGCTCATCCTGGTGTTCGTGCCGGCGCTGTTCCTGCTGCTCTACGGCTACGCGCTCAATTTCGACATCCGGAACATCGACCTCGCGGTGGAAGACCAGGACGGCTCCACGGCCAGCCGCGAGCTCATCTCGGCCTTCACCAACTCCGGCTACTTCACCTATGCGGGCGCCGCGCACAGCCAGCGTGAGCTCGACTGGCTGATCGACACGAATGCCGCCCGCGCTGCACTCGTGATTCCCGACGGCTACGGGCGCGATCTGGCGAACCGCGTGCCCGTGCGCGTGCAAGTGGTGGTAAACGGCGACAACGCCAACACGGCCTCTGCCGTCGTGGGTTATGCCGGCGCGATCGTGGCCGAAGCGGGGGCGGAGATGTTGGCTCTGGCAGCCGGGGGCGGAGGCAATGGCACCCCGCGCGCGCTCGTGAGCTTCGAACCGCGCGTCTGGTACAACCCGCAGCTGCGCAGCGCGCTCTTCCTCGTGCCGGGCCTCATCGCCTACATCTCGATGATTACCGCCGTGATCTCCACGTCGCTCGCGGTCGTGCGCGAGAAGGAACGCGGCACCATGGAGCAGATCCGCATGGCGCCGGTGAGTCCGCTGGCGTTCGTCATCGGCAAGACCATTCCGTATTCGGTCATCGCCTTCGTGTCGGCCGTGCTCATCGTGCTCGTGAGCATGGCGCTCTTCGGCCTGCCGCAGCGCGGCCCGTGGTGGCTGCTGTTCCTCACGATCGCGCTGTTCCTGGTGGGCGCGCAGGGGCAGGGGCTGCTCATCAGCACCGTGGCCTCCACCCAGCAGGTGGCGTTCCAGCTCGCGCTGCTCTCGAGCTTCCTGCCCACGTTCATCCTCTCGGGCTTCATCTTTCCCATCACGAGCATGCCGGCGGCCGTGCAGGCCATCACGCACATCGTGCCGGCGCGCTATTTTGTGGCAGCGCTACGGTCTGTGGTGCTCAAGGGCACGAACATCGACGTGGTGTGGACTCAGCTTGGTGCCCTCGTGATCTTCGCCTCGGTCATGCTGGGCCTCTCGGCCCTGCGCCTCAAGAGAGAGTGGCGGTAACGTGATGCTGGCCGGCCTCAAGCGCGTCAGGCACCTGCTCACCAAGGAGCTCATCGAGCTGCGGCAAGACCCGCGGCTCTTCGGCATCGTCATCATGGCGCCGATCATCCAGCTCTTCGTGCTGGGCTACGCCGCCACGACAGACGTGAAAGACATTCCGCTGCTGGTGGTAGACGGCGACCGGTCGTCCGTGAGCCGCCAGCTCATCGAACGCTTCGAAGCCTCATCCAACTTCTACATCGTGGACGTGGTGAGCGGCGACGGCGCCATCGAAGACCACCTCTCGCACGGCACGGCGTGGATGGCGCTCACGATTCCGGCCGGCCTGGGCGCGAACGTGGCAGCCGGACGGCCCTCCACCGTGCAGGTGATTGCTGACGGCACGGATTCGAACTCCACCGGCGTGGCCCTGGGCTACGCGCGCAACGTGGTGGCGAGCTATTCCGCCGAACGCACGGCCGAACGCCTGCCCGGCGGCCGGATCATCGCGCCCATCGACGCGGACGTGCGCGTGTGGTTCAACGCGCGGCTCGAAAGCCGCGACTTCATGGTGCCGGGCATCATCGCGCTGCTGCTGCTCGTCGTGACCACCAACCTCAGCGCCATGGCCATCGTGCGCGAAAGGGAAGTGGGCACGCTCGAACAGCTCAACGTAACGCCGCTCGCGCGCTGGGAGCTGATCGTGGGCAAGCTCCTGCCCTACGCGCTCATCGGCATGTTCGACGTGGTGCTCGTGACGCTCGTGGCCGTGTTCTGGTTCGAGATCCCGCTGCGCGGCAGCTTCCTGCTGCTGTTCTTCTGCAGCGGCATGTACCTGCTGAGCACGCTGGGTCTGGGCCTCTTCATCTCAACCATTTCGCAGACGCAGCAGCAGGCGTCGATGACGGCCACGTTCTTCTTCCTCACGCCGATGATCTACCTCTCGGGCTTCACGTTCCCGATCGAGAACATGCCTGAGTGGATCCAGTACGTGACCTACGCCATTCCACTGCGCTACTTCCTGGTGATCGTGCGCGGCATCTTCCTGAAGGGCGTTGGCGTAGACGTGCTCTGGCCGCAGATGGCCGCCCTGCTTGCGTGTGGCGTGGTGCTGATTACGCTGGCGACTCTACGGTCGAGCAAGCGGTTGGCGTAGGCGACACAGCCGGGAGCCGCTAGCGCCGAGCCGAAGATCGCCCCGGGCATAGCGCCGCGGTGCGCCGCACCCCAGCGGGCCTCACCTGTCCGAGCCGTCGGGCTCTGTGGGGTCAAAAACTGGACTAGAATTCCTGCAGATCTCGGGACATAGCGATGTTGGCCCGTTCTCGGCCCCCAACCGGCGACTTGCTGGGCGCCTACCGTGCCGTCGCCGCACGCCCGACGGGAGACAGCCGCGGGCCGGCCCTGCTGCTGCAAACTATGCGGTTCGGACAGCCGGGCGGTTAACGATCTGGGGCGGCGGCTCCGAGAAGAACATAGGATAGCGGCTCGGCGATGGTCTACGACGGGGGCGTCTTCATGAAGGCGTTCCGGGTACAGTAATCAGGTGGCTTGTCTGTCGCTCCTTAAAGGCTCTGGTGCACTCAAGCGTCACCGCCGGAAGGAAGGTCGCGCGTTTAGTTCCCGGGGGATGAGGAGTGCGGCGACTGTTCAATCGACCAGCCATTCAATTGGGCGAAGCATGCCGCGACGCTCTTGCCTCGGATTGGCAGCATGAGTGACGGCAATATGACGGCGAAGTTCTCGGTAGACACTCACTTGTTCCGTGAGCTTGGAGAGCTCCTGGTCGGACGCGAGTCGACCGCGCTGATCGAGCTCGTCAAGAATGCCTACGACGCTGATGCGACAGAAGTGATCGTCTTCGGTGAAAACATTGGCGACCCGAAACGAGGCGTGATCCGCATCTCCGACAACGGTGTCGGCATGGGCCCAGACACGTTCCAGAGGGGCTTCCTGCGCGTCGCCGCCCGCTTGAAGACGGGCGGCGACCGGAAATCTGAACGCTACCGTCGCCGGCTCACTGGCGCCAAGGGCGTCGGTCGCCTCGCCGCGCACAAGCTGGCTCGAAAGATCGCAATTCAGTCGATCCCATGGAGCGCCGGCGGCAAGGCGGTCATCGGCGTTGATGGCTTCATTGACTGGAGCAAGGTCGAAGCGGTTGAGACACTCGACGAAGTTGGTTCAGACGCAGTCGCGGCGGATGAACGTCCCGTAAGAAGTGGTGATCGGAGCGGCACCGTCCTCACCCTTACCGGTCTGCGTCAGAAGTGGACCGATTCGCAGAAGGGTCGCTTCCTGCTTGAGGTCGAAGGGCTTCAGGCCCCGAAAGCGCTGGTGCAGCCCCTTCCCGACAGCATCGTGAGTGATCCTGGGCTGTTCAGCTCGTTGCGGGTTGCAGACGCGCCGACTGGTGATCCTGGTTTCGAACTGAGGCTCGAGGGCGACTTCGAGGTCGGCGATCACTACTGGCCTGCCGTAACTGACGCGGCGAACTGGGTGCTCGAGGTCGATGCGTCGCCCCAGGGTGTACGCTACGCCGTCCTGCCAACGCAGAGCATGAAGAGGGAGAACCCTCAAGCGAGGGCGTACCAGTTTTCGGAAAGTCACATCGCAGCGACGGAGGGTCCTTTCTTTCACGCGCGCCTGCTTCTTCGCGAGGGCTCGCCATCCGGCAAGCGGGACGAACGTGCTTGGTCGAACCGCGTCGCCGGTGTTCGCGTTTACATGGAAGGTTTTCGAGTCCTGCCATACGGCGAAGACTCCGATGACTGGCTTTACCTCTCCCGAGACTACAACTCGCGTGACCGGAAGTTGAGGTTTTTGGTCGACTCTGTTGCTCCAGGCGGTCTTGGTCCCTTGGAAGACGAGGGCCTCTTGGGCCTCTCGAACAAGCACTTCTTCGGCGGTGTCTTCCTGACAGTCAACCGGTCAGGGACGCTCCAGATGCTGGTCAACAGGGAGGGTTTCGTACCCGACCCCGCCTATGAATTCGTAGTAAAGACCGTAAGGCGCGGCATTGACCTTTTGACGCGGGTTCGCGCTTCCACTAAGGCTGCCGCGGCTGGGACTGCTGCTGACTCCTCCGCGGGTGCGCCGAGCACCCCCTCTCAAGCCGCCGGAGGATCGACCAAAGCGAGAGCCGAAGGAACGATTCAGAGACTTGCGGGGCAGGCAGTCGAGCTGAGGAGGTTGGCGGAGCAAGCGCCTGAGACACTCAGGCATCGACTGCTGGCGGCGGCAGAAGTGGTAACCCACGCCACAGCTGTATCTCGCGAGGTAGTGCCCGCGAACACGATGGTGCTGGTGCTCGCCTCTGTGGGCACGCAGTTAGCTGCGTTTACCCACGAGGTGAACCGCTTACTCGGGCTCGCCGCCGATCTTGAGTTCAATATCGCCCGACTAAAAGAAGAAGAACTGCCTCCGAAGCTCAAGAACCGCGTCTCGAGAGTAGAGGGGGCAGCGTCGGAGCTGCGTCGCGCGCTCGAGCGTCAAGCGACTTATCTCGTAGACGTCGTGACACCGGACGCCCGCCGGCGCCGTTCCAGACAGAAGCTTCAGGACGCGCTGAACGCCACTTGGCGGTTGGTGGCGACATCCGCAGAGTTGCGTGGGATCGCATTCAGGAACGAAGTTGACGAAGCGCTACGGACACCGCCCATGTTTCGCGCAGAGCTGATGGCCATCTTTGCCAACCTGCTCACCAATGCCGTCAAGGCCGCTGGCAGAGGCGGCTTTATTCGAGCTAACGCAGACCTGTCGGACGAAGGCATGCTGCGACTGCGTCTCGAGAACACGGGCGAAGTCGTCGATCCGGCTGACGGGGAGCGCTGGTTCCGGCCCTTCGAGTCGACTACCGTGCAGCCCGATCCAGTGCTCGGACAGGGCATGGGTCTGGGCCTTGGAATTACGCGAGACATCCTGGCCGAGCTTGGTGCAACAATTGCCTTCGTGCGCCCACGCAGAGGGGCCGCAACCGCGCTCGAGCTCGTCTTTCCCAGAGCGTCCAGATGACAAGCCCCGCAAGGCCGTTCGTGCTCCACGTAGACGACGAGCCAGAGCTTCTAGGTTCTTGGACGAACGAGGTGACGTCGCAGGGGCAGATAGATATCGAGGTCTGCCACCCCCAAGACTTGACTGAGGCGATACTGAATAGAGCGTCGCTCGTGCTCGTAGACTACCGGATCGAGAACTGGCCTGAGCGCGCGAACGCACCGGCTCTTGCGTTGCGCCCCCCGAACGGCCTAGCCGTGCTTGCCACGCTGCAGGAAAGAGCGCAGGAACTCGATCCCAATCGGGCTCGGGCCTACGCTCTATACACCACCTTCATCGATGACGTCGCCCGCGAATTGGTGCGCCAGCCGCACATCGTCGCTAGGGCGCATAACCTCGAGTGGATATTCGAGAAGAAGGGCACGCACAGTTCGATCCTGGAGCGGGCACGCCGGGTTGCGGAGCTCGCCGGCGCCGTCGAGAGTTTGCCCAAGACCTGGCCAGGCGACGCTAGCGCCAGCGCGAGATCGGCACTCCACAGTTGGCTCGCGCTTCCCGAGAATGCCTCATGGTCAGACGCTGCTGCGCTTGGGATTAGCCGGTGTCGTCCCCCGATCCATGAGTTCGCCGATCACACTCACGGGATTGGCGTAATTCGCTGGGCGCTACACAAGATTCTTCCGTACCCGACCTTCTTGCTCGACGAAGCGCATCTAGCCGCAAGGCTTCGTGTGACGCTGAAGTCGTTGCGAGCGGTGGCGGACGCCCCAGACTTCACCGCATTCTTCGGCTCGGCGCTATACACGGGACAGCTCTCGACGTTCTCCGGGCGGCGCTGGTGGCGGGCCGGCGTTGAGAACGCTGTTTTCGAAGCCACGGCCGACAGTCCAGGCGACTTAAGCGTTCTGCATGCGGCACTCACGGACAGGATTCGCGGTATCGAGGTCTCGCATGCGCAGCGACTCTTCCCGGTTTTGAGTGCCCAGTTCGAGACCGGAGACCAGCTCGCCACCGAAGATGCGGTTGTTGAGGTACGTCCAGACGACTGGCCAGCGTTCGCTGATGAGGCTTGGGCACTTCGCGCCGACCTTGAAGATGCTCCGGGGCTAAAGGCCGTCGCCGTCGAGGACGGGCTCTAATGAGCGGGCTGATCTTCCCCTTCAAAGGACTCATCGACGAGTGTGAGGCCATCAAGGCCTATGCGGCTGACTTCCTCGACAAGACCTCAATCGGCGTTCTGGCCGAGGCGAAAGGCATTCTCGAGAGCATTCAGGCAGCCAGGCACACCAAGGTTGTGAGATGGCAGATTCCTGAGACCCGTCCTCTCAGGACGATCTGGAGCGATGGTGAAAGTCAGAAAGGTGGATCCAAGCACAAAGTTCGTGCGGAGTTTTCTTTCGTCTGGGAGATCCGGAGGTTCGACGAGGGCAAGTGGGCGGCAAGTAACAAGGTCTTACTTCTTGACGGGCTAGCTTCGACGGTCACGACGCTTGTTAACAACGACATGCAGGTGATTGCGCGTTGGACTACAGAAGTTGGGGCGGCAGATTCGCCAGGCAGCCATTTTCATTTTCAAGTGAATCGTCCTGACAGCGAGTCTTTTCCGTTTCCGAAGTCGCTGGATGTGCCCCGTTTTCCAGCCCCGCTAATGAGTCCGTTTCTGACGGTCGATCTAGCGCTAGGCGAGATTTTTCAGGAGCGCTGGAAGAAGCACTCGCTCACCGACTCTAAAGATTCCAAGTGGTGGGGGCGACTTCATCAAGACCGCGTGCTTCGGTTTCTTCAATGGCAAACCAAGCGTGTTCAAGAGTTTGGCGGCAGCCCATGGATGGCGCTCAAGCTGGACAAGCCCCCGCGCAGCCTGCTGGTGGAGAAGCCGTGAGTCACGTGGACGTGCCGAGGTCGTCGACTGTGTACACGCCGCGCGAGTTGGCGGCGGCGATGGTGGCTGCCGTTCGCGGAAGGCCCGGCGCGCTCTGGCTCGATCCGTGTACTGGTGACGGCGCCTTCGTTGCGCAGATGGCTGCCAGTGGCGTTGCTCCGAGGCAGATAGTTGCTATCGACATTGATCCGAACCGCAGCGCTGTCGACGACGCCGCCCAGACTATTCGTGCCATCGACTTCTTGGAGTGGGCGGTCGCGAACCGAGCTGCCGTCGACCACGTAGTGATGAACCCGCCGTATGTGGCGTTGAATCGGCTCCGGGGCAAACTGCTAGCTCGTGCGCTGGATGTATGTACGCCGAACGGAAGACGCCTGTCGCTCAAGGCAAACTACTGGGCGGCCTTTCTGATCGCCGCCATCAACTGCCTGCGAGAAGGAGGCTCCCTCGTGGCGGTCCTCCCAGCGGCCTGGGATTTCGCCCGATACGCAGCTCGCGTCCGTGAAAGCGTTGCGCAGGCATTCGGCGAGGTCACGGTCGTGCGGTGCCGGAGCCCACTGTTTCCGACGGTGCAGGAGGGCGTGGTCATTGTCGCCGCTTTCAATCGAGGTGCGCGTCCGAGCGTTCAGCGTCGAGTCGAGGTGCCTGACCTTCGAGCGACGATAGCCGCACTCGCCAAACTTTCAGAGGGAGGAGTGCCGCTTGGCGCTTCAACGATGCGCGCGTTTGCGACAACGTCACTCCCGATGCGGCGGCTAGATGAGCTTGTTGATATCCACATTGGTGCCGTCACTGGTGACGCCGACTACTTCCTTCTAGATGAACGAAAACGTCTTGAATGGGGCCTTCCCCGATCGGCCGTTAGGCCGGTGCTCTCGCGGAGTAGGCATTTGACAGGCGCCATCATCGACACCAGAGAGTGGGAAGAGTTGCGGGACCAAGGAGCACGCGTGTGGATGTTCTCGCCGACTCCTAGCTCTCTCAAGCACCGCGCGGTTAGGGCCTATCTCGCACACGGGAGAAATGGAGGCTGCAATGTCGCCGCTTACAAGATCCTTAGCCGGGACCCGTGGTATCTCGCGCCATTCCCCGAGCGCATTGACGGATTCATGTCTGGCATGTCGAAGCGACTGCCTTTCGTAGCCTTTCGCGGGATGCCCCGATTGACCGCTTCAAACACGCTGTATGTTGTTCGATTCAAGGTGCGCGCGACGAGGGATGAGAAAGCAACATTGGGACTGTTGCTGCTGACATCAATGGTGCGTAAAGAACTGGCGCTTCAGGCAAGAGTCTACGCGGACGGCTTGCTGAAATTTGAACCGAGCGACCTGGGCGGAATTCGAGTGCCTGTAGCTGAAGCACGTCGGGGTGCCGGCCGAGTACTTCGTGCAGCTACTGCATTGCTGCTTGCTGGACGCGAGGCCGAGGCCTCGGCGATGGCCGACGCGTGGGTAAGCGGTGTCACGGCAACGGCGAACGCGGCCGATGTTTTGCCAGAGACGTGCGCCGTAGCCTGACTTGGTGCAGCAGGCTTCGATTCGCTGCGGCTTTGCGCGGCTGCCACTCCGTCCCCATCGACGCGTTGCACTAGAAGCGGCGCCCTTCTACGCTACAGACGCAAAGCCGTATCATCATGGTCGCCGCCCGCGGCAACGTCGCCGCTCGCGTCCCAGCTTGCGCCCATGACCGCATCGCTTCGTCTCACCGTGCTTGCCGTCGCCCTGCCCCTGACCCTCACCGCGTGCTCCGGCGCGCCGTCCACCGAGCAGGCGGCGCCGGCCGCCTCCTCCGCGGCCCCTGCAGCGACGGCCAGTGCGCCGTCCACAGACCCGGAGCTCGAGGCGGTGAAGGCCGCCACCCCCGTGGTGGCGTGCGACCTCGTCACGCTCGACGAAGTCTCGGCGCTGTATCCGGGGCTGACGTTCACGCTGAAGTCGAAGCTCGACCCGCGCATGAGCGGCTACGCGTGGGACTCGCGCTGCGAGTACGAAGCCGGCGTGGGCACGCTCGAATTCGCCAAGACGCAGCCCACGCACTCGGTGCAGGTGTTCGTGAACACGGTGGCCAGCGAAGCCAAGGCGCAGGCGAATCTGAAGTCGCGCGCCGAACTGGCGGCGGGCGAGTCTACCTACAAGGCGCAGCCTGAGCTGGGCCCCTCGGCCTACACGAACCGCCAGACCGGCACGGTGTCGCTGTACCTGGTGAAGGGCCAGGCAGAGATTCAGCTGCTCGTGTCGGAGCTGAAGAGCAGCAACGACGAGAAGATCGTGAAGCTGCTGACGCTGGCGAAGAGCCTGTAGCCGGTCCCTTGGCCGCCCTTGCCGCCGTTCTTACGATGTTCTAACATTGTCAAAACGGAGGTAGAACAGTGCCCCTCGTCAAGAAGGTCACACGACACGGCAACTCCTCGGGTGTCATCCTCGACCAGCCCATCCTCAAGCAGGTTGGCTGGGAACCAGGGACCGAAATCGAGGTCAAGGTGGAGGGTGACACGATCGTGCTGAGTCGGCACCGCTACGCCGACGCGGG
>CADEFD010000180.1 GCA_902826515.1 uncultured Acidobacteriota bacterium
CCGGCTGGACGGGCCTCTCGGTGGATGCCGCCATGACGCCGCTCGTCAACATGGGGCAGCAGCTCTACGAGCCGCCCGACGTGAACGGCTGGGCGCTCGGGCCCGACTGGATCTCGACCGCCTCGATGCTCTCGCGCATGAACTTCGCGGCCACGCTCATGGCCAATCAGCGCTTCAACCTGCAACAGGCGTCGTCGTCGGCCCGTCAGTCGCCCGACGCGTTGCTCGATGCCCACCTGAAGCGCTTCACGCCGTCGCCGCTCGCCGACAACACGCGGACGGCACTGCTCGACTACCTCCGGCAGGGGGTCACCTGGCCGGTCTCCGACGCGCAGCTCGCGAGCAAGGCGTCCGGTCTCGGCCGGCTCATCGTGGGCTCGTCGGAATACCAGTTCAACTGAAGGGCGAGCCATGAGCTTCACGCGCAGACAGTTCGTCAAGGGCGGCGTGACCGCCTTCACGTTCGGCTTCGCGGCGCCGCAGTTCCTGACCGAACTCGCGCTCGCGCAGAGCGGCGGCTCGCGCAACCTCGTCGTGGTGTATCTGAACGGCGGCAACGATGCGCTCAGCACGCTCGTGCCCTACGGCGATCCCGACTACTACGCGCGCCGGCCCACGATCGGCGTGCCGGCGGGCCAGGTGCTGCAGGTGGGCACCGACCGCGCCGGCAACGTCCTCGGCCTGCATCCCGCGCTCACCGGTCTCAAGTCGATCTTCGACGGCGGCAAACTCGCCATCATCCAGCGCACGGGGTACCAGAACTCGAGCCGCTCGCACTTCCAGGGCTTCGACATCTACGGCACCGCCAACCCGACCAACTCGCAGGGCACCGGCTGGCTGGGCCGCTACCTCGACACGCTGCCCTCGCCGATCGATCCGCTGGTGGGCTGGAACACCACGCGCGAAACCCCGCGTTCGCTCGTGGGACGCACGGTGGGCGTGCCGGCCATCACGAACCCGGCCACCTACGCGTTTGCGAGTCCGAACTCGGGCAACGAAGCGGCCTTCGAACGCGCCGCGGCCACACGCATCTCGTCGCATCTGCCGGCAGACCGGCCGCACCTGTCGTTCGTGAACTCCACCACGCAGGCCGCCCTCGGCACGCTCGACCGCGTGGCCGGGGTCGCCACCTACCGTCCGTCGCTGCCCTATCCGAACAACGGCTTCGGTCAGGCGCTGCAGGCGGTGGCCGGGGCGATGAACCGTCAGATCGGCACCAAGGTCTTCTGGGTCTCGACCGGCGGCTTCGACACCCACGCCAACCAGAACCCGATCAACGGCGCCTACACGACGCTCATGACCACCGTGAACAACGGGCTGGCGTCGTTCTACAACGACCTCCGCAATCAGGGGATGCTCGACTCGTCGCTCATCCTCATCTTCTCGGAATTCGGACGGCGCATCAGCGAGAACGGCAGCCAGGGCACCGACCACGGCGCGGCCGGCGTGATGATGGCGCTCGGCGGTCTCGTGCGCGGCGGCCTCTACGGCACGGCGGCGCGGCTGCGCAACGATCCGGCCAACCCCGGCCTCGAAAACGCCGCCGGCGACGTGCGCTACGAAACAGACTTCCGCGCCGTCTACGCGCGTGTGCTCGACGACTGGCTCGGCGCGAACTCGGTCTCGATCCTCGGCGCCGACTTCCGCACGGGCGCGCCGGCAATTCTCTAGGCGGCGTCACGCTGCTATGCTCGGGGCATGAATACGTCCCGCATTGCCGCGTCTGTCGCCCTCGCCGTTGTCGCGCTCGCCGCGCAGCCGTTCGCCCAGGAAGGGGTGAAGGAATCCGACCGCGTGCGTGAAGCCATCACCGTGCTCGAAGAGGTGATGGGGGCGGGCGACTCGGCCGTGCCGCGCAACATCCTCGAACGTGCCGAAGCCATCGCCGTGTTCCCGTCGCTCGTCAAAGCCGGCTTCGTCGTGGGCGGACAGCGCGGGCACGGCATCATCAGCGTGCGCGATCCGAAAAGTGGCGCGTGGTCGTCGCCGGCCTTCCTCACCATCACCGGCGGCAGCATCGGCCTGCAGATCGGCGCCCAGGCCGTGGACCTCGTGCTCGTCGTGCAGAACCGCCGCGGCCTCGATCAGCTCATCCAGAACCAGTTCAAGATCGGC
Source organism: uncultured Acidobacteriota bacterium (assembly GCA_902826515.1). Lineage (GTDB taxonomy): Bacteria > Acidobacteriota > Vicinamibacteria > Vicinamibacterales > UBA2999 > CADEFD01. The sequence goes on from CADEFD010000180.1 coordinate 2,116, forward strand.
GCGGATGCCTCTGTTGCTGCCGGCCCGGTGGGCCGCGACGCCTCGGCCAGCACCGACATCCAGTTGCGCGCGCAGATTCTGAGCTACTCGCGCACGCGCGGCCTGTTCGCCGGCGTCACGCTGAACGGCAGCACCATCCGCCAGGACCGCGACGCCAACGAACGCTTCTACGGCATCGCCTACCGCACGAAGGCGATCGCGGTCGAACGCCTCGGCGGCTCACCCGTGCCAAGCGCCGACTGGCGCGCGGCGCTGGCGAAACACGCCGGGGGTATTCCGTAAAGACGGCACCTCTCGAGATCGGGCGACATCTATGTTCTCAACGCCAATGCCGGATCGACCCGGCTGGCGCGCCAGGCCGGCAGCAGCGTGGCAATGACCGCCACGGCGAGCAGCAGCAGAGGCACCGCGGTGAAGGTCGCGAGATCGCCGGCGTCCACCCCGTAGAGCAGGCGGGTGACGGTGCGTGACAGGGCCCACGACACGAGCACCCCGGGCACGAGGCCGGCCGCGGCCAACAGCACGCCCTGACGCATCACCATCACCCGCACGTCGGTGTCGCGCGCGCCGAGGGCCATGCGGATGCCGAGTTCGCGCGTGCGCTGCGTGACCGAATACGCCAGCACGCCGTAGAGCCCGATCGCCGCCAGCAGCAGCGCCAGCGTGGCGAAGATGCCGAGGAGCCACGCCGCCATCCGCGGCGCCCACAGTGACTGGCGCAGCACGCCGTCGTAGGTGCTCACGTTCACGAGCGGCAGCCCGGGTTCGAGCTGCTGCAGCTCCCGCCGCACCGTGCCGAGCACCGGCGCCGGGTCCCCGGCCGCCCGCACCTGCACGACCACCTGCGGCGAGTGGTGCTGCTCGAGCGGCAGATAGAGGTGCGAGGTGGGCTCCTCGCCGATGAAGTTGTACTTGATGGTGCGCGCCACGCCCACGATCTGCAGCGGCGCGTCCACGCCGAAGAGCCGCAGCTCGCGGCCCAGCGGATCCTCGCCGGGCCAGAGCTGCGCGGCCATCGCTTCGTTGATGACGGCCACGCGCGCGGCGCCCTGTCGATCGGCGGCCGTGATGCCGCGTCCCTTCACGATCGGAATGCGCAGCGTCTCGAAGTAGCCGCCTGCCACCTGGTTGACCTGCGTCATGCGGCCGTTGCGCGGATCCCTCGGGTCCTGGCCGTCGCGAAACACCGTGCGGCCGAGGCCGCCGCCGAAGAGCGGCACGCCCGTGGACAACGTGACCGCCTCCACGCCGGCCACGCCGCGCAGGCGCTCGTCGAGGCGGCGGTAGAGTTCGCGCGTGCGCGCTTCGTCGTACCCCTGCGTGCCGGGATTGATGCCGAGCACGGCTACGCTCGCGCCATCGAAACCCGTGTCGATCCGCTGCGCATTCGACAGGCTGCGCAGGAACATCCCGGCCCCGGCCAGCGCGACGAACGATAGCGTGACCTGCGCCACCACCAGCAGGTTGCGCGTCGAATACCAGTGGCTGCCCGTCGGCGCGCTGGTGCGATCCTTCAGTTCGGCCACCAGGTCGGCGCGCGAGCCCTGCAGCGCCGGCGCCAGGCCGAAGATGAGCCCCGTCAGCACCGACACGGCTACCGTGAAGGCGAGGACACGTCCGTCGAAGTCGAGATCCACGGCGCCCGGCTGCACGAACGGCGGCCGGTAGGCCCAGATGAGCGCCCGCGCCCACATCGCCACCGCGAGGCCGCCCAGCCCGCCGAGGGTGGAGAGCAGCAGGCTTTCTGTCAGGAGCTGGCGCACGAGGCGCGTCCGGCTGGCGCCCACCGAGAGCCGCACGGCGATCTCCTGGCGTCGGGCCGATGCGCGCGCCAGCAGCAGGTTGGCCACGTTGGCGCAGGCGATGAGCAGCACGAGGCCCACGATCGCCATGAGCACCGTGCCGGCCAGCACGAGCTGCTGCTGGAAGGCGGGGGCGAACGTGCCTTCCGTCATCGAACGTGCGGTGAGCGAGCGGCCGCGGAAATCCGTGGGGTAGGCCTCTTCAAGCCCTTTGCCGATGGCCTGCACGTTGGCCGTGGCCTGCTCGATCGTGACACCGGGCTTGAGCCGCGCGACTGCCTCGTAGAAGAGCCCGCGCCGCGAGGTGAAGAAGTCGAGGGCCTGGCCCGTGAGCACCTCGCGAAACATCGACATCGGCACCCAGAGGTCCGGGCCGCCGAGCGTGGCGGTGCCGCGGAAGCCTTCGCCGGTCACACCAATCACCGTGAAGGGCCGCCCGTTGAGCGTGATGGGCTGGCCCACGAGGCTCGTGGCGCCGCCGAAGCGGCGCTGCCACAACCCGTACGACAGCACGACCACCGGGGAGGCGCCGGGCGTCGTGTCTTCGTCCGGCAGGAAGGTGCGTCCCGCGGCGATCTGCGGGCCAAGGACGTCGAAGTAGTTGCCGGTCGCCAGCTGCGCGAACACCTGCTCGGGTTCGCCGCCGCTCGCCAGCGCCACCTGGGCGAAGCCGGCCGCGGCCACGCCTTCGAACACGGTGTTCCTGTCGCGCAGGTCGAGTGCGTTCGGCCGCGAGATGGCCCCGAGCGGCGTGACCGCGCCGTTGCGGACCTCCGTGGTGACGACGCGCACGAGGCGGGCGGCATCGCGCACCGGCAGCGGGCTCAGCAGCACCGCGTTCACGAGCGTGAAGATGGTGGTGTTGGCGCCGATCCCGAGGGCCAGCGACAGCACCACCACCGCCGTCATCGACGGGCTGCGCACGAGCAGCCGCGCCCCGTACCGAATGTCCTGCAGCAGCCACGCCATCGGTGCCTCCGGTCCGGACTTCGCGTTCGTTCGGGCGCCGCCTGAGCCGTGCGGCGCGTGAGCGGGAACGAACGCTTAGACCCCGGATTCCGGAATTCGGCCTGTGGCGCCTGGAAATTACGCCACGAGGGCTACCGCCGCGTCGCGCCGGCCGTCACCGGTCACGCCACCGCGCGCCGGTCGCGCAGCGCCATCCAGCCGCGGGCGATGCGGTAGATGGCCCAGAGACCGAGGGCGAAGAAGCCCACGATCCAGATCGCGAAGCCCACGAGCACGATCGCCAGCAGGGCGCCCACGGCGCCGATGACGAGCGCCCACAGCAGCGCGAACCAGAACGTGCGGATCTGCCAGGTGAAGTGCGACTCGAGCCACGTGCCGCGGGCTTCGTCGCGCTTCACGTAGTTGATGATGACGGCGATGATCGACGGCCAGCCGAAGAGGAACGCGCCCACGACCGACGCCGTGCCGAAGGCGCCGATGGCGAGACCGAGCGCGTGCAGCGCGTAGGTCACGTTGGTGATGGTGACGAGAGAAGCGTCGGGTTCGCGATAGGTGGTGTCGGTCATGGCGTCCCCTCCTGTGTGGGGCGTCACATGATTAGACGAGCTGCGCGCCGCGCTGTTCCCCCACTCAGAACAGCCAGGTCGTGACCTGCCCCTTCGTGTCGAGCCGCCGCACGAAGATATCGTCGCTCACGAAGAGCGTGCCGTCAGGCGAAAAACACATGTCGTGCGAGAAGTTGAAGACGGCCTGTTCGACCGGCCCGTCGAGCGGATGGTTGGCAATCCAGGTGCTTCTCGGAATCTTCGCGCCCGAGACTTCCACCACCGTGTTGCCGGCTTCGTCCACGCGCAGCAGCTGCAGCTCGTCCCAGCCGCGGCGATCGAACAACATGAGGCGGCTGATGATGAAGATGCGGCCCTTCGGGTCCACCGCGATCGCGCTCACGCCGTCGAGGTGGTGCTTCGACGGGCTCACGCGCGTGACCTTCTTGCCGAAGAGCACGCGGCGATACGTGCCGTCGGGCGCAATGCGCCAGACGAGCGTGTAGAGGTCGTGCAGCGGACGCGCCACCGTGCGGGAGCCGCCGGCGACGAGGCCGCCGTTTGCGGCATCCCACTGCAGGTTGTCGAGGATCGGAGTGTCTTCGCGCGGCACGGTGTCGTTGCAGAGCACGTCCGGACCGAGCACGGTCGAGACTTCGCCTTTCGGCGTGATCCTGCGGAGCGCGCAGCCCTTCTGATCCGGCACCCACAGGTTGCCCTCCGGATCTTCGACCGGACGGCCGGGTTCGCTGAAGAGCGCGCCGCCGCCCTCGCCATCCCCGAAGCCCGAGATGCCCCGGGTGCCGTCGTTCTCACAATCCCGCGCCGAGCCGGCGAGGCGGCTCACGAACCCTTCGGACGACACGGCGAGCACCGACGCGCCGCCCGACACCAGGATGCGGCCATCGGCGGCGATCGTGAAGGGCCCGACCGGCGAGCGCGACTTGCCGAATGGCGCGTTGCACGTCGTGAGCGACGTCAGACCGTAGGCGTTGGTGCTGCGCGTCACCATCGGCGTGACGGCGCCGTCGGGCGCCACGCGCCAGAAGCCGGTGCCCAGCGTGCGTCCGTCCTTGTCGAAGCCGGCGCGGCCTGCTACCACGAGCCCGCCGTCGCCCGTGCACTGCAGCTTCACCTTCTCCGCGAAGAGTGCGGTGGCCGGGTCCAGGTAAGGGTTCGAGATCGTGATGCGCGGCTTGGCGTTCTCGGCCGCGAACTTGCGGCCGTACCCCTGCTGGATGGTGGCCGTGCGCGGACCCTCGGCGCGTTTCTCCGTGGCCGACACTGCCACGTAGACCTTCTCGGCCTCGCTCACGCGCGGCACGAGCGGACGCTGCGCCAGCACGAGCGTGGCCGCCGCGCTGCAGAGGCCGCAGACGAAGAAGGCCGCCCCGGTGCGGCGCTGCCACGGGCGTTGCATCTCCATACCCGGAAAGCGCAAAAACATCCGTCGGGGGTTCAGATCGGTCTCGTCGCGGGCTGAACGGCCCGCGTCGCCCCGTATACTGCCGCTTCGGAGGGGATGATGCGAGTTCTCGTTGCCGTGATCGTGGGAATGGCGATGGGCGCCGGCGGCGCCACCACCCTCGCCCGTCAAAGCAGCCTGATGGCCGACGCCGCCACCGCGGCGGCCGTGCGCGCCGTCAAAGCCGGTATCGTCGAAGGCCACCGCACGAAGAACCGGGCGGCGCTCGACCGGCTCTACGCGCCCGACTACACCGCGCTCGACGCCCGCGGCGGCGTGCGCGGGAAGGCCGCGCTGCTCGACGGCCTCGCCACCGACCCGGACATGGCCGAAGGGCGATACGACCTCCGGTCCATTCGCCGCTGGGGGACGATCGCCGTTGCCTCCGGGCATGGGCGCATGGTGTACCGCAACCCCGACGGCACCACGCGGGTGTCGGAGTACGACTCGGTCAACGTGTTCGAGGAACGCGATGGCCGCTGGGTGTATCTGGCGGCCTTCCTGCCCTGACCGGCGGTTTCAGTCGAGCACGGCGCGCAGGGCCGCCTCGAGGGTGGCGTGGCGGAACTGGTAGCCGAGGGCCAGCGCCTTTTCCGGCACGGCCCGCTGGCCCGTGAGCAGCGCGTCCGAGAGCTCCCCGAGCGCCAGGCGCAGGGCGAAGGCCGGCACCGGAAAGATCGTGGGGCGGCCCAGCACGCGGCCGAGGGTGCGCGTGAACTCGGCGTTGGTCACCGGCGCCGGGCCGCTCAGATTGAAGGCGCCGCGGGCGGTGTCGTCGGTGATGAGACGCGCGGTCAGGCCGGCCCAGTCGTCCACCGAGATCCACGGCATCCACTGCGTGCCGCTGCCGAGCCGTCCGCCTACGCCGAGCTTGAAGGGCAGCAGCATCTTGCCGAGCGCCCCTTCCGACCCCATCACGAGGCCCGTGCGCAGCAGCACTACCCGGGCGTGCGCGGCAGCCGGCGCGGCGGCATCTTCCCAGGCACTCGCCATCTCGCCCAGGAAGTCGTGCCCGGCGGGGGCAGCTTCGGTGATCGGCTCGTCGCCCGTGGGGCCGTAGTAGCCGACGCCCGACGCGCTGGCGAATACCCCCGGCGGGGCGGGCAGTTCGGCCATCGCCTTCACCAGGCTGTTCGTGGCATCGAGGCGGCTCTTGAGCAGCGCCTGTTTGCGGGCCGCCGTCCAGCGCTTGTCCGCGATGCCTTCGCCGGCCAGGTTCACCACCGCGCCGGCCCCCGAGAGCGCCCGGGCCCACGGGCCGGAGGCGCCGTTCGGTTGCCACGGCAGCTCATCCTTGCGGCCGGGCCGCGGGCGGCGGGTCAGAATCTCCACCTGGTGTCCGGCATCGCCCAGTGTCTGGCGCAGTGCCCGTCCCAGGAATCCGCTGCCGCCGGCGATCACAATCCGCATCCGTTCATTGTGACGCCGCCGTCGCCCGCCGGTGCCCACTTGTAACGGGGTCTGTCACGGTCACCGGATATCTTCGTGACAGACCCCGAAGACATTCGCTGACCGTGACAGACCCCGTTACAAACCCCGAGATTCCAGTTGACGCGCGCTCCCGGTCTAATTAACTATTGGGTTTAACCAAACAGTTAGTTAGACAACACAGATGCCTTTCTCCCCCGAATCCGTCGCCGCCAGGAACGCCCGCCGCACGAAGCGGGTGGCCACCGCCGACACCCCGGCGGACCTCGTGCCCATCACCGCCAGAACGCGCCGCCCGGGCCCGGCTCCGGCCACCGCGCGCGAGGGTGACCTGAGCGCCACGCGCGATCTCATCTTCGCGGCCGCTGCCGCCGCCTTCGCCCGCGACGGCTTCGACGGCGTTGGCGTGGATGCCATCGCCCACGCCGCCGGCGTGAACAAGGCGATGCTCTACTACCACTTCCGCAACAAGGTGGGGCTCTACCGCGAAGTCGTGAGCGACATGCTGCAGGCGGTTGCGAAGGCGGTCGAGCAGATCGCCGCCGGCCCCGGCACGGCCGACCAGAAGATCGGCGCCTTCGTCGAGACGGTCGCAAACCTGCGCGACGAACGCCCGTGGTTTCCGCCGCTCATGATGCGCGAGATGGCGAGCGGCGCGCCGCATCTCGACAACGACACCCTCGCGCACATGCGTGCCGTCTTCACCGGCTTCACGAGCATCCTCACCGCGGGCAGTGCGTCCGGCACCTTCCGCGAGGTGCATCCCGTGATGGCCTACATGTCGATCATGGGCCCGCTCATGATGAACGCCATGCGCGAACGCGCCGGCGCCGGCCCCGGCCGCGCCAAGCTGCCGATGTTCGCCGCGGTGGACCGCGAGGAACTCGTGGCCCACGTTCGCCGCACCGCCCTCAGCATGCTTGCCAAGGACTCCACCCGATGACCTGCGTTCGTCCGCTCGCTACTGTTGCTGCCCTTGCGTTCGCCGTCGCCTGCGCGCCGGCCGCCGACCCCAATCAGCTCCGCGTCTCTGGCCACGTCGAAGCCACCGAAGTGCGCCTTGCGCCCGAGATGGGCGGCCGCGTGCTGACCCTCGACGTGAAGGAAGGCGACCGCGTGGAAGCCGGCGCCCGCATCCTCACGCTGGATGCCACGGACCTCACGCTGGCCATCGCGCGCGCGAAGACGGAGCAGGCGTCGGCCGAAGCCCAGCTGCGTTTGGTGCGCGTGTCGGCCCGGCCGGAAGACATCCGCCAGGCCGAAGCGCAGGTGGAAGCGGCGAAGGCCGAAGTGCCCGCCGCAAAGGCGGAGCTCGAAGCCGCCACCGCGGACCTGGCGCGCTTCGAACTGCTGCTCACGCGCAAGTCGGGTTCGCAGAAGCAGCGCGACGACGCCGCCACCCGGCGCGACGTGGCCGTGGCGCGGCTCGAAGCCGCCGAACGCCGCGTGGCCGCGGCTGAAGCGACCGTGGCGCGTGTGCGCGTCAGCGCCCGGCCCGAAGAAGTAGGCGTCGCGCAGGCGCGCATCGCCACCACCGAAGCGGCGATTGCCACGCTCGAAGATCAGCTCAAGGACGCCACGCTCACGGCGCCCGTGGCCGGCGTCGTCACCGAGAAGCTCGCGGAAGTGGGCGAGGTGATCGCGCCTCGATCGCCCGTGGTCGTCATCACCGACCTCGACCACGCGTGGGCAGATGTCTACGTTCCCGAGCCGGCGATTCCGCGCATCCGCATGGGCCAGCCCGCCACCCTCTTCACGGATGCGGGCGGCGCCGGCATTCCCGGCACCGTCACCTACATCTCGCCGAAGGCGGAGTTCACGCCCAGGAACGTGCAGACGGCCGAAGAACGCGCCAAGCTCGTCTACCGCATCCGCATCACGGTAGACAACAAGGCGGGCGTGCTGAAGCAGGGCATGCCGGTGGACGCGGACCTGGCGCTCGCGCCTGTGGCCGCCGCGGCCACGCCCACGCCATGACCCCGGCGATCCAGCTCACGAACGTCACGAAGCGCTATGGCACGACCTCGGCCCTCAACGGGCTGTCGTTCGAGACCGCGCGCGGCGAGATGTTCGGGCTCATCGGGCCAGACGGCGCCGGCAAGACCACGGCGATTCGTCTCATCTGCGGACTGCTGCACGCGGATGGCGGGGAGGTGCGCGTGCTCGGGCTCGACCCCACACGCGACCACCGCGCCATCACGCACAAGGTGGGCTACCTCTCGCAGCGCTTCAGCCT
>CADEFD010000181.1 GCA_902826515.1 uncultured Acidobacteriota bacterium
GTCGAGCACGATGCCGAGGTCGTCCCACGTGCGGCCGAAGTCGGTCGAACGCGCGGCGCCGATGCGCGGCAGCTGCCGGTCGGGCCGGCCGCAGTCGTCGGCGGGCCGTTCGTGGTGGTAGAAGCCGTACCACTGGTCGTGGTCGTCGGTCACGATGGCCTCGAACCACACGCCGTGCCCCGGGTGGGTGGTGAACGTGACGCCACCTTCGATACCAAGCCGGTCGAGCGAGGCGCCGCGCGCCACCTCAGGCACGCCGCCCCAGGAGGTCATCGCGGTCAGCACGAAGGCGGCGCCGTCGCGGTGCCAGACGAGCGGGTTGTTGCTGTCCACGCGGCCTGGCAGCGTGAGCTTCGGCGCGCTCACGACGCGCACGGTGGGGACGCGCGTCTCCTGTGCGGGCACCGGGACCGTCAGCGCGACGGCCGTGACCGCGGCGAGGGCCGCGACGAGCGGGAGATCGGCACGACGGGACCGCACCGCCAGAGCTTACCCCGGCGCCGGTCCGGGCGCGATCGGATGCGGCGCCGGCATGACACACATCGGCCGAATCATCCATCCGGCGGATGGGTCGGACGAGTACAATCCTCTCGTTCCTGGAGGACTACCCGATGATCCGCACGCGCACGTTCGTTCCCGCCGCGCTGGCCCTGGCGCTCACCGCCTCGGTCGCCGCCGCGCAGACGCCCACCGCCAAACCCGCCGCCCCCACCGCCGCCGAGGCGAATCTCAACGCCATGAAGCGTGGCGTGGCCGAACACGTGGACGGCCTCGCCAAGCTTGCCCAGGAAGCCGTGGACTCGGTGTTCAGCTTCGGTGAACTCGGCTTTCAGGAGGTCGAGACGTCGAAGTACCTGACCGGCGTGCTCGAGAAGAACGGCTTCACGATCACCCGCGGCCAGTCGGGCATCCCGACGGCGTGGGTGGCGACCTTCGGGAGCGGCAAGCCCGTCATCGCCCTCGGCTCCGACATCGACGGCATTCCGCAGTCGTCGCAGAAGCCCGGCGTGGCCTACAAGGATCCGATCGTCGAAGGTGCGCCCGGCCACGGTGAAGGCCACAATACCGGTGTGCCGCTCAACATCGTCGCAGCCATCGCCGTGAAGCGGGTGATGGAACGCGAGAAGCTGCCCGGCACGATCATGCTGTGGCCCGGCGTGGCCGAGGAACTGGTGGCCAGCAAGGCCTGGTTCGTCCGCGACGGCATGTTCAAGGACGTGGACGTGACACTCTTCACTCACGTCGGCAACAACCTCAACGTGTCGTGGGGGGCCGGCGGCGGCAACGGCCTCATCTCGGTCGAGTACATGTTCGAAGGCGAAACCGCGCACAGTGCCGGGGCGCCCTGGCGCGGCCGCTCGGCGGCCGACGCGGTCGAGCTGATGAGCATCGCGTGGAACTACCGCCGCGAACACCTGCGCCTCTCGCAGCGCTCGCACTCGGTCATCACCAACGGCGGCGATCAGCCGAACGTGGTGCCGCGCGCCGCCAGCATCTGGTTCTACCTGCGCGAGAACGACCAGCCGCACATCCAGGAGCTGTGGGACATCGCCAACAAGATGGCCGAAGGCGCCGCGCTCATGACGAACACCAAGTGGACGTCGCGGATCCTCGGTACCGCCTACCCGCAGCACTTCAACAAGCCGGTGGCCGACACCGTCTACGCGAACATCCAGAAGGTGGGCCTGCCGACGTGGAGCGAGGCCGACCAGACGCTGGCCAAGGCCCTGCAGAAGGAACTCGGCAACCCGACGCAGCCGGGTCTGGCGACGACACTCGCCGAGATGGGGCAGCCCGTCAAGATCGAAGACAACATGGGCGGCGGCTCGGATGACATCGGCGACGTGTCGTGGAACGTGCCGACCGTGACGCTGCGCTACCCGGCGAACATCCCCGGGCTGCCCGGTCACAACTGGTCGAGCGGCATCGCCAGCGCGACGCCCATCGCTCACAAGGGCGTGGTGGCCGGCGCCAAGGTGCAGGCGATGACGATCCTCGACCTCCTCACGAAGCCCGAGCTCATCAAGCAGGCGTGGGACTACTTCAACAACGTGCAGACCAAGGACGTGAAGTACATCCCCTTCATCAAGAAGGACACGCCGGCGCCGACGTTCCTGAACGAGAGCATCCTCTCGAAGTACCGGGAGTCGATGAAGAAGTTCTACTACGACCCGAGCAAGTATCCGACCTACCTGGATCAGCTCGGCATCAAGTACCCGACCGTGCGCACGACGCCGGCCACGCCCCAGCAGGACGAGCAGAAGTAACGTGACGCCAGCGCTCTTTGCCCGGGAGCTCGCCGCCGCGCTGGCGGCGAGCCTGCCCGAAGGTTTCACCGCCAGCGCCGAGGGCGCGCTCGTCACGATCGAGCCGCCCGACGGCGCGGGAGTGACCACCGCTCTCGACATCGAGCCCGACGAGCTCGGCGACGCCGAGGTGTATGCCGACGCGGCCGAAGGTGTGCTCAGTCTCGCGCAGGACGTCGTGTGCGAAGCGCTCGACGCGACCTGGCCGTCGGCGGGTGGCGGCGCCCTGGATCTGCCTATCCCCGGCGCGCGTGTCGACGGCGACACGCTTCGTCTCTGGTACGGCGACGAAGACGCGCCCGTGCTCGCGCTGCGCGCGGTGACGATCGCCTCGTAGCGCGCCCGCGATGACGCTGCGCGACGCCGGCGCCGCTGCGATCAGGCTGCTCGGCCTGTACTTCGCCAGCCGCGTCGTGGCGCTCTACTTCGCGCTGATGTTGACGCCGTACCTCGTATCCCCCCAGGCATTCTCGGCGAGTGATCCGGCGCTTGCGACCAGCATCGCCTCGGCCGTCGGTGGCCTGGCCGTGGCCATCGTGGCCCTCACGGCCGCGCCGCGAATCGCGGCCCGCCTCTTTCCGGCCACGCCGCTCGGCGTTGCCGCCTCCACGCAGGATCTGCTCTTCGTCGGCATCGCGCTCATCGGCGTCTGGGTAACCGTGGAAGCGCTCGTGAGCCTGCTGCGCGCCGCGGGTGCCGTGGTGTTCTACTGGCAGCTGCGCGTGCCGGCCGCATCGCTCGAACGCTCCTGGCCGCAGGCCCTCGCGAACCTCTTCACGCTGGCGGTGGGCATTGCCGTGGTGCGCTCGGCGCGCTCGCTGGCGGCGCGTCTGGATCATGCACGCGACTAGGACGGCGCTCTTCACAGGCGCGCTCGTCGTGGCCGTGGCCGCCGCGCTTGTGACCGGGTGCAAGACGGGTCCGGCCTCGTTCAGGGAGAAGTTCGGCGTTGATACGGGCAGCGCCAGGATCACGCAGTTCTACTTCTCCGGCCTGGGAATGGACCACGCGTACTTGTGGGTCATCGAGCCGGTCGACGACGCGTTGATCGGTTCGATCGTGAAGGCGTCCGGCCTTACCCCTCGTGCGGACGCCTTCGACGGGTCAGGAGGCCTCAGCAGCGACTTTCCAGCATGGTGGGATGCTGATGTCATTGAACGGCTGGCCGAGGCGTACTTCAAGAACGCGCGTGGGCAGTACTGGCGGATGTGGGTCGATCGCCAGTCGAATCGCCTTTACGCGCAGTGGTTCGACACCTAGCGAGGCGCCAATCCCGGCGATCTCCAGACGCGAGCGAGGGGACGCTGCCGCGGTGCCAGCAGAGACTGCGGCGGCACTCGGCCGCAGCGCAGTTGTGTTGTCGTGGCGTCCGGGCGGCGAGCGACTATGAGTCGTCGTCGCACAAGAAGCTGACACTCGCGCCGGGAGTGCGGGTGACACGCAGGGTAGGGGATAGGGGTCCCCAGAAGCGCTTTGGACGGCAGGACATGTCGCCGGGAGGCGCGAGTGACCGACGCGACTCATCGGAGCCGACGGCCGGATGCCACGGCAATGCAACTGCGGTCGGCGCCTAGACGCCACTCTTCATGTACTTCGCCAACGCCGCCACGAGCTTGTCCACTTCGGCGGGGCTGTTGTAGAAGTGCGGCGACACGCGAATGCCAGGGCGATCCTTGCCGCCGCGCGTCGTGATGCCGATGCGGTCGTTGGTGTAGAGCGCCGTCGCCAGCTTGTTCGCGTCGAGCGTGCCGGGCACGAACGACACCACGGCCACGCGCCGCTCGGCCACGGGTGACGTCCAGTTCGTGATGCCGGGAATCTTCGCGAGGCCGGCCATGAGCTGCGTGGTGAGATCGCGCGAGCGCTTCTCGATGGCGGCGCGTCCCACCTTCGACTGGAAGGTCAGGGCTTCGTGCATCGCGATCATCGTGGCTTCGTCGCGCTGGCCGAAGCTCTCGAACGTCTTCGAGAAGCCGACGGCGCCGGGATACGCGCTGTACACGCTGGGCCAGAGCTTCGCCTGCGCGCTCTTGTTCACATAGAGCACGCCGCACTCGCGGGCGCCGCACGGCCACTTGTGCGCGCTGCCGGAATAGAAGTCGGGCTGGATGTCGGCGAGGTTCACGTCGAGCAGGCCGAAGCTCTGCGCGCCGTCGAGCAGGAAGAGGATGCCGCGCGAGCGGGCGAGGGCCGCCAGCTCCTTCGCCGGCATGATGTCGCCCACGGTGCTCGTGAGATGTGTGACCGACATCACCTTCGTGCGCGGCGTGATCGCCTTCGTGAACGCCTCCACGTAGTACTCGGCGCCGGGGTGCGGGTTCTTCTGCGGCACGACCACGACCGAGAAGCCGAAGCGCTTCGCCTTCTCCTGCCACGCCACGAGGTTGCTCGGGTGGTTGTCTTCGTGGAGCAGCACTTCGTCGCCGGCCTTCAGATCCAGGCCGTTCGACACCATGTTGTTCGACTCGCTGGTGTTGCGCGTGATGATGATCTCGTCCGGCGTCACGCGCAGGAACTCGGCGAGCGCCACGCGCGTGGCTTCCTTCTCCGGCATCAGGCGGGCGCGGTTCGTGGGCGAGGGATCCGTGTCCACGCTCTTCGACTCGCGGCTGAGCGCCTCGGCGGCGGGACGCGAGGCCGGGCAGAGGTTGGCCGCGTTCATCACGGCAAGATCCGGCGGCATGACGAACTGCTCGCGCACGCTCTTCCAGAAGGGCTCTCCGGCCGACGGTCCGGCTGGCAGGATGTCGCCGGCGGCGGCCATCTCGCGCGCGAAGATCGGGTCCGCGAGCAGGGCGGCAGAGCCCCCGACGGCGAACAGCTTGGCGAAGTTGCGGCGCGAGACGTTGGCAGCCATGTCGGGGTCCTCCTGCCGGATGTCCGGCGAACGGCCGGAGTATACCCCGGCCGCTACGGCGCGAGCCGGTAGACCGCGACCGTGCCGGCGCGGTGCAGGAGCGGGAGATCGAGCGTGCGCGGCGTCACGAACACCGCGAGGCCCTCACGCGCCGCGAGCGCCCGCAGGCCGGCCGCCGGCATCGTGTCGAGCCCCTGCACCGCCTCGATGCGCGCCGTCACGCGGTGCGCGGCCTCGCGCGAGTACATCGCCATCGCCACGTCCTTCGTCTCTTCGAGGAACACGTCGCGGGCCGCCCCGATGCGGACCGCGGTGCCCATCCCCGGCTTCCAGGCATGGCCGGGATCGGCGAGCACGAAGGTGTCGGCCGGCGTTGACGCGCGGATCCACCGCAGGGCCGTGTCCCAGTCGCTGTCACCGAGACCGAACGCGAAGGTCGGGCGGTCGGGGCTTTCGACGAACCCCACGTAGACGCCGCGCGCCAGGCTCACGCCCACGAGCAGCACGGCGATCGCGCGCGCGGCCAGGCGGCCGCGATCCCAGGCGGCCGGCCGATCGACGAGCCACCACACGAGGAAGAGCGTGGCGACGATTTCGACCGGCCAGAATGCGCGCGACGTCTGGAGCTGCACGGCGATTGGCACGCCGGCGCTGATGAAGGGCAGCGAGGCGGCGAAGCCGGCCACGAGCACGAGGCAGCCGGCGACGAGTCCGACTTCCGGTGTGGTGAGGCGGCCGTCGCGATGTCGCGCCCATGCTGCCGCGGCGAGCACGACCGGCCCGGCGAGATTCGTGAGCCAGGTCGAGAGCGACCACGTGGTGGGGAAGGTGTAGTCCTTGGTGGCGACGAGCGCGCGCCATGTCGCATCCATCGGCGTCAGGTCGATCGGCACGAGGCCCGTGGCAACAGCGGCCGCACCCGCGATCGCGGCGGCCGCCGCGGTGACGGCGGCCGGGCGGCGCAGTCGCACGTCGCTCACGGCCATGGCGACGCCGACGATCACGAGGAAGAGCGCCGCAGTCGTGGGATGGAGCGCCGCCGCCGCGAGGAGCACCAGCACCGGCCGCAGGCGGCGGCCGCGCAGCACGTCGGCCAGGGCGATGAGGCCGATGCCGAACACCAGCATCCGCGGATGGAAGTACCCTTCGAGCGTGTTCGCGCCGGTCTTCGCGATGCGGTGCCGCAGGGTGAGCGCGGCCATCCACGCGGCGAGCGCCCACGGCGTCGTGAGCACGAGGCGGCCCATCGCCATCGCGCCGGCATAGAGGGCGCCAAGTGTCGCCACCTGCGCGAGAGCGAACCACACCGGCAGGTCCAGCCCGGTCCATCCAACGAGCGCCGCGCCGAGTTCGTCCACGAAGAAGAAGCGGCCCTGCGCGCCAAGCATCGCCCAGTCGCGCGGGAAGAGCGCCGGGTCGAGCTGATGCAGGATGGCCGGGATGTAGAACGCCTGATCCGAGGCGCCGTAGCGGTAACCGCCCGCGTTCAGCGTGGCGCAGACGGCGAAGACCAGGCCGCCCAGCCAGAGGAGTGCGGGAGCAACCCGCACGCCGTCACATGGCTTCGTCGGCACTCGGTCCGTAGATCGACGGCAGCGGCACGTCGAGTTCGCGCAGGTACACGGTGAGCTGGCCGCGATGGTGGATCAGGTGGTTCATCACGAACGTGCGCCAGCACGAGGCCTTCGGCATCGTGAAGAATTCCTGCGCGCCGCGGCGCAGCGTCCACGGCGCCATGAGCTCGGCATCCGTGCGCCCCACGAGCGCCGCGCGCGCGACGGCCATCCGGGTGTCGAAGTGGGCGAGGATGTCGGCTTTCACCGTCATCGGCCGGTAGCCCGGCGGGCGCGCCGTGGTTTCGAGGTCCACCGCGGACTGCGTCAGCGTGAGCTCTCCCCAGACGCCGAGCTGGCCGAGGTGTTCGGCCAGCGCGCCGAGGGCCATGCTCTTCGCGTGCGGCTTCCAGGCGAGCTGGTCGTCCGGCAGCCGATCGAGCAGCCGGCGCGTGCTCGCGATCTCGTGGTCGAACTCGGGGAGCAGGGCGTCGACGAGGGCCATGGCGGCGGGTCCGGTTGGGAAGGACGAACGCCCGCTATGCTATCACCATGGATGCGAGCGGCACGTCGCGCGCGGACGCGGTGATCCTGGCGGACGGGACGTCGGTGGTCATCCGTCCGATTCGGCCGGACGACGAGCCGCTGATGGCCGCCTTCCACGCCGGCCTGTCGATGCGCTCGGTCTACCAGCGCTACTTCCACATCTCGTCGCTCGAGCAGCGCATCACCCATTCACGGCTGTCGCTCACGTGCCGCGTCGATCCGGCGGCGGGCCTCGCGATCGTGGCCGACCACGTCACCCCCGACGGCGCGCACGAGGTGCTGGCGCTCGGGCGTCTCACACGCACCGAGCCTGGCGCGGCGGAGATCGCGCTGCTCGTCATGGATCGCTGGCAGGGACGCGGACTCGGCCGCGCGATGATGCGCGAACTCGTGGCGCAGGCGCAGGCACTCGGCGTGCAACGCCTCTACGGCGACATGCTCGCCGACAACGACGCCATGCGCGCGGTGGTGCGGCGGGCCGGTTTCACCGTGCAGCCGGTGCCGGGCGATGCCGCCGTGCTGCGCGCGGAGCGGGCGATCGGCTAGGGCCGCGGGGGACGCGGCGCGCGCGGCACCGGAACAGGCGCCGGCGCCGGCAGCGCCGCTGGCGGCGCCGGGACGGCGAGGGGGGCGAGATGCCGACCCACCAGGTCGCCCAGCTGCTGCATCTCCTTCTGCCACTCCGGGCCGAATTCATCGCGCAGGCTCGCGTCCACGTCGGCCGCGATCTCGGCGCCGAGCGCGCCATCGAGGCGGAAGTCGAAGCCCGCGCCGTCACGCATGGCACGGTTGCGGCGCCGCGCGCGCTCTTGCTCGCGCGTGCGCAGCGGCCCCTTCGCCACGTGGATGTCGCCCTGGAACGACTGCAGCTCCACCCGCGCCCCGCCGGCGCCGAGCGTGAAGTTGAAGCGCTTGCTGGCGTCGCGGCCGCTCTCTTCCTTCGGCAGCGTGACAGGGAAGTCGCTGCTGAAGTCGCCGCGGAACGTCCGCACGAAGACGGTGGCGCTCGCCTGCTGCCCGAGGCTCACGCGGATATCGCCCTGGTGCGTGCTCACCCGATAGGTGCCGGCGTTCGTGACCGTGCTTTCGAAGCGCACGTCGCCGTTCACGGTCGAGACTTCCAGGCTCGACGCTTTCGCGTTCGTGATCGTCACATCGCCGTTGACCGTCTCGGCCACGACGTCCCCGGCCACGCCCGTGAGCGTGATCGAGTCGTTCACCGTGGACACGTTGAGTTTTCCGGCGGCGCCCTCGGCGCGGATCGCCCCTTCGATCGAGCGCAGCGACACGGCGCCCGAGCCGCCCTTGAGCGTGAGGTCCCCTCCCACCGTTTCGACGTTCACCTCGGCGGCCGTGCCTTCGATGGTGGCGGCGAGATACGTGCCCGAGAGGTTCACCGGCATCCATTTCGGCACGGTGAGCGTGTAGTCGACGACGCCGCCCGGCCCGCGGGCGCTGCGCGTGCGGATGCGCAGCGTGGTGTCGGCTGTCTGCACGTCCACGCGGTCGCGGCTGGAATGCGTGGCCTGCACGCGCACGGCATCGCGGTCCCATGCGCGCACGGTCACTTCACCGGCGTGGCTCGAGAGCACGAGCCGCGTGCCTTTGGCGACGTCCACCGTCTGGTCGGTGCGCGGCGACTCGTCGGCATCGGTCCAGCCGGGGCGCGCCTGCACGGGCGCCTGCGGCGCGGCCGGGGCGGCCGGCGCCGCCGGGGCGGCCGGCGCCGGGCGCGGTGTCTGCCCGTCGCCTGCGGCAGGAGAGAGCGGGCCCGCGGACGAGACGGCAGCGGCCGTCAGGGCCGCGGCGAACGCGAGGGTGAGGGCACGAGCGGGCATGGATGTCAGTCTCCTTCGGTGATGAGCGCCGCGCGGCGCAGCAGATCCAGCTTGCGCTGACGCGCGCCGGCCAGATGGGCGTTCAGCAGCGCATTGGCGGGGTCGGTGGCGAGGGCCTCGCGCGCTTCGCGAATGGCGTCGTCGATGATGCGGAGGTTGCGCTCGAGCACCACGACCGTGCGGGGATCCAGCCCGTCGCGCTGCTCGCGCAGCACCCGTTCGAGATCGACGACGGCGGCGTCGTACTGGGCGTCGGCGAAGTTCACCGGCGTGGCCTGGGCCTCGCCGCTGTCGAAGGCGTCGGCTTCCGCGATGATTGGCGCCGGGGCCTCGACCGCGGGCACGGGCGTGGTGGCGCGCGGCCAGAGCAGCGTGCCGCCCACCGCCGCGAGCACCGTCGCGGCAAGCGCCAGTTCCGGCAGGCCCACCGACCAGCGCCGCTGGTACCAGGCGACGCGCGGAGCCGAGGCCGCCTCGCGTGGCGCGGCTGCGGAGGCGACCTCGCGCGGGCCCGCCAGGCGCGCGGCGATGCCGGGCCACAGATCCGCCGGCGTCGTCGTCTCCACGTCGCGCCAGGCCGTCGCGGCGTTCCGCACCGCTGTCAGGTCGGCCAGCACGGCGCGGCAGGGCTCGCACGCGGCCAGGTGGACGTCGATGGCGGCGCGTGCCGGGACATCGAGATCGTCGTCGAGATAGCCGGACAGGGCGTCGAGAGGATGCGTGCTCATGACGCGGCCTCCGTGGCGGTGAGATGGCCGCGCAGCGACATGCGGGCGCGGTGCAGTTGTGACTTCGAGGTGCCCACCGACACGCCGAGCAGGGTGCCGATTTCCTCGTGCTTGTAGCCTTCGACGTCGTGCAGCACGAAGACGGCGCGGGCGCCGGGGGGCAGCCGGTTGACCGCCACGTCGAGGTCCATCGCGGCGTGCCAGCCGCGTTCGGCCACCGTGGGCGCGGCCACGCGCGTGAGCACGTCGTCGCCCTCGGGCAGGAAGCGCTCTCGGGCCGTGCCGAGCGTGCGGAACTGCTCGATGACGACGTTCACCGCCATCCGGTGCAGCCAGGTGGCGAGCGACGATTCGCCGCGGAAGAGCGCCAGCTTCTGCCAGGCGCGGACGAAGACGTCCTGGGTCAGCTCGTCGGCGCGGTCGGCGCCGGCCATCCGGCGGGTGAGGGCAAGAATCCGTGGCACGTGGGCGCGGTAGAGGCGCTCGAATGCCGCCGTGTCGCCCGCAACGGCGCGGGCCACATCGTCGGCCTCCGTGACGGGCCGGGAGTGAGAGTTCGGGGTCACACCGCGGTCCAGCGCGTCAGCTCCTTCCCCCGTTTGGATGGCCGGGCGGGGCGAAGGGTTGGAACGCCCCTACTGGCCGGTCTTCGGCTTCGAGAAATCCACCTT
>CADEFD010000182.1 GCA_902826515.1 uncultured Acidobacteriota bacterium
TACGCCATCAGCCGCGTCCACTGCTCCGAGTCCGTGTACTGCTGGAACGACACGACCTTGCCGTCGCGGAACTGATACACGTGGCAGTACTGCGCGTCGAGGCTGGCGCCGCTCGACTTCATCGTGCCGCCGTAGCGCCCGAGCACGACCACGTACTCACCGCCGTCGATGAAGGTGGCGGGCACGGCGGAGAAGCCGTCGATGGCGCCGAGCAGCCTGCCGAACACGCCCTCGCCGATTGCCTGCGCGCCCACGTAGGGATTGCGGTCCGCGAGCGGGTTGCCTTCCGCTTCGTTCCAGGTCACGGCAGCGTCCATGGCGCCGAACAGCACGGACGGATCGTTGCGGGCGAATGCGGCGTAGGCGGCCTTGATGGTCTCGACTGGGGTCATGGGGGCTCCGGTGATGCGCCCACCGGTCCACGACGGCGGGCGGCGGATGGTAACACGCGCACAGGCGCGCGTGCGTTACGGCACGACCACCGTCTGCGTGGCCGTGAACGCACTGGCGCCACAGGCGTTGTCGGCGCGCACGCGCACCGTGTAGGTGCCGGGCGGCGCCGGCACCGTCAGCACGCGGGCCGCCAGCGGCAGGCTGGCAGTTACGGACCCGGTCACTTCGATCGTGTAGCCGAGCGGCGCTGGCCCACTGGCCGGCGGATCCCACAACATCGACACCACGCCGCCGGCGCGATAGAAGAGGAAGTTCGCGGGCGGATTCGGCGCGCCCGAGCAGGCCGTAGGCACGGTGATGCTGACGGTGTTGGAGGACGGACTCACGCCGCCGGCGTTCACCGCGCGCAGACTGAGGGAGTAGCTGCCGCCGGGCACGACGCCGAAGTTGACGGCGCCGCTCGTGCCAATCGGCAGCGTGGCCACGGCGCTGCCCGTGACATCCACCACCACGTCGCCCGGCGCGCCGCCGCCGAACGTGTTGCGCCACGACACATTCAGCGCGCTGCCCGCGACGGCCGCGGTGAAGTCGGCCGGGCCCGACGGCGCCACCGGCACGCCCACCACGAGCGGCACTTCCGCCGTGGGCTGGCTGCCACTTTCATCCGCCCGCACGCGCACCCAGAAGGCGCCGGCAGGGGCCGCAAAGGTGACGATCGGCGCGCTCAGGCCGGTACCGAACGCGGCGAGCGGCACGCCGGGCACGACGCCGCCTTCCACGATGTACTGCGGCGGGGCGGCGCCCGCGGGCGCGTCCCACCGGAGCTGCACCAGGTTCCCCACCACGGAGTTCACGCGCAGGTTGCGCGGCAATGCTGGCAACAGCGACAAGGTGGCGGCAGACACGGAACCGACGTTCCCCGGCGCACCATCCACCACGCGCAACGTCCACACGCCGGTGCCCACGCGGCCACTGCCAAGCACGGCGTCCATCACCGTGAGGCCCGCCGACGTGCTCGTGCGATACGTGCCCGTCGCCACGGGACTGCCGGCGGTGGCCGCGGTGCGGAAGTCGAGCACGGCGGTGTCGCGGAACCGGTAGGGACCGGCGAGGTCGTTGGTGCTGCCCGGACGCGCGAAGAGCGTGTGCGTGGTGCCGTCGGGCGCGATGAGCGTGGCGGTGAGATCTCCGGACGCCGTGTGCGCCGGGTTGAACGTGAGGCTGATGGCCACGCGGCCCACGCGCGGCATGTTGGTCACGGTGAACTTCACGTCACGCGGCGCTCCGGTCTGGCCCGCACCCGGCGAATCGGGAATTGCACCGAGCGTGCTCGACGTGGCCGGGAAGTTCGTGAAGTTCTGGGCGATGGCAATCGTGACGGAGGCCGTGGCCGTGAGCCCGAGCACGTTGGTGGCGCTGCACGTCACCGTCGTGCCGGCCGTGTCGTCCACGAGCGAGGTCGTGCCGCAGCCGGTGGACGAGGTGAGGCCGAAGTCGTCGCTCACCGTCCACGACACCGTGACGGCACTCGAGTACACACCGCCCGCGCCCTGCGTGCCCGCCACGTTCGGCACGATCGTGGGCGGCGCCGGCGCGCGGACGATGCGATACACGGCGTTGTTGGTGCTCGACACGACGTAGAGCGCCTGGTCGGGTCCGGCCTGAATATCCGTCACCGCGCCAAACCCCTGGCCGACGAGCAGCGACTCGCTCTCGCGGCCGTCGAACTTGAAGCCCGTCGTGCCGGGTGCCGTGCCCGCCGGCGGCGGATACGTGCCGTTGTCGGCCACGCGGTCAGCCAGGCGGCCGTCCGCTGTGAGATCGAGGCGCTGCCGATCGCCGGTCAGCTTGAAGGCAAAGAGCGCCCCGCCCGCATACGTGCCGGTCGTGCCGCCGGTAAGGTTGGTGGTTCGGCCCATGCCGCTCCACAACGTGCCGGCAAAGCGGGTGCCGAGCAGCGGACCACGCACGAAGCCCAGACCGGAGGGCGCGACGGCATACCGCCAGCTGAATTCCGGATCGCGAGAGGTGGCGCCCGGCAGCATGAACAGCGCGGCCTGTGCCGCGGCGGGCGTTGCGGCCACCATCGAGAGCGGGAAGCGCACCTGCTGCAGCGCCCCGTCGGACGTGGGAGCCGTGGAGAGATTCGCCTCGATGGTCTTGAACTGATCGAGACGGCTCAGCGGCCCCATCGCCTGCACCCAGCCGTAGTTACCGCCCGACACCACGGCGTTCACCTCGTCGAACGCGTCGTCGCCGTTCTCGGAGCTCCACAACCGGCCGGACGCGGGGTCGAACGCCAGCCCGAAGCCATTGCGGTGCCCGTAGGAGAAGACCTTCTGGATGTTCGCGCCGACCTGCCCGCCGATGCCGGCGCCAGCCGCGAAGAACGGATTGTCGGCGGGAGCTGTGCCGTTCAGGTTCAGGCGTAACACGACGCCGGTGAGGTGTGCGTCGTCAGGCTCCGGTCCCCCGAACGTGTCGTCAACGTTGAACGATGGTGGTAGCAGTCCCACGTTGATGTTCTGCATCCAGCCGCGCCGGCCCACGTCGCCGATCGCCACGTAGAGTTTCCCGTCAGGGCCGATGGCGAGCTTGCCGCCGTTGTGATTGCCCGCCGGCGTCACGGTGCCGGGCGACGCCACGCTGTTGGCGTCGGTCTGCACGGCGCGCAGGCGAATCAGGTTGGCGGCGAAGGTCAGCGTGGAGCCGTTCCACACGAAGCGATCGACGCGGTTCGCGAGCACCGGCACGTCGCTGACCACGGTGGAGTCGGCGCCGGTCAGGCTCTCGGTCCAGAAGACGTAGACGTTGGGGACGCCGGGAAACCCGGGGTCGAGCGCGATGCCGAGCAGGCCACGTTCGGAGTTGCTGTTGACCGCCAGGTCGAGCACGGTGCCGGTGATGCTGCCGTTGGTGACCCGCTGGATGCGGCCGGTGGCCTTTTCGAGGACGAGGACGTCGTTCGCGGCGAGGAAGGCGATGCCGGTGGGCTGCGAGAGGCCGGAGACGACGGTTGTGACGCGCAGGCCCGGGTCCGTGAGGGTGGGCTGGGCCCACGCCGTGGCCGCGCCAACGGTCAGTGCGATGAGGAGCGCGGACCGGGTGAGGAGGCGGGCGCGGAGGGTCGTGGGCATGGGCCGACGACTATAGCTGGAATTCTGCGGCGGCGGGTTTCTGGAGGCCGGGGGGAGACGAGGACGGTCTCCGGGGGAAGTGCAACGGGTAGAACCACTTAACTGGCGGTGAGGCAGGGATTCGAACCCTGGGTAGGGGTTTACCCCCTACAACGGTTTAGCAAACCGCCGCTTTAGGCCACTCAGCCACCTCACCGCGCGGCCTTTTAGTATATGCCACGGCGCCCCCGCCGTGCCCTACTGCGTCACTCCCGCCCCCGGCCGGTGCGTGCGGTACCCCGTGCCCAGCCATCGCTGCGGCAGCGTGCCTTTCACCGTGGCGTAGTTCCCGTCACGCCACACGGTGAACTGCATGGCCGCGTCGTGGCTGGCGCGCATCAACACGTCGAACTGCGCCTCAGACCGCACACGCACGCCGTCCACGCCCACGATGATGTCGGTCTTCCGCAGTCCGGCCTTCGCCGCTCGCGCGCCGAAATTGGTGAAGGCCACGCCGTCCACCGGCGCCGCCCCCGTGGACGGGACGGCCTCGAATCCGCTCGGGAACGACTGGGCCACGAGCGCCAGACCGCGGTCGCGCAGGGCAGCATCTCCGGTCGCCTTCCAGCGGCGCAGATAGTACGCCCCCAGGTGCCACGCGGTGCCGTAGCGTTCCTGCACGCGCTTGAAGCCGGCCTCGGCACCGGCCTGGTCACCCTGGCGCTCCTTCAACTCCGCCAGTGTCAGCATGCCGCCGCCAGATCCCACGTCGTCGGCGCTCACGGCAATGGCGCGGGCGTCGGCGGCCTGGCCGTGATCCACGAGATACCGCGTGAGCCACAACACACGATTCGATGCCGCCACGCGGTCCTGCGCGCGGTTGAACCAGCGGCGCATCTCGTCTGCCGCTTCGGCGTCGCGCCCTTCCTTGAGGAGTTCCTGCGCGAGGTCTTCGCAGCGGTCCACGTTGAGCTCACACATCTGAGTGCCGAGCGCCACATAGTCTTCGTGCGGGGCGTCGAGCCCGCGGAACATGCGGTAGATCGCGCCCCCGTCATACGCCACCGCGGGCCCGAGTTCCGCGCGCACGGCGGCGATCGTCGGACGCCCGGACGGCACGCGCCACCAGGCGAGCCGCCACGACAGCCACGTGTCTGACGGCGCCAGTCGATGCAGCGCCTCCGCCATCGGCAGCGGCGGCGCCGGAGCGCCCTGGCGCGCCAGGCGATCGCTCGTCGTGAGCGCGGTGCCATCGGGCTGCCACGGGTTGAACCAGACGTCGGCCGTGGGCCACGACACCGAGCGCGCAGTGCGTTGCCCTTCGTACACGAGGGCCGTCCAGAGCGCAGGAGGAATGGCGTCTTTGCGCGCGCGAACGATCGACGCCGAGGCCGCCAGATGCCGCGCCGCGCCGTCTCCACCCATCAGCGCGAGTGCGGTGGGCACGAGCGGCAGCGTCGCGAACGTCTTCTCAAGTTCGATCGGCATCTGCCGGGTGCGCTCGCGCTGGCCGAGATTCCACTGCGCATCGAAGAGCGACTTCACGCGCCCCAGGATGTGCCGCTCGGCCGTGGACGCCACGAGCGGCCAGTCGAGCACGCGGAAGGGGCCGGTTGTCGACGGGCGTCCGATGGCCCGCAGCAGCGTCGTGGGATCGTCGGTGACGGCCACGCCGTACGCTCGTGCCGCTTCTTCCGCCTCTTTCAGCTCCACCATGAGTCCGGCGGCAGAGAACCGATTGCCCACCGCCACCGAGAGGGTCTGCGACAAGAGCACGCGCAGGAGCGGCAGGTCGACGTCCGGGTTCGCATCGTCCATCCACGCCAGCACGGGTCCCATGCCCACGCGCCACGCGTACGCCTTGGCATACGCGGCACGCGCAAGCGTCGGGCTCTTCGCGGGCCGGTCCACGAGGCGCCAGTCGCCGGTGGCCCGCACGCGCAGCGCCGTGGCCCACACGCGCACGGATGCGGCCTGCTCTGCCGCGGCCAGAGGCACAAGGGCGGCGAGGGCATCCACTTCGCGACCCACTTCCACGAGCAGCACGGCGTCCGCGAGGCGTCCGGGAAGTGAGGGCTTCGCCGTGGCCACTCCACGTACCGCGCGCGCCATCGCGAGATGCGCCGTGAGGCGCGACCAGGCGGGACGGCCGTCGGTGTAGAGGCCCGCCCCTTCCCGAAGCGCCATCGCTCCGAGCAGCAACGCGGCCTGTTCGTGCAGCACGGCCACGTGCGGCCCTGCGCGCAGTGCCGTACTCACGCGTGTGTCCTCCGCCATCAGGTAGGCGAGCGAAGGTTCGGTGAGCCCTTCGACGAGGCTGGCCTCGGCAGCGGCGGTAGAAGACGCCGCGGCGGCACTGGGCTGCACGCCCAGCGCGGCGGCCATCGGCAGGTAGGTGCGCGGATCCCAGATGTGGCCCACGACCCTGAGCGTCACCGGAGCCCCACCGTTCACGGCAACGCTGAACACCGCGGGCGACGCAGCCAGCGTGGTCACCGTCACGGTCGGCGCCTGAGGCATGGCCGCGGGCAGCTGGGCCAGTGTGGCCAACCGGCCAACCACCGCCCGCACGATCGACTCCTGCTCGGTGCCAGGCAAGTCCGCGGGACGCGACGACGCCACGAGATCCGCCAGACTGCCCTGCGGTGTGGCCGTTGCGGGCGTGAGCCAGACCATGCAGACCGCGACCAGGAACACGAACCGCGACGTGATGCGCATGGCGGCCCGGCTACAAGAAGGGTGCCACGGACGTCAGTTCAGGAACTCGCCGGAGTTCGAGACACCGCTAACGTGGCCCACAGCGGGCGCGACAAGAACCGTCAGCGCAGCCACGCGAGTGCCGCGCTCTGCTGAGTCGGCGTGCGCCAAATCCGCGGACGCCACAGTCGAGCCCGCTCCCACCCTCCCCGTGATAAGCAGAAGGCAGTCACCAACCGGGAGGACGCCATGGAGTGGACCATCGCCGTCGCCGCGCTCGTCGTTGGGTTCGTGCTCGCCCGCCGGGGCTACCTGCATCCGTATGACTACGTCGTCGCCGCGGGGCTGGCGCTGCTGCTGGCCGCCAGCATCCTGCCCATGATTCCCCCCGGCCACCAGGCCCGCATCTTCACCAACCTCGGCGCGCCGCGCGCCGCCGTGGCGCGGGATGCCTTCCTCAGCGCGCACGGCATGGCGATCGTGCTGGCGTCGGTGGTCGCCGCCGTGGGCGCGTGCGTCGAGGCGTGGCTGCGCGCGCGACGCGGCGCGTGGGATCGCGAGTAGCGCTCGCCGCGGCCCGTCAGGGCCCTCAGGGATCTGAGATTCGCCGCGCGTCCACGTAGACGGTGTTGTACACGGAGCCGCCGCGCGGGATGTAACCCTTCCCCGCCAGGTAACGCGTGAGCGTGGACGCTCGTCCCGACTTCATCGTGGGCACCGCTTCGGCGCAGATCGCCGCCGGGCGGAAGCGCGACAGGTCGAGCGTGCGGAGGATGGCTTCGTCGAGCCCCTCCACGTCGGTCGAGAGCAGGTCGGGCGCGCGTCCCAGGTGCTCCTCGATCACCCGATTGAGGTTGAGCAGCGGCATCTTCACCACGCGTTCGACGACGCTCTCGCTCTGGCCGCGCTGCAGCTCCGCGACCTGCGCGGGCGAGAACGTGTTGAGCATCGC
Organism: uncultured Acidobacteriota bacterium; assembly: GCA_902826515.1. GTDB lineage: Bacteria > Acidobacteriota > Vicinamibacteria > Vicinamibacterales > UBA2999 > CADEFD01. The sequence goes on from CADEFD010000182.1 coordinate 7,159, forward strand.
GTTGCCCTTGATCTGGTAGTAGTCGGCTTCCGTGGCCTCCGCCACGCCGATGCCCGCTTCCACCACGATGTCGCCCGGGCGCTTGCTGCGCAGTTGCTCGGCCAGCACCGGGTTCGGCTCCACCAGCACGCCGCGCGCGCCGGTCGTGTAGAGCAGATAGGTGTTGTTGCCGTCCACCGGATACGCGGCGCCCACATCCACGTAGGTGGGCGTCTCGATCTTCATCAGCTCGTGCAGCACGTGGTAGAGCACGATGTCTTCGCCCTGCTGCGAAAAGCTCAGGCGCGCGTGCTCGGGCAATGCGGGTGGCGGCGGAGGGGGCGCCGGTGCGGGCTGTGGCGGCGGGGGCTCTGGCTGAGTCTGCCGCGCCCACACGAAGCCAGCGGCCGTGCCGGCTACGGCGCCGCCGGCGGCACCGCCAAGGAAGGTGCGTCGATTGATCACCGATGAAGCGTACCCGAGTCTTCATACGTTGACATGGCGCAAGCGGTGGGCGCGCAACTTGCTCGCCCGCCGAATCCCACCCCGTCCCCCCGGCGTCCTTTGGTAGTGGTCCACGACACGCTCATCGTCGGCGCCGGCATCGCCGGGCTGGCCCTGGCCCGCGAGCTCACGGCCCGTGGCCTCGCGCCCGTCGTGCTAGAACGCGCGAACGGCGTGGGCGGACGCTGCGCCACCCGCCGCGTGGACGGCCAGCCGGTAGACCACGGCCTTGCCTTCCTGCACGGCCGCTCGCCCGCGTTCCTGGCCGCCATGGCCGCTGCCCGCGACGCCGCGGCCATCACCCACTGGCCCCGCCACCGCGACGGCGACGGCGTGCCCTGCCAGCCGCAGGCCTTCGACCCGCTCGACACCCGCGTGGCCCCGGCCGGCGGCGTGAACCTGTTCGCCAAGCACCTGGCCGAGGGGCTGGACGTCCGCCTCGGCGCGCGCGTCGAAACGCTGGCGCTGGAGCCGGCGTCTCACGAGACATCCGATCGCGCCTGGACGGTGACGCTCACCGGCGGCGATCGGCTGCGGGCCCGATCCCTCGCGCTCGCCCTGCCGGCGCCCTCCACGCTGGCCCTCCTCGGTACCCTCGTGCCGCAGGAACCGGCGATTGCGCCGCTGCTGCCGCTGCTCCGCCTGATTCACGTCGTGCCCTGTCTGGCCGTCATCGCCCGCTACCCCGAAGGCACGCCGCGCCCGGCGTGGGAGGCCAGCTATCCGGCCGGCAGTTCCGGTGTGCACGCCGTGCTGCACGACTCCAGCAAACGGCCGGGCACACCGCGCCTTACGCTGGTGATTCAGGGCCGTCCGGGCTTCTCCCAGCGGCACGTGGACACCCCCGAAGCGGTCTGGTCGCAGGCCCTGCTCGACGAAGCCGCCGCCCTCCACGGCGACTGGATGCGCACCCCCGACCTGGCGCAGCCCCACCGCTGGCGCTACGCCCGTGTTTCAATCGGCACTGAACTCGCAAGCCCCCTCGTGGCACACTGCGAGGGTGGCGCCGTGCTCGGCCTGGCCGGCGACGGCCTGCATGCCACCGGCGGCGTCGAAGGCGCGTATCTCTCTGGGGTCGCGCTGGCCGCGCGCCTGACCGGTTCCGCCCCCGCGCGGGAATGAGCCATTCGAGGAGTTGTCCGTGTCGATCCACACCGAGGAAATCGATCGCATCCTGGCCGAAGAGGCCGACCACGAATGCCCGGGCTTCGGGCCGCACAAGATCTGCGTGCGCATCGTGGCGATCGCCGATCTGCCGAGCCGCTTCGGCCGCTTCCAGGTGGCGGCGTTCTGGAACAACCGCGACAGCAAAGACCACATCGCCATCCTGCACGGCAACCCGATGGGCAAGGAGAACGTGCCCACACGCGTGCACTCCGAATGCCTCACCGGCGACGCCCTCGGCTCGTTGCGCTGCGACTGCCGCGATCAGCTCGAAGTGTCGCTCACGCGGATCGCGCAGCAGGATTGCGGCATCGTGCTCTACCTGCGGCAGGAAGGCCGCGGCATCGGCCTGCTGAACAAGATGCGCGCCTACGGCCTGCAGGACCGCGGGCTCGACACCGTGGAAGCGAACCTCGCCCTCGGCTTCCGCGACGACGAGCGTGAATATTCGATTGCCGCGCACATGCTGCATTCGCTCAAGGTGAAGTCGATTCAGCTGCTCACGAACAACCCGAAGAAGGTCTCGGAGCTGCAGCAGCACGGCGTGAACGTGGTGGGCCGCCTGCCGCACGTGATTCCCGCCAACGACTTCAACCGGTTCTATCTCGAGACGAAGCGCGATCGCAGCGGCCACCTGCTCGACTCCCTTGGCAAGCCACATCTGCCGGAACAGGGTGAGCCGGTGGAAGTGGGCGACGTCAGCGCGTGAGCCGCCCCACCTACGTCATCGTCGCGGCGGGCAGCGCCCTCGGCACCGCCCTCGCGCGACGCCTTGCCGCCACCGGCGCGCAGATCGTGCTGACCGCGCGCGATGTGTCCACGATCGAGGCCCTGGCCACCGAAGTGGGCGGACGCGCGGTGCAGGTCGACGCCACACGGTTCGACGACGTGGACCGCGCCGTGGCGGAAGCCACCAGCTGGTCGGGCCGCCTCGACGGCATCGTCAACTGCGCCGGCTCGATCGTGCTGAAGCCCGCACATCTCACGTCCGAGGCGGATCTCACCGCCGTGCTCGACACGAACCTGCGCACGGCGTTTGCCGTCGTGCGCGCCGGCGCCGCCGCCATGCGGCAGACGGGCGGCGCGATCGTGCTCGTGAGCTCCGCCGCGGCCGAAATCGGCCTGCCGAATCACGAGGCCATCGCCGCCGCCAAGGCCGGCGTGCTGGGCCTGATGCGGTCGGCCGCCGCCACCTACGCTACCTCCGGCATCCGCGTGAACGCGGTGGCGCCCGGGCTCGTGGCCTCGCCGCTCAGCCGCGCCATCACCTCGAACGAGATGGCGCTCAAGGCATCCATCGCGATGCATCCGCTCGGACGGATCGGCACGCCGGACGACATCGCCGGCGCCGTGGCGTGGCTGCTGGGTCCTGAGAGCACGTGGGTCACCGGGCAGGTGCTCGGCGTGGACGGCGGGCTCGCGCACGTGAAGGGCCGGCAGAAGCAGTAGCCG
>CADEFD010000183.1 GCA_902826515.1 uncultured Acidobacteriota bacterium
AAGGCGCAGGGCTTCACGTTCGACCGCGCGTTCTCGTCGGTTCTGAAGCGCGCCATCCGCACGTTGTGGATCGTGCAGGACGAGATGGACCTGCTGTGGCTGCCGGTGGAACGCTCATGGCGGCTGAACGAGCGCCACTACGGCGCGCTGCAGGGGCTGAACAAGGCCGAGACCGCCGAGAAACACGGCGAGGCGCAGGTGAAGATCTGGCGCCGCAGCTACGACATCCCGCCGCCGGCGCTCAGCGTGGACGACCCGCAGTATCCGGGCAAGGACCGCCGGTACGCCGGCCTGTCACCGGCCGATCTGCCGCTCACCGAGTGCCTCAAGGACACCGTGGACCGGTTCCTGCCCTACTGGCACGACACGATCGCGCCGGCCATTCGCGCCGGCAACCGCGTCGTCATCGCCGCGCACGGCAACAGCCTGCGCGCGCTCGTGAAGTACCTGGACGGCATCAGCGACGAGGACATCGTCGAGTTGAACATCCCGACCGGCATGCCGCTCGTCTACGAACTCGACGCCGACCTGCGGAAGGTGAGCAGCCGCTATCTTGACGAGGACGCGGCGAAAAAGGCGGCTGAAGCCGTCGCCAACCAGGCGAAGGGCCGCTGACGCAGGGGCGCGGGGCCGGCCCGCGCCGTCAGTTCGTCTCTTCGACGTTCACTTCGTCGGCGGCGATCCGCAGCGAGCGCAGGAAGCGCCGGTCGTTGGCGCTCACCTCGAACACCGGCAGATCTTCGGCGGGCGCCTCGGCGGCGGCCGTCTCCGGGAATTCGTGCCCGGCCAGTGCCGCGAAGCCGACGGTGGCGTCGAGCGTCACATGCAGGTGATATCCGGCGGCGCGGGCGCGCTCCCGGCAGCGCTCCACGTCGGCGCTCTGCGCGACGGCGGCAGCGACCGCGTCGGCGAGCTCCCGGGCAAAGCGGTTCTGAACGTCATCCATGGATTTCCCTCCTCGCGGAGCACGGGACTGACCGCCCCGATTCTACGGGGCCGTGCAGTTTCACGCAACCCCATGCAGGTCAGGGGTTTGGGCGGCCACCGCTCCGGGTGGCTACAATGCGGGGGACATGGCTGGAGAGACGAAGCGGTATCACGCCACCCCCGAAGACCTGGCCGCCTGGGACGGCCCCCGCGACCTCGGCTTTCCCGGGGAATTCCCCTACACGCGGGGCATCCAGCCCACGATGTACCGTGGCCGGCTCTGGACGATGCGCCAGTACGCCGGGTTCGGCACCGCCGAAGAGTCGAACGCCCGCTACCGCTACCTCCTCTCGCAGGGCGTGAGCGGCCTCAGCGTCGCCTTCGACCTGCCCACGCAGATCGGCTATGACTCCGACCACGCGCTCGCGGCCGGCGAGGTGGGCAAGGTGGGCGTGGCCATCGACTCGCTCGACGACATGGCGGCGCTCTTCGACGGCATCCCGCTCGGCGCGGTCTCGACGTCGATGACGATCAACGCCACCGCGATCATCCTGCTCGCGCTCTACGTGGCGGTGGCGAAGCGGCAGGGCGTCAGCCCGCGGGCGCTCTCGGGCACCGTGCAGAACGACATCCTCAAGGAATACGTGGCGCGCGGCACCTACATCTACCCGCCGGAGGCGTCGCTGCGAATCGTGACCGACATCTTCGCCTACTGCGAACGCGAGGTGCCGCAGTGGAACACGATCTCGATCAGCGGTTATCACATCCGCGAGGCGGGCTCGACGGCCGTGCAGGAAGTGGCCTTCACGTTCGCCAACGCGCTCGCCTACGTGCAGGCGGCGGTGGAGGCCGGCCTCGACGTGAACTCGTTCGGTCAGCGCCTGTCGTTCTTCTTCAACGCGCACAACGACTTCCTCGAGGAAGTCGCGAAGTTCCGCGCGGCGCGGCGCCTGTGGGCGCGGCTCATGCGGGATCGCTTCGGCGCGACCAACCCGCGGGCGCTCCAGCTCCGCTTCCACACGCAGACGGCCGGCAGCACGCTGACCGCGCAGCAGCCCGACAACAACATCGTGCGGGTGGCCGTGCAGGCGATGGCCGCGGTGCTCGGCGGCACACAGTCGCTGCACACCAACGGGCGCGATGAAGCGCTCGCCCTGCCCACCGAAGACTCGGCACGCATCGCGCTGCGCACGCAGCAGATCATCGCCCACGAGTCTGGCGTCGCCAACACCGTGGACCCCTTCGGCGGCTCGTGGCACATCGAGAAGCTCACTGACGGCATCGAAGCCGGCGCGCTCGAGCTGATGAGCCGCATCGACGCGGTGGGCGGCACGCTCAGGGCGATCGAAACGGGCTATATCCAGCGGCAGATCCAGGAATCCGCCTACCGCGCGCAGCAGGCCATCGACACCGGCGCGGCCGTGGTCGTCGGCGTGAATCGCTTCGCCACCGACGAACGGCCCACGGTCGAGGTCTTCGCGCTCGATCCCGATGTCGAGCGCCGCCAGATCGAACGCACCCGCGCGCTGCGCGCCGGGCGCGACCAGACAGCCTGGACGTCGGCGCTCGCCGCCGTCACCACCGCCGCCAGCGGCCGCGACAACCTCGTGCCGCCGATCATCGCCGCCGTCGAAGCCGGCGCCACCGTGGGCGAGATTGCGGATACCATGCGCAGCGTGTTCGGCGAGTTCCGTGAAGTCGCGGTGGACTGACGACGCGAGGCTCGGGCCCGGGCGAGCGGAGTGACATGGCTGCGGACGTGCTGCTGTCGGTGCAGGGACTGACCACGGTGTTCGACGTGGGCGCGACGCCGCTCGTCGCGGTGAACGACGTCTCATTCGACATCCGGAAGGGCGAGACGCTCGGCCTCGTCGGCGAATCCGGCAGCGGCAAGTCGGTGACCGCCTACTCGCTGCTGCGCCTCGTGCAGCCGCCGGGACGCGTCGCCGCGGGCCGCGTGCTCTTCCAGGGCCGCGATCTGCTGGCGCTGTCGGAGAAGGCGATGTGCGGGGTGCGCGGCGCCGGCATCGGGCTCGTGTTCCAGGAGCCGATGGCGGCCCTCAATCCCGTCATGCGCGTGGGCCGGCAGATCGGCGAATCGCTCGTCGTGCACGGTCTCGCCTCGACGCGCCAGGCCCGCGATCGCGCCGTCGAACTGCTGCGCGCGGTGAAGATCGTCGATCCCGAAAAGCGGGTGGACGACTACCCGCACCAGCTCTCGGGCGGCATGCGGCAGCGGGTGATGCTGGCCGTGGCGCTCGCCTGCAAGCCCCCGCTCGTCATCGCCGACGAACCGACGACGGCCCTCGACGTCACCGTGCAGGCCCAGATCCTCGACCTGCTGCGCGAGATGAAGCGAACCTTCGACCTGTCGCTGCTGCTCATCACGCACGACCTCGGCGTCATCGCCGAAGTCGCCGACCGCGTGGCGGTGATGTATGCCGGCCGCATCGTGGAGGAAGGCCCGGTGCGCACCATCTTCCGCGCCCCGGCGCACCCGTACACGCAGGGCCTGCTGGCCTCGATTCCGCACGGCCGCACCGGCGAACGCCTGGTGGCGATCGATGGCGTGGTGCCGAATCTGGCGCACCTGCCGCCCGGCTGCGCCTTCGCGCCGCGCTGCCCGAGCCGCCTCGCCGAGTGTGAGCGTGCCGTGCCGCCCGACGTGCGGATCGACGAGGATCACCGCGCGCGGTGCGTGCTGCACGCCGCCGCCGGGGCAGGAGCCGGGCGATGAACACGCCGCTCGTCGAGGTGCGCGGCCTCACGAAACATTTCACGCGCGGCGGCGGCCTCTTCCAGAAGGGCACCGTCGTGAAAGCGGTGGACGGCGTCAGCTTCTCGATCGACGAGGGCGAGACGTTCGGCCTGGTGGGCGAATCCGGCAGCGGCAAGAGCACGACCGGCCGCTGCATGCTGCGGCTCGTCGAGCCCACGGCCGGCGAGGTGCGTTACGCCGGCGAAGACGTGCTCGCCTTCTCGTCGTCGCGCATGCGGGCGGCCCGCCGCCACATGCAGATGATCTTCCAGGACCCGTACTCGTCGCTCAATCCGCGCATGAAGGCGCGCGACATCGTGGACGAGCCGCTCATCATCCACAAGCTCGGGTCGAAGCAGGATCGCGAGGCGCGGGTGGCCGAGCTCTTCCGCCTGGTCGGCCTCGATCCGGCGCACCTCGACCGCTATCCGCACGAGTTCTCGGGCGGCCAGCGGCAGCGCATCGGCCTGGCGCGCGCGCTCGCCCTCGAACCGAAGTTCATCATCGCCGACGAGCCGGTGTCGGCGCTCGACGTCTCGATTCAGGCGCAGGTCATCAACCTGCTGATGGACCTGCAGCAGCGCCTCCAGCTCACGTATCTCTTCATCGCGCACGATCTGCGCCTCGTGCGGCACATCTGCCGGCGCGTCGCCGTGATGTACCTCGGCCGGATCGTCGAGATGGGCGACACCGAAGCGATCTTCGCCAGCCCGGCGCATCCGTACACCCGCGCGCTGCTCTCGGCGATTCCGGTCACCGACCCGGACGCCCCGCGCCAGCGCGTGGATCTCGATCCGGACAGCGTGTCGCACGATGCGGCGCTCGTCGAAGTGGCGCCGGGGCACCTCGCGGCGGTGCGGTAACCACTCCCAGGGAGCACGGCCACATGACACACGCGCACCAGGTCGGGGCGGGAGTGCTCGGGTTCGTGGCGGCGCTGATGCTGGCGGCGCCGGCGGGCCGCGCGCAGGACGTCGAACCTCAGGCGGTGCGGTCGCGCCTGCACGCGTATCTGACCGCCTACGAGCCGCAGCTGAGCGCGCTCGTCGCCGACGAACACTTCGAGCAGTGGCCGCTCGACAACTTCCTCACGGGCCTCACGCCCGGCACCTACAAGCGCGACATCTTCCGCCTGCGCATCCTCGACTCGGAGGTGGCGTTCGTGTCGTTGCCGGCCAACGCGGGGTGGCTCGGCTTCCGTGACGTGCTGCGCGTGAAGGGCAAGGCGGTGAAGCGGCCGCAGCGGTCGCTCGCGGATCTGCTCGTGCTCGAAACCGCCGACGCCCGCGACCGCGCGCTGGCGCTGCTGCTCGAAAGCGCCCGCCACAACCTCGGCGCGCCGCGCACCATCAACCTGCCGAGCCTGCCGCTCGAACTGCTGCACCTGCGCAACCAGGCGCGCTTCGTGATCGACCGGTCCACCCGCGATCGCACCGGCGACTGCGACGCCCTGCGGCTCGATCTGGTGGAGACGGTGACGCCCACGCTCATCCAGCGGCCGGAGGGCGGCAACATGCCGAGCAAGGTGGCGGCCTGGGTCGAGATCACGACCGGGCGGCTCTGCAAGGCGGAAGTCCGCACGCGCGACGCGCAGCACGGCGTCTCGAAGTTCGAAGCCGTGGTCGCCGTGGAGTTCGAACGCGACGAGGCGCTCGGCCTGACCGTGCCGAAGCGGCTGCGTGAGGTGTTCCTGGTGCCGCCGCGGGGCGCCGGCGAGGGCGAGGCGACGTATTCGAACTACCGGCGGATCGTGCGCGCGGTGCGCTGACGGCCGGTGGTCCCGGTGGTGGCCGACGGGAGGTCCCATGACGCTTAGGTGCCGATGGTCGGTTGCCGCCGTGACGAGCCTGGCTGCGGTCGTGACCGCTGTCGCCCAGTCGCCCGCCGAGGGCCCTTCCGCGCTGGCCAATCAGCTTCGCGCCTACCTGACGGCCTACGAGGTGAGCCTCGGCGAAGTGGTCGCCACGGAGCGGATGACCCAGCGTAGCGGCCCGCACATCCTGAGTGATGGCGAGACCAGCACCAGTGGCGCACCGCGGGTGCTGGAATCGGATGTCGCCTTCGTGGCCCTGCCAGGCGGCGCCGGCTGGCTGGGCTACAGGGACGTGCTCCGTCGTAACGGGCGAGCCCTCCGGCGCACCGGCCCCCCGCTATCCGCGCTGCTGGCCGTGGACCGGACCGAAAGCCAGGACCGCGCGCGGGCCCTGCTCATCGCCAGCGCGGCGCACAATCTGGGCGCGCCGCGCACCATCAACCTGCCGACCTTGCCGCTCGAGTTCCTGCACGCGCGGAACATGCACCGCCTCACGCTCACAGCGGCGACGCCCCAACCGGAGGGCCAGGGCGAGTGCCGTGGACACCGGCTCGAGTTCCGCGAGACCTCACTGCCGACGCTGATTCAGCGGCCGCAGGGCGGCGACATGCCGAGCCGCGTCATCGCGTGGGTGGAGCCGGGCACCGGGCGCCTCTGCAAAGGTGAGGTGCGGACGCGTGATGCGGGAGGCGGTGATGCTTCCGTCGAAGCCGTCGTGCGAGTCGAGTTCGAGCCAGATGCCGCGGTCGGCCTCACGGTGCCGAAGCGCATGGAGGAAGAGTTCTTCGTGCCGCCGCTTGGACGGGGCACCGGCGAGGCCAGCTATTCGAACTACCGGCGGTTCCGCACGTCAGGCCGGGTGGTTCCGCCGCGTTGACAGCGTGGCGGCTAGGCCGCCTGGCGGACGTCTTTTTCGACCTTGCCGTCGCGGATGAGGATCTGACGGTGCGCGTAGGCCGCCACGTCGGCTTCGTGCGTGACGAGCACGATCGTGTTGCCGGCTTCGTGCAGGCGGGCGAAGAGCGCCATGATCTCGACGCCGGTCTTCGAGTCGAGGTTGCCCGTGGGCTCGTCGGCGAGCAGAATCGACGGGTTGTTCACGAGGGCGCGCGCGATCGCCACGCGCTGGCGCTGACCGCCCGACAGCTCGTTCGGCTTGTGGTTCATGCGGCTGCCGAGTTCGACCTTCTCGAGGGCCGCCTTGGCGCGGTCGAGCCGTTCTTTCGACGAGATACCGGCGTAGACGAGCGGCAGCTCCACGTTGTGCAGGGCGGTGGCGCGCGGCAGCAGGTTGAACGTCTGGAAGACGAAGCCGATCTCCTCATTGCGGATGCGGGCCAGTTCGTTGTCGTTCATCGTGCTCACCTGCTTCTCGTTCAGCAGGTAGGTGCCCTTGCTGGGCGTGTCGAGGCAGCCGATGAGGTTCATCAGCGTCGACTTGCCCGAGCCCGACGGGCCCATGATGGCGACGTATTCGCCCTTGTCGATCTGGATGCTGACCCCGCGCAGGGCGTGGATCTCCTCGTCGCCCATCGTGTAGGTCTTCCAGAGGTCGTTGGTCTCGATGAGGGCCATGAACGGAGGATCTCCCGCGGCGAGGGCGCCGCCGCCCTCATTTCATCACAGACGTCGAAAATGGAGGGGAGGTTCCTCGCCCCGTCGGGGATTGCCGGGACTGCACGGGGTCACGTACGATGGCCGCCCGGGTCGCGCGCCGCGCGGACCGCCACATCCGAGACCGGGCCGTCCCGCATGCCCGGCTCACGAAGGAGTCGTCATCATGGCAGTGGCACGAGTCACCGAGATCATCGCCGGGTCGAAGAAGAGCTTCGAGGATGCCGTCGAACAGGGCATCGCCCGGGCCTCCCGCACCCTCAAGAACATCGAAAGCGCCTGGGTGCAGGACCAGAAAGTGGTCGTGCAGAAGGGCAAGATCGTCGAGTATCGCGTCGCCATGAAGGTGACGTTCATCCTCGAGAAGTAGTGCCCGGGGGCCGCGACCGGCCCTCAGGAACCGGCGTCGTCGGCGTACTGCTCCTTGAGCCGGGCGACAACGGCCGGATCCGCCAGCGTCGTGGTGTCGCCGAGGGCCTTGCCTTCGGCGATATCACGCAGCAGACGCCGCATGATCTTCCCTGACCGCGTCTTGGGCAGGTCGGCGGCGAAGATGATGTCGTCGGGCCGGGCGATGGCGCCGATCTTCTGCGCCACGTGCGCCTTCAGTTCGTCGGCCAGCGCCTCCGACGTCACCACGCCTTCCTTGACCGTCACGAACGCCGCGACCGCCTGCCCCTTGATCTCGTGGTGCCGGCCGACCACCGCCGATTCGGCGACCTTCGGATGGTCCACGAGCGCGCTCTCGACCTCCATCGTGCCGAGGCGGTGACCGGCGACGTTCAGCACGTCGTCCACGCGGCCGAGCAGCCAGAAGAACCCGTCGTCATCGAGCTTGGCGCCATCGCCGGCGAAATAGATGTCCGGCCAGCGGCTCCAGTACTGCGTGACGTAGCGCTCGGGGTCGCCGTAGATGCCGCGCAGCATCGACGGCCAGGGCTTGGTCAGCGCCAGCAGGCCGCCCCCCTTCTCGATCGGCTCGCCCTTGTCGGTCAGGATCTGCGCGGAGATGCCCGGGAAGGGCTGCGTGGCCGAACCCGGCTTCGTGCTCGTGATGCCCGGCAGGGGCGTAATCAGGATCGATCCGGTTTCCGTCTGCCACCACGTATCCACGATCGGGCAGCGTTCGCCGCCGATGTGCTGGTGGTACCAGATCCATGCCTCGGGGTTGATGGGCTCGCCCACCGACCCGAGCAGGCGCAGTGACGACATGTCGCGCTTTGCCGGCCAGTCGGTGCCCCAGCGCATGAAGGCGCGGATGGCCGTGGGCGCCGTGTAGAACACGGTCACGCCGTAGCGCTCGATGATCTCCCAGAAGCGATCGCGCTTCGGCCAGTCGGGCGCCCCTTCGTACATCAGCACCGTGGCGCCGTTGGCGAGCGGCCCGTAGACGACGTAGCTGTGCCCGGTGACCCAGCCGATGTCGGCGGTGCACCAGTAGACGTCGTCTTCCTTGAGGTCGAACACCCACTTCGTGGTGGCGTAGCAGCCGGTGAGATACCCGCCCGTCGTGTGGACAATGCCCTTGGGCTTCCCGGTCGTGCCCGACGTGTAGAGGATGTAGAGCATGTCCTCCGCGTCCATCGGCTCGGGCTCGCAGTTGTAGGACGCCTCGTCCATCAGCTCGTGATACCAGTGGTCGCGCCCCGACTTCATGTGCACGCGCAGGTCGGCGGCGCCGCGTTTCACGACGATGACCGAGGTGATGGACGGCGTGCCGTCGAGGGCGTCGTCGGCCATCTGCTTGAGCGGCACGATGCTGCCGCGGCGGTAGCCGCCGTCGGCGGTGACGAGCACCTTGCACTGCGAGTCGTTGATGCGGTCGCGGAGCGACTCGGCGCTGAAGCCGCCGAACACCACGCTGTGCACGGCGCCGATGCGCGCGCAGGCCAGCATGGCGATCGCCAGTTCCGGCACGAGCGGCATGTAGAGCGCCACGCGGTCGCCCTTGACCACGCCGCGCGCCTTGAGCACGTTGGCGAACTGCGAGACCTGGCGGAAGAGCGTGAAGTAGGTGAGCGTGCGGCGCTCGCCCGGCTCGCCTTCCCAGATGATGGCGGCCTTGTTGCGGCGCGGGCCGCGGATGTGGCGATCCACGCAGTTGACGCTGGCGTTGAGCTTCCCGCCCACGAACCACTTCGCGTAGGGCGGCGTCCACTCGAGCACCGTGTCCCACGGCCGCATCCAGTCGAGTTCCTTCGCGAAGCCGGCCCAGAAGGCCTCAGGGTCGGCGGCCGCGCGCGCGTAGACCTCGGGGTCGTTCACGTGGGCGGCGGCGCGGAACGCGGCGCTCGGCTCGAAGCGCCGGTCTTCCTGCAGCAAGCCGTCGATGGCCGACGCGTTCACCTGATTGGGATCGGACATGCCGCCGATTCTATCGCGCCGGCGCGGCCGTTCCGGCGGGCTTTCGCCGACCGGCGTCCGTCATGGCGCCGTGGGCGGGCGTCTGCTAGGCTCGGCGCGTGAGGCGCCCCTGGGTCCTTCGTCTCGTTGCCATGCTGATGGTCGCCGGCCTCCACGCCGTGACGACGGCGGGACAGCCGCGTCCGGCGGCGCCCGACGCCATGAGCGACCTGGCCTGGCTCGAAGGCACGTGGGTGGCTGACGCGAACGGCACGCGGACCGAGGAGCGCTGGACGTCGCCGGCGGGCGGGGCGATGCTCGGCACCGGCCGCACGCTGCGCGCCGGCCGGATGGTGGCCTTCGAGTTCCTGCGGATCGTCGCGCGGCCGGACGGCGTCGTCTACATCGCCCAGCCGGGGGGACGGCCGCCGACCGAGTTCGCGCTCACGTCCGGGGGATCGGGCCTGGCGGTGTTCGAGAACCCCGCCCACGACTTTCCGAAGCGTCTCAGCTACCGCCGCACGGGCCGCACGCTCCTCGTCGAGGTCGAGGGCGCTGAGAAGGGGAAGCCGCTCCGCGACGTCTACGAGTTCACACTCGCAGACGTCAGATAGAGCGGCCGGCGCGCGTCAGTCGTAGTATTCGCGGCCGAGGTGCGTGATGAGTTCTTCGCCCTTGAGATAC
>CADEFD010000184.1 GCA_902826515.1 uncultured Acidobacteriota bacterium
TCCGCGCGCTCGCCCACCCGGTGCTGCGCCACCGCGTGCTCATCAACTTCCACGCGCAGTCGGAAGGCATGACCTCCGACATGATCGTGGACCGGCTGCTCGAGTCGGTGCCCACCCCGCGATCGGGCATGTGATGCAGCTCGGGGGCGCGATTCCCGGCGCGCAGTTCGTGGACCCGGCGGTCCTCGCGCGCATCGGCAACCTGGATCTGGTGGCGCGGTCGGTCGTCGACGGCGTCATCAACGGTCTGCACAAGTCGCCGTTCTTCGGCACGTCGGTCGACTTCGCCGAACATCGCGGCTATGTGCCCGGCGACGACATCCGCCGGGTGGACTGGCGCGTGTACGCGCGCACCGACAAGTACTTCGTGAAGGAATTCGAGGCCGACTCGAACTCCAACTTCACCGTGCTGCTCGACATCTCGGCGTCGATGGCCTTCGGGGCGCGGCTCTCGAAGCTCGATTACGCGAAGACGCTCGGCGCCTGCCTCACGTATCTCGTGCACCGCCAGCGCGACCGCGTCGGGCTCGTGACGTTCGACAGCGACGTCGTCGATCACGTGCCGCCGTCGGCCAAACACCTCGACGTGGTGCTGCACACGCTCGAACGCGCGAAGGCCACGCGCCCGGGCCAGCTCTCGGGGCCGCTACGCAAGCTGGCCGAACACTTCGGCCGCCGCGGCGTGGTCGTGCTCATCTCGGACCTCTACGACGAACCCGAGGCCATCTTCGAGGCGCTGGCGCCGATCCGCTTCCGCGGCAGCGACGTGGTCGTCTTCCACGTGATGGATCCGGCGGAGCTGGAGTTCCCCTACTCCGATCCCTCGGCCTTCGAGGACCTCGAGACCGGCGAACAACTGCCGGTGGTGCCCGAGTCGTTCCGGGAGAAGTACCAGGCGCTCGTGCGCGGCCACATCGACGCCCTCACGGCCCGCGCCGCTGAACGCGGCGTGGACTACCGGCTGCTCGACACGAGCAAGCCGCTCGACTTCGCGCTCTACGACTACCTGTCGTTCCGCGAGCGCACGACGCGGGTGCGGTAGACGGCCATGGGTTTCCTCCTGCCGCTCTTTCTCGCCGGTCTGGCCGCCCTCGCGGTGCCGGTCGCGATCCACCTGATCCAGCGCGAGAAGAACACGGTCGTCGCCTTCCCCTCGCTGATGTTCGTACGGCGCGTGCCCTACGAGTCGGTGCGGCGGCGGAAGATCCGGCACTGGGCGCTGCTGGCGATGCGGCTGCTGGCGCTCGCGCTCATCGTGGCCGCCTTCGCGCGGCCCTTCGTGCGCGGCAGCGCTGCGGCGCTCACCGGCGGCGCGCGCGAAGTCGTGGTGCTCGTGGACCGCTCCTACAGCATGGGCTACGGCACGCGCTGGACGCGGGCGCAGGCCGCGGCACAGGGCGTGCTCGACGCGCTCGGCCAGGGCGATCGCGCGAGCCTCGTGTTCTTCGGCACCGGCGCCGAGGTGGCGCTGCAGTCGGTGGATGACCGCGCCCGCCTGACGGCGGCGCTGGCCGCGGCATCGCCCGGTGCCGAGTCCACACGCTACTCGCCGGCGCTCCGCGTGGCCGGCACGATCGTGAGCGAATCCACGCGTCCGCGCAAGGAAGTGGTGCTCATCAGCGACTTCCAGAAGCTCGCCTGGGCGCCGAGCGACGAGGATCGCCTGCCGGCCGGCACCGTGCTCACGCCGGTGGCGATCACCGACACCGACACCCGCAATCTTTCGGTGACGCCGGTCGCGGTGCGCCGCTCGCGCTTCGAGGGCCAGGAACGCGCCACCATCACCGGCGGCGTCACCAACCGCGGCTCCGAGCAGGCCGACGGCGTCACGCTCGCGCTCGAGCTGAACGGCCGCGTCGTCGAGACGCAGACGGTAAACGTCGCGCCGCAGGCTTCGGCCGGGGCGAGCTTCGCCCCGATCACGCTCACGCCCGAGCCGATGCGCGCCGTGGTGCGGCTCGCCGACGACGCGCTCGCCGCCGACAACCGGTTCCACTTCGTGCTCGCGCCCACGCGTCCCGTGGCCGTGCTGCTGGCCTCGGCCGGCGGACGCGGCGCCGACGAGACCTACCTGCGCCGCGCGCTCGCCATCGGCGAGTCGCCGCGCTTCGATGTCACGACCACCACCGTCGACGCCCTCACCGACGAGGCGCTGGCGGCCGCCCGGGTGCTCATCGTGCACGACGCGCCGCTCGGTGATGCCGCGGCGGCGCGCGTGCTGCGGTTTGCCGAACGCGGCGGCGGCGTCTTCGTCGTCGCCGGGGCGCGCGCCTCGTGGCCGCAGGCCGCCGGCTTCCCCGGCACGCTCGCCGCGCCGGTCGATCGCTCGCGCGGGCAGATCGGCCGCCTCGGCGGCCTCGAATTCGGGCACGCGGTCTTCGCGCCGTTCCGCGCCGCGCGCAGCGGCGACTTCTCGTCGGTGCGGGTTTACGGCTACCGGCGCCTCGCCGCGGCCGACACCACGCAGGTGCTGGCGCGCTACGACGACGGCCTGCCGGCGCTCGCCGTCACGCCGGCCGGCCGCGGCGCCGTGATGGTGTGGACGTCGAGCCTCGATCTGGGCTGGAACGACCTGGCGCTGAAGCCGGTCTTCCTGCCGTTCGTGCACCAGACGGTGCGCACGCTCGCCGGCTTCGAGGATCGGCCGGCGGCGCTCACCGTGGGCCAGGTGGCCACGCCCGACTCGCCGGCCGACCAGGCCCGGCCGCGTGTGGTGGTGGGGCCCGACGCGGCGCGCCTGCCGCTCGATGCCGCCCGCGGCGACACCTTCGAGGTGACGCAGCCCGGCTTCTACGACGTGCGGGACGCCGGCGCCGACGACACCACGACGTCGATCGTCGCGGCCAATGTGGACGTGGCGGAGTCTGATCTCGCCAGCGTCGATCCGGCGGTCGTGACCGCCGCGGTGACCGGCACGGCTGACGCGCAGGCGGCGGCCGCCGCCGGCGCGGCGCCGCCCCGGGACGAGGTCACGGAACAGTCGCAACGGCTGTGGTGGTACCTGCTCCTTGCAGGTATGCTGCTGCTCATCGGCGAAACAGTGGTCGCCAGCCGCCTGTCGGGCGGCGCGGTCTAGCGGGAACGGCCGGGCCGCATCCGCGGCGCGGACGAGGAGGGGCAATGCTCCACGAGCGACGGCAGACGGCCACCGGTGACGTGGCCCGTGTCATCCGCGAGGTCCGGGCGGGGTGGCGGCGCAGGCTGCTCGTCCGCGGTCTCCTGCGCGTGCTCGTGGCGGGCGCGCTCGTCCTCATCGGCGCCGGCGCCGCCCTCGAGGCGCTGCGCTTCACGCCGAACGCCATCCTCACCTTCCGCATCGCCACGCTCGCCGCGATCGCCGGCGTCATCGGCTGGTGGATCGTGCGGCCGCTGCTCACGCAGGTCAGCGACGAGCAGGTGGCGCTCTATCTCGAAGAGCACGAACCCTCGCTGAACAACCTGCTCCTGAGCGCGATGAGCGCCGAGCGCCGCGGCGACTCGCCCGAACATTCGCCGGCCCTGGTCGCGAAGCTCGTCGAAGAGGCCATCGACCGGGTGCGCGAGGTCGAGGCCGGACGCCGGGTGGAGCAGCCGCTCGTCAAGCGCTACGCCGTGATGGCGCTCGCCACCGTCGCCGTCGCCGCCGCCGTCTTCACCTTCGGGCCGGCCTACCTGCGCCAGGGCCTGACGGCGATGTATTCGTGGTCGCAGGATCTCGAAGCCGCCGCCCCCTACCGCATCACGCTCACGCCCGGGTCCGGCACGGTGCCGCGGGGCGCCGATCAGCTCTTCACCGCGACGCTCAGCGGTTTCAGCGCCGACGACGCCGTGTTGCTCGTGCGCAAGGGCGACGCCACCGCCTTCGAGCGGGTGCCGCTCCTCAAGGGTGAGAACGGCACGTTCGAAGGCATGGTCTTCGACCTCGACGCGAAGCTCGAGTTCCTGGCCGAGGCCGCCGGCGTGCGCTCGCCCACCTTCACGCTCGACGTCGTCGATCTGCCGTACGCGCAGAAGATCGATCTCGAATATCACTTCCCCGCCCACACCGGCCTCGAACCGCGCGTGGTCGAAGACGCCGGCGACATCGCCGTGCTCGTCGGCACCGAAGTGCGCGTCACCGTCACGCCGACCATGCCGTCGCCGGCCGGCCAGCTCACGCTGCACGAATCCACCAACGTGCCGCTCGCCACCGGCGCTGGCGGCGTGCTGACCGGCCGCTTCGTGGCCGACAAGGACGGCTTCTACCGCGTTGGCCTCCAGGGACCCGACGGCACGATGATCACGGCCTCGCCGCAGTACGTCATCGACGTGCTCGAAGACATGGCGCCCACCGTGGCCATCTCGAAGCCGGGCCGCGACACCAACGCCACGCCGGTCGAGGAGTTCTTCGTGGAGGCGCGGGCCGACGACGACTTCGGCGTGCGCGGCCTCGAACTCGTCTACTCGGTGAACGGCGGGCCCGAGAAGACGGTGCCGCTCTACAAGGGCGCAAAGCGCCTCGAAGAAGTGACTGCCGGTCACACGTTCTATCTCGAGGAACTCGGCGTGCAGGCCGGCGACGCGGTGAGCTACTACGCGCGCGCGGCCGACAACGACGCCGGCGGCGGCAAGCAGGCCACGAGCGACATCTATTTCCTGCGCGTGCGGCCCTTCGGCAAGGAATTCAAGCCGGCCACCTCGATGGGCGGCGGCGGGGGCGGCGGGGGTGGCGGCGGCGCCGAGGTGGGCGCGCTGTCCGAGCAGCAGCGTCAGATCATCGCCGGCACCTTCAACATCCTGCGCGAGAAGAAGACGGCCACCGCCGAGAAGATGCGCGAGGCCTCCGTGGTGCTCGCGCTCTCGCAGGGCCGCCTGCGCGAACAGGTCGAAGGCCTCGTGAGCCGCATGAACTCGCGCCTCGTGGCGCCGGATCCGAGCTTCAAGAAGATCGCCGAGCTGCTGCCGCTGGCCGTGGCCGAGATGAAGAACGCCGAGGGCAAGCTGCAGACGCGCAGCCCCGACGGCGCCATGCCCTTCGAGCAGAAGGCCCTCCAGTACCTCCAGCAGGCCGAGGAAGAGTACGAACTGCAGGTGCAGACCAACCAGCAGTCGGGCGGCGGCGGGGGCGGCGGGCAGGCCGGTTCGATCGCGGAAGACCTGGCGGACTTGTTCGAGCTCGAGATGGACAAGATGGCCAACCAGTACGAGACCGCCTCGCGCGCCGAGAGTGCGCAGGCCGAGCAGCGCATCGACGCGCTGGCCGAGAAGCTCAAGGAACTGGCGCGGCGGCAGCAGCAGGAACTGGAACGGCAGCGGCGGCGCGCCTCGGGCCAGGCGGCCAGCGGCGGCGGCGACCAGCAGCGCGCGCTCGCGCAGGAAGCGGAAGAAGCGGCCCGCCAGCTCGAGAAGTTGTCGCGCGAGCAGAATCGTCCGGATCTCGCGAATGCGGCGCGCCAGATGCAGCAGGCCGCGGATGCGATGCGTAAGGCGGCGGCGGGCAACGATCCTGGCGCGTCGGGCCAGGCCTCGGAAGCCTCCGAACGGCTGCAGCAGGTGCAGCGGCAGCTGCGCGGCGCGCAGACGGCCAGGGCCGAGCGCGACGTGCAGGACGCGATGCGGCAGGCCGAGGAACTGGCGCGCGAGCATGCCGACGTGGCGAACGACGCCGAACAGATCCCCGGCGCCGGCGCCGACCGGCTGCAGAAGGCGCAGCTCAACGCGCAGCGACGCGATGCCCTCTCGGCCAAGGTGGGCCAGCTCGAGCAGCAGCTCGACAAGACCGCCAACGAGATCGCGAAAGAGGAGAAGGACGCCTCGCAGAAGCTGCGCGAAGCGGCCGGCGACATCCGCGACGACAAGGTGAAGGAGAAGCTGCGCTACTCGCGGCAGTTCCTCGGCCGCGACGCCGCCCAGGGGGCGGCCGCGGAGATGGACGCCTCGATCGGCACCGACCTCATGGACCTGCGCCGCACGCTCGCCGAAGCAGCCTCGGCGCTCGGCAAGGGCGGCAGCGCGCAGCAGACCGAAAACGCACTCGAACGTGCGCGCGACCTGGTGCGCGGTGTGGACTCGCTCGGCCGGCGCATGCAGGAACGCGCCAGCGGCGATCGCCAGGCCGGCAACCAGCAGCCGGGCCAGCAGGGACGCGACGGCCAGCAGCAGCAGGGACAGCAGGCGCTTGGACAGCAGCAGGGACAACGCGGCCAGCAGGGGCAACAGGGTCAGCAGGGCCAGAGCGGCCAGTCGGGCCAACAGCAGGGCCAACAGGGTCAGAGCGGCCAGTCCGGGCAGCAGGGTCAATCCGGGCAGCAGGGCCAGGCGGGGCAGCAGGGCCAGGGCGGTCAGCAGGGCCAGTCAAGCCAGGGTGGCCAGCAGGGCGGCGGCGGCAACGGCGACACGTTCGGTGGCTTCGGCGGCGACGACGGCGGCTGGGGCAACGCGCGCCCGGGGAACTTGGGCGCCGACGACGTGCGCCAGTTCCGCGGCGAAGCGCGCCGCTACGGCCAGGACGTCGAGGCGCTGCGGCGGGCGCTGCGCGCCGACGGCGTCGACACGCGCCAGCTCGACGACATCCTGCGCCGGCTGAAGGCGCTCGACGACGACCGCGTCTACAAGAACGTACAGGAACTCGCCGAGCTCCAGTCGGCGGTGAGCGAAGGGCTGCGCCGCTTCGAGTTCGACCTGCGCCGCAAGGTCGAGGGCGACGCGTCGGACGTGCGCCTCACGGGCAGCGACGACGTCCCGGCCGAGTTCAAGAGCCTGGTCGAGGAGTACTACCGCAGCCTCGCGAAGCCGAAAGCG
This sequence comes from uncultured Acidobacteriota bacterium, assembly GCA_902826515.1. Taxonomy (GTDB): domain Bacteria; phylum Acidobacteriota; class Vicinamibacteria; order Vicinamibacterales; family UBA2999; genus CADEFD01. The sequence continues at coordinate 6,760 of CADEFD010000184.1, forward strand.
CCGCAGAAATGATCCGCCGGCGCGCCGTCCTCGTGGCGGCGCTCGTCGTCGTGCTGGCCGGGGGCGCCGCCTTCGCGCAGTTCCGTGGCGGCGGCGGTTACTGGGGCCGTCAGCGGCGCGTGCCGCCGCGTTTCCCCGCCAGCGAAGCGGTGTTCGACGGCGGCTTCAACTTCTGCCGGCTCATGTACTCGAGTCAGTGGCGCGAGTCGGGCGGCCAGGGATGGTCGACCGACTACCCGGACGCCGATATCAACTTCTCGATCCGCTTCGCCGAGCTCACGAAGACGCGTGTAAGCAAGCAGGCCACGGGCGTGCCCAATCACTTCGTGACGCGGCTCACCGACCCGTGGCTGATGCGCTGCCCCTTCCTGCTGGGCTCCGACGTCGGCACCATGTCACTGCGCGACGAGGAAGTGACGGCGCTGCGCGACTACCTGCTCAAGGGCGGCTTCTTCTGGGTCGACGACTTCTGGGGCTCGCACGCGTGGGACGTGTTCGAACAGGAAATGGCGCGGGTGCTGCCGCCGGGCACCTATCCCTTCCGCGACCTCGGCCCGGATCATCCGATCTACCGCACGATGTTCCCGATGACGGATCTGCCGCAGATCCCGTCGATCCAGTTCTGGCGCACCACCGGCGGCGAGTCGTCGGAACGCGGCGGCGACAGCGCGCAGGCGCACATGCGCGGCATCACCGACGCGCAGGGCCGGCTCATGGTGCTCGCCACGCACAACACCGACATCGCCGATGCGTGGGAGCGCGAGGGCGAAGACCCCGAGTACTTCTACACCTACTCCCCGAACGGCTACGCGACGGCGGTCAATATCCTGCTGTATGCGATGAGCCACTAAGGACAGGGGCTCGGGGCTCGGGGCTCGGGGCTCGGGACTCGGGGCTGGAGACCGAGGGCTCAGGGGACACGGAACGGCCTGGGGTGCTGGCCCTCGGGCTCACCGCACCACCACAGCGACCTCGGACGACGGCCGGCTGACGCCGAACATGTTGGTGCCGCGCACACGCAGATAGTAGGTGCCGGGCGGCGCGTTGGGGACGGTCACCGGTGAGTGGGCGCCGATCGGGATCGTGACATCGCGCCCCCCGGGAGCCAGGCCAGCCTCGAGCACGAAGGCCGTGGCATCGCCGACGTTGGTCCACGACAGCGTGATGGCGCGTCCGGTCACCGTGGCCGACAGCGCCCGAGGCGCGCCGGGAGCCGTCGCCACGTTCACGCGGAGCTCTCCACACAGGTCCGTGTTGAAGCCGAAGCCGGCCGTGATGTCGCGGACGTTCGCCACCTGCAGCGTCGCCCCGTCGAGCGCCGCCAGTTCCGTCAGAATCGAACCGTAGTACTTCCCGCCGCCGCCCGTGTTGTAGAGCAGGTAGCCCCGGCCGGTGTGCGGACTCACCCGCCAGACCGGACGGCAATAACCGCGGTTCAGCGTCTCGCCCACCAGGTGCCCGGCTCCGCCGACGAGTGACAGCATCCAGTTGTTGGGCTGCCCCTGGAACGCCAGCACGCGTTCGAAGGTCCAGTCGGGTACGAGGCTGATGAAGGGCGACGCCGCCAAGCCCACGGGCGCGACACTCACGGGCGTGCCTCCGATGACGGCGCCCGAGACGGCATCGCGCACGTCTACTCGGCTGCCCAGATGCACGAAGAGGCGTGTGGCGCCTGGATCCACGAGCCAATGCGTGTCGTCCAGGGAGCTCAGGCCGTTGGAACGAGTGCCCGGGTCGGGCAGCGTTCGAACGAGCGCGCCGGTGTCGCCGCGGATGACGGCGAGTTCGGGCGCGCCGCCAGCCGCGCCGCGTCGCACGAAGAGCCGATCGGCCTCGTGCGCGAACTGCACTTCGGGCAGCACCGAGAGTGGCGGGCCGAGATCCGGCGTGTGTTGGTACGCCGGAGCGGACGTCAGCGGAGTGGCGGCTCCGGTGTCGAGGTGCACAGCGATGAGTTCCAGACTGGCAATCGTGCCGCGAAGCACGAAGACCCTCGGACGGATGGGGTCGGTGGCAACGAGCCAGCCCTCGGGCATGGTCACCGGCGCGCCAGACGGCAGCCGGCGCACGACTGGCGCGATGCCGAAGCCCCCGGGGCTCTCGACCGCGAAGCGGCCGCCGTCGGCAAACGGGCCGAGCGCCCAGTCGGGGCGAGCGCCGAGGTTGTCTCCGAAGTGCCCGATTGCGCCGGCTTCGGCCGTGGGCGCACCGCCGCCGACGATGAGTCGATCCTGCGCCGGCGCGGCTGTCGCGAGCGCGGCAACGACGACCGCGGCGATGGCTGTCACACGCGTGAATCGGTGGGGTGACCTGGATGTCATGGTTGCTCCTGCGGTACGAACGACGCGAGCGGTTGAGCAGCAATTTCAGCGCCACCGAACACACTTCCGCCGGCCGGGCCGGAGCGACACGTCGCCCCGACATCGCGTCCGGGTCGTGGTATCCGGGACACACCAGGTGTGGCTGGACAGCCACACCTCATGGGCCTCGGCCCCTGAGTCCGCGGCCGGCAGGCGCCGGCGCTGAGTCCTGCTGCGCGCCAAGGTAAGATCGTCACGATGCCGAAGAAAATCTGCGACAACATCCTCGAGACCATCGGCCACACGCCGATGGTGCGGCTCAACCGTCTCACGAAGGGCGTCGTCGCCGCCGAGGTGGTGGCCAAGATCGAAACCTTCAACCCCGGCAACTCGATCAAGGACCGCATGGCCCTGAAGATGATCGAAGACGCCGAGAGGGACGGCCGCCTGAAGCCCGGCGGCACGATCATCGAAGGCACATCGGGCAACACCGGCATGGGGCTGGCCATCGCCGCCGTGGTGAAGGGCTACCACTGCATCTTCACCACCACCGACAAGCAGTCGAAGGAGAAGGTGGATGCGCTGCGCGCCTTCGGCGCCGACGTCATCGTGTGCCCGACCGACGTCGAGCCCGAAGATCCGCGCTCCTATTACTCGGTGTCGTCACGCCTCGAGCGCGACACGCCGAACGGCTGGAAGGCCAATCAGTACGACAACCCCTCGAACGCGCAGGCGCACTACGAGCAGACCGGCCCCGAGATCTGGGAGCAGACCGAGGGCCGTATCGACCACCTCGTCGTCGGCGTCGGCACCGGCGGCACGCTCTGCGGCGCCGCGAAGTACCTGAAGGAACGGAAGCCGTCGGTGAAAGCGTGGGGCATCGACACCTACGGCTCGGTCTTCAAGAAGTACAAGGAGACCGGCG
>CADEFD010000185.1 GCA_902826515.1 uncultured Acidobacteriota bacterium
GGAACGGATTCTTGACCGTGTACATCATGTCGCGGATGCGCACGATGCCGGACATCGGAAGCGAGTCGAGGAAGATACCCATTTCGGCGGGTCCCGGGGCTCGGGTCTCGGGGCCCGGGATGGGCCCACGGTGAACGCGGGACCCCTCATCATATGCGGAATGCCACGCCGCGGACACATCCGCCGCGCGCATGGGACGCCTCAGCTTCCGTGGGGCAGCAGTCCGGCCTTCGCGAGAATCGCGTTGAGCACGCTCGCGGTGCGCACGAGCGGCAGGTTGCTCACGTAGAAATGCCGCGCGCCGAGGGCGACGAGTTCGCGGATCGAGCGGGCGCAGACGTCCACGGGCGTGGCGCCGGCGGCGAACTCGGCCGAGAGTTCCTCCACCGGCACCGGCAGGAACTGGCTGAGGGTTCTGAGCGTGGACGCCTTCGCGCTGCGGTAGTAGAAGACGCCGAAGACGCCTGGCGCGGTGATGCCCTGGCGATCGGCCTCGCGCAGGAATCCTTCCACGTCACCGGCACGATGGTGCGAGACGATCTGCGTCAGGTAGAAGTCGGCCGTGAAGTCGCCATCCCCGACGAAGGCCACCTGGCGCGCCGGATCGCCCGCCGGGTTCGCCCAGCCGCCGAGCGGCAGCCCGGGGTGGCGCTGGCGAATCAGCTGCCGGAGCTGCCAGGCGTGTTCGACGGCGCGGGCGCGGCCCACGTGTTTGTCGCCGCCGAGCACGACGAGGGCCGGGAAGCCGTGCTGCACGACCTGATCGGCGTAGCCGAGGCAGAAGTCGATCGAATGTTTGGTCGTGAGGAACGGCACGACACTCGTGCGCGGCACGTCGGGGCCGAGGTTGGTCACGAGGTGCCGCAGGTTGTTCTCTTCCTGCGCGCCGACGGCGCTGTCGGTCACCATGACGCGGACGTTCTGCCGCACCAGGCCGCGGATGGCGTGGTAGGTGTCGATCCACGCGTCGATGCCGGCGGCCGATTCGAGTTCGGCGCGGGGTGGACGCAGTTCGGCGGCGATGACGTGCGACGAAGACTTCAGCGCGGAAAGGATCGCGGACGCTCCTTGAGGCCGGGGATCGGAAGTCTTCAGTATAGCCCCCGCGGATCGCGCGCCCCGAGACACGACAGGCCCCGCCGATCCACCGGGATCGGCAGGGCCCTCGGAGGCGAGTTCCTGTCGCGGTCCTACGGGACGATGACCTGCACTTCCGCGGATGTCTCGCCCGTGCCGGCGTTGTTCACCGCCCGCACGCGCACGAAGTAGGTGCCCGCGGGCACGTTCGGCGCGGTGAGGCCCGTGGCGTTCACCGGCACCCGCGCGAGGTCGCTGAGGCCCGGACCGCTGCCGGCTTCGAAAATATAGGCGCCGGCGGGACCACCCGTGAGCGGCGCCATCCACGAGAAGGTGACCACGCTGCCGTTCACGACGGCCGTGAGGTCATCGGGCGCGCCCGGTGGCATCTCCGCGCCGCCCACGCCGATGAGCACTTCGTTGGTGGCGGCGCTTGCGCCACACGCGCTCAGGGCCCGCACACGCACCACGAACACGCCGCGCGGCGCCGGTGCGGAGAAGGTGGTGGTGCCGGCCGGCACGAGCGTGGAGAACGGCGCATCGATGCCGAAGGGATTGCCGAGCACGCGGTAGCCGCTCACACCGGGCGTGACGCTCTCGGTCCATGTGATGGTGACGATGCCGCCGTTCACGATGGCGTCGAGGTCGGCGGGCGGTTCGGGACGCGCCACACAGCTCGACGGCCCGACGACCAACTCCACGTCGTCCGACGCCGGCCCGATGCCGCCCGCCGACACCGCGCGCACGCGCAGGTAGTAGGTGCCCGGCGGCACGCCGTTTACTTCGTAGGACGTGCCGGATCCGATCGGCACGCCGGCCGTGATGTCACTGCCGCCGGGCGAGGTGCCGGCTTCGAGCACGTAGAAGCGCGGCTCGGCGCCGTTCAGCGGCGGGCCCCATTCGATGCCCACGATGCTGCCGTTCGTGAACGTGTGCAGGTTCGTCGGGGCGCCCGGGCGTCCGGGGACACCGGCGCGCGGATAGAACGCGACCCGGCCCACGGGATCGATCTCCTGATCGTCGAGGTCCGGCAACGCCTCGCCGCCGACGAGCAGCCCTTCGAGGCGCGCATCGAGCGCGTGCACGACACCGTACCAGCGCGGCCGCCATGGCAGCATGTACGGGCCGGGCCCGGTGGCGCTCGCGAGCACGGAGGCGAGGCGCGGCCGCGGCTGGCCGGCCACGGTGGTGAAGGCGCCGCCGAGGAATACGTACGGACCGTCGCGGTCGATGGCGTTGACCGCGCGGTCGGGGTTCGGCGTCCAGCCGGTGGCGGTGGCCGGGGCGGTGAGCGAGAGCTGCGCCACATGGGCGCGGCCGGCGCCGGCGACGTTCGCGAAGAGGCCGCCGGCATACACCGCCTGCGGCGCCAGGTTCACCGCGCGCACGACGTCATCGGGCGCCGGCGCCCAGGCGGCGTCTGCCGCGCCGGTCAGGCGATCGACCCGGCCGAGGAAGGGCAGCGCCGCGCCGCCGAGCGTCGTGAACTGTCCACCGGCGTAGACGTGCGTCGTGTTGACGTCGAGCGCCAGCACCGCTTCGCTGGTCGCCCCGGGCGCGAAGCCCGGCACCGCGAGCCCGCTCGCGCCGGCAATGGCCGCCAGATGGCTGCGTGCCTGGCCGCCGGCCATCGTGAAGTCGCCGCCGGCGTAGACCGTGGTGTCGGTGTTCGTGTCGGTGAAGCTCGCAAGCGCGCGCACGGGGGCGTCGGCGCCGGGATTCCACGACGTGAGCGTCTGCGTGGCCAGGTCGAACGCGGCCAGGCGATCGCGGCTCTGGTCGGCGATGGTCGTGAAGGCGCCGCCCACATAGAGCCGGCGATCGCGCGCCACGGCCAGCGCCAGCACGACGCCGTCTGGCCGCGGCCGCCACGGCAGCAGGCGCCCGGTCTCGAGGTCGATGGCGGCGAGGTTCTTCCGCAGGTGACCGCCAAGCGCCTCGAACGATCCGCCGAGAGCCACGCGATCCGCCGCGGCCACCATCACCCGCACGGGATCGTTGGTGGCCGGATGCCACGTCGTCAGCGCGCCGGTCGTGAGGTCCACGGAGGCCGCATGCAGGCGCACCTTGCCGCTCACGTTCAGGAACTCGCCGCCGAAGTAGAGCGTGGAGCCCGTGACCGAGAACGCGAGCACGGCGTCGTCCGCGTTCGGGTCCCATGGCTGGAGCGCCGCGGTTGACGCATGCACCGCGCCGGCATGATTGCGCGCGCTGCCGGCGAGCTGCGTGAAGCGGCCGCCCACGTAGAGGGTGTCGCCGACGAGCGCGAGTGCGGCCACGAGGTCGTTCGCGCCGGGAGCCCAGGCCGTGGCGAGGCCGGTCGTCGTGTCGATCTCCGCAAGGAACGCGCGCGTTGCGCCGCCGGCATTCGCGAACGCGCCGCCGACGAAGAGGGAGCCGCCGCCCGCGGCCGGCACGATCGCGCGCACGGGCGCGTCGGCACCCGGCGCCCACGCCGTCACGCTGTCGCTCTGGGTATCGTAGGCGGCGAGCCGCTGACGTGCCTGCCCGCCGAACGTCGCGAAATCGCCACCGGCGAAGAGCGTGGCGCCGGAGGCGGCAAGTGTCGTCACCACGCCGTCGGCCGCGAGGCCCGTCGTGGCGAGCAATGCGCCGTCGGCGGCCGCGAAGGCCGCCACGTTCTGGCGCATGGTGGTCATCGTAGAGCCGGCGCCGCTGCCGGCCTGCGTGAACTCTCCGCCCACGTACAGCGTGGTGCCGACGAGCGCCAGCGACACGACGCGGCCATCCACCCGGCCCGTCCAGGCCGTGTCGAGGCGCCCGTTCGCCAGGAGGTGCGCGAGTTGCGGACGCCGCTCGTCGCCGACGAACGTGAAGTTCCCGCCCACGAACCAGCCGCCGCTGCCATCCGCCACGATCGCGTTCACGTTGCCGTGCACACGCGCGGCCCTGAGCGCGCGCTGACTCGTGGCTGGCGACGCCACGGCGAACCCGCCAGTGACGTTGTGCCGCGACGCCACGGCGTTGAACCGGCCGCCGACGAAGGCCACACGGCCCGCGCGGGCCACCGTGTGCACCGTGCCGCCAAAAGCCCAGTTGAGTGCCGAGACCGGCCGGTGCTGCGCGAACGCGCTCGCCGTCACCGCCACGAGCGCCGCCGTCAGCGCCAGCGTCTTCCATCCTCGTCCGTGCATATCGCCTCCTCCGGAAATGGGCAACGTCGGCCGAGGGAGGGCCGGGCGCGTCCGAGGGCTTAGACCGGCGGCGCGGCCACGGGTTGAAGAGCTGGCGCCGCCGTGTTGCAGAGGTTTGCGCGGAACCTGCACCTCGGCAGAGAAAGAGGCGGCCGATTCGGGCGGGGTCCGACCTATGCTGGACGGGATTCGCCGGGCGGCTCCCACTCCCGCGACCCCCTGACCTCAATGACGGGCCATCGACTTCTCATCATCGACGACGAACCGTCGATCGGCGCGGTGATCGCGCGCGTGGCCACGAGCGTCGGCTACCAGACCCTGGTCGTCGAGAACGCCGACGATTTCCTGGAGAAGGTGCGCACCTGGGCACCCACCCACATCGTGATGGACCTGCAGATGCCGGTCGTGGACGGCCTGCAACTGCTGTCGCAGCTCGCCTCCGATCACTGCACCGCCAACATCATCCTCGTGAGCGGCGTCGGCGACAGCGTGGTGAACGCCGCCCGCCGTGTCGGCACGGCGCGCGGGCTCAACGTGACGGCGGCGCTCGCCAAGCCGTTCAGCGCGGCGGAACTGGCCGGGGTGCTCAAGTCGAACCGGATGGAAGATCCGTGGCTCACGGTGGCCAGCTTTTCGGAAGCGATGAACCGCGAGGAGTTCTACCTTCTCTACCAGCCGAAGGTGGACCTCAAGACGGGCGTCGTCTCCGGCGCTGAAGCGCTCGTGCGCTGGCGCCATCCGATGCGCGGCGTGATCGCACCGCTCGAGTTCATCCCGTTCGCCGAGTCGTCGGCCTGCATCGATCGCATGACGCAGTGGATCGGCACGACGGCCTGCGGCCAGATGCAGACCTGGGACGCGGCCGGCTGCCGGATCAGCCTTGCCATCAACGTCTCGGCCCGCAACCTGCACGAGCCGCGGCTCGCCGATCAGCTCGCCTCGCAGTGCCGCGTGGCCGGCATCGAGCCGTCGCGCCTCACGCTCGAGCTCACCGAGACGGCGGCGATGCGCGACGCGGTGCAGATGATGGACGTGCTGACGCGCCTACGCGTCAAGGGGTTCCACCTCGCCATCGACGACTTCGGCACCGGCTACTCATCGCTCGTGCAGCTGCACCGGCTGCCGTTCAGCGAGATCAAGATCGACCGCACGTTCGTCTCCGGCTGCACGACGTCGAGCGAGAGCCGCAGCATCGTGCGCCTGGTCATCGAGCTGGCGCACGCGCTCGGCATGAAGGCGGTGGCTGAAGGCGTCGAGACGGCCGACGCCCTGCGCATGCTGCGCGACATGGGCTGCGACGAAGCCCAGGGTTCGTTCATCGCGCTCCCGATCGAAGCCGGCGACATTCCGGCGGCGGTGGGCCAGCACACCGAGAGCACCTGGTACCGCACGAGCGGACCGTGGGCGCCGACGCTGCCCAAGTCGTGAGCCCGGTTACACCGTGGCGCCGCCGCAGCTGCTGCCGGCGCCGGCCGTGCAGCCGAAGCAGTGCGGCCCGGTCACGATCGGCCGGGTCACGACGCGCGCCAGAGCGGCATCGTCCGTGAGGTCGAGGATTGACTGCGGCGCGGCATGCACGAGCGGCAGGTCGAGCATCTGGTTGAAGTCGCAGTCGAAGAGCCGGCCATCCCAGCCCACGCTGAGGGTGTTGCGGCACATCACGCCCGGCACGGCGGCGGGATTGAACGCCTGCACCAGCTTGTCCATGTAGGCCGCGAGGTTGCCCGAGTGCTCCAGCCACTCGAGGTAGCGGCTGATGGGCATGTTCGTGATCGTGAAGAGCTGGTTGAAGACGAGCCCGTGCTGCCGCTGCAGCTCGCGTTTCCAGTCGCGTTCGAGCGCGGCCTGCGCAGCCGGCAGGAAGGCGCCCACGGGGTTCGTGACGAGGTTGAGCACGAGCCCGCTGCCCTCGACGCCGTAGCCGAACGTGTTGAATTCGCGCAGCGCCGCAATCGACTGCTCGAAGACGCCGGCGCCGCGCTGGCGATCGGTCATCGACGCCGCATACGACGGCAGCGAGGCGATGACCTCCACGCGCTGGGCGGCGAGGAAACGCGGCAGATCGCTGTAGTTAGGCAACGTCGTGATCGTGAGGTTGCAGCGATCGATGACGCGGCGGCCCAGCCGGCGGGCCTTGATGACGAGGTCGCGGAAGCGCGGATGCATCTCCGGCGCACCGCCCGTGATGTCGAGCGTCTGGATGCCGGAGCGCGCGAGCACGCCGAGGCAGGCGTCGACGACGGCGTCGGGCATCACCTCGCGGCGGTCGGGCCCGGCATCCACATGACAGTGGTGACAGGCCTGGTTGCAACGCTTGCCCAGGTTCACCTGCAGCACGTCGACGCTCGCGGCCGCGAGCGGCGGTGTCTGCGCGGTGGCCACCGCCTCTTCGAACGATCGCGCGAGCGGCAGCGCCGCGAGCAACTCGCGTTGTGCGGCCGGCGCCGCCAGCGGCGAGCGCGAGTTCAGGAGCGTGGGAAGGGCCATAAGAGCAGGGACTAGGGACCAGGGATCAAGGGACTAAGGGACTAAGGGACTAAGGGAAGACGGGACGGACAGTTAAGCAGACCAGGAGTTCGACGCTCTTGTCCCTAGTCCCTGTTCCCTAGTCCCTGTTCCCTGTCCTTTACATCGAGATCTTGTCGAGGTGATTGCGCATCTGCACGCCGTGCACGAGGGCGGCGCCGCCGCGGATGGCCGCCGCCACGTGCACCGCTTCGGTCATCTGCGCGGGCGTGGCGCCCTTCTCGAGCGAGCCCGAGGTGTAGGCGTCGATGCAGTACGGGCACTGCACCGCGTGCGAGACCGCCAGGGCGATGAGCGCTTTCTCGCGTTCGGTGAGCGCACCTTCGGCGAACACGGCGCCGTACCACTCCTGGAACTTCTTCCAGAGTTCCGGGGCGTCTTTGCCGATATCGCCGAACTTCGCGAGATCGGGCGGGTGGTAATAGGTGTCCATGCGGTCTCCGGTGGAAGGCGTCGCGGCGATACGCGGTTGGACGCCGGGCCGGATGGCCGGGTTTCCGCGCCGAGACTCGCAGTCTACCGGAGGGCGGTCGGGCGTGCCGGCGTCCACGTGGCCAGGGCCACGCCGCCCAGCACGAGCAGCGCGCCGAGGATGGCGCTCGCCGGCAGCCGCTCGTCGAGCAGCAGCGCGCCCCAGGTGACGCCGAAGACGGGGATGAGATACGTGACCGTCATGGCCGTGGCGGCACCGGCCCGGGCGATGAGCCGGAAGTACATCACGTAGGCGAGCGCGGTGCAGCCGGACCCGAGCAGCAGGGCATACCCCCACGCCCGCCATGTCGGGGCGACGTCCGGCCACGTGAAGGCCACGAGCGGCAGCAGCATCAGCGCCGCCGCCGTCTGGCTGCCGGTCGCGACGACGAACGGCGAGACACCCGCAAGCGACCGCTGCGTGATGTGCGGGAACACGGCATAGAGCATCGCGGCGGCGAGCGCGGCCGAGATGGCCGCCCAGTCGGCCCCGGCCGCGAGCCGCGGCCACGCCAGCGCGAGCACGCCGCTGAAGCCCACGGCGAGCCCCAGCATCCGCAGCCGCGTCGGGCTCTGGCGCAGCCACAGGAACCCGACGAGCGCGCCGAAGAGCGGCACGCTGGCGTTCAGCACGGACGAGAGTCCGGCCGGCAGCGACAACGCGGCGAACGCAAACAGGGTGAACGGAATGGCCGTGCTGGTGGCGCCGACGAGCGCGAGTGGCCCGAGGGACCCGCGCAGCGGGGCCAGCCCCTGGGCACGCAGCAGCAGCGGCAGCAGGATGAGCGCCGCGATCGTGACGCGTACCGCGATGAGCGGGATGGGCCCGAACTCGGGCGCCGCCACGCGCATGAAGAGGAACGATGCGCCCCAGAGCGCGCCGAGCACGATGAGGTCGACGAGGGTTCGCGTGGTCATGGGGCGCCGTCAGTGTGGCGCACGCGTCCCGTCAACGTCGAGTGGCAGAGATGACAACTGTCGTCAAGAATCTGCCAGACAGGGCGGGGCTCGGGGCTCGGAGCGACGCGCGCGCTCGCGACCGCACACGCGCACACCGCGCGCTACAACTGCCGCAACGCGGTAGGAATCGGCAGGCGTGCCGCCCGCACTGCCGGGAAGATGCCGCCGATGAGGCCCATGACGAGTGCGTAGACGAGGCCCATCACGAGCAGCCCGGGCGTGACCTGGAAGGCGAAGGCCACCTGGCTGAAGGTCTGGAAGTTCATCGTCGAGGTCTGGTAGCCGTTGAAGGCGGCGTAGGCGACCAGGCCGCCGATGGCGCCGCCGATCGCCGCCAGCGCCAGCGATTCGGCCATCACTGACACCACGACCGAACTGGCGTTGAAGCCGAGCGCGCGCAGCGTCGCGATCTCACGCGCCCGCGTTGAGACCGCCGTGTACATCGTGAGGATGGCGCCGAACACGGCGCCGATGCCCATGAGCATGGCGATGCCGAAGCCCACCGTGCGGATGAGGCCGCTCAGTGCCCGCGACTGCTGCGCGTAATACTCCGTCTCGCGCCGCACCTGCACGTTGAGCTGTGGATTGGCCGTGAGCCAGTCGCGGAAGGTGTCGAAGGTGTCCGTGGAGTCGAGCTTCGCTACGACGAGCTGGTACGAGTTGCCGCGCCGGTAGGCGCCCTGCAGTACGCGGGCATCGCACCAGATCTCGGTTTCGGAGACGCCGCCGTCGGCCTCGAAGATGCCCACCACCGTCCACGTGTTCTGGCCCGAGCGTACCTCGCTGCCCAGGGTGAGACCCGCGAACTGTCCGCTCGCGCCGCGGCCCACCACGATCTCGTTGGTGCCGAACTCCAGCATGCGCCCTTCGACGATCGACGTCGTGTCGCGCACGGCCAGCGTCTGTGGCTCCACGCCCCGCATCGGCACGTTGGCCGGTGTGCCGGTGCTCTTCTTCGGCAGGTCGATGATCACATAGAGCTCGGCCGAGGCCAGCGCCGTCTGGCCGTCGCGGCGGATGCCCGGCGCCTGGCGGATGAGGTCCGCTTCACCACCACTGACGCCGCTCGTCATCTCGCTGTCGGCGCCGCTGCGCATCACGAGTGCGCGCGACGGCGATCCCGATTCGCGCATCGCCGCCGTGAAGCCCGAGGCGATCGACAGCACCGAGACGAGCACCACGACGACGCCGGCGATGCCGACGATGGCCACGCCAGACGAGCCGAGGCGCTGCGGAATCGTGCGCAGATTGAGGGCGGTGACCGCGAGGGTCTGGCTGATCCAGGACATCATCGTCAGCTCCGGCGGAGGGCGTCGGTGATCTTGAGGTGCATGGCGGTGGCGGCCGGCAGCGCGCCGGCCACGAGTCCGAGCGCCACGATGAGCACGGCGCCGAGGGCGACGTCGCGCGGCGGCAGCACGAAGATCGGCAGCATGCCGCCGGTCGGGTCGCCCTGCTGCACGATGAGCCAGGCCAGGCCCAGTCCGGCGGCGCCGCCGATGAGGGCGATGAGCACCGACTCACCCAGCACGAGCGAGAGGATCTGGCCGTTCGAGAAGCCGAGCGTCTTGAGCACGCCCACTTCGTTGGTGCGCTCGCGCACCGACTGCGCCATCGTGTTCGCGGCCACGAGGAGCATCGTGAAGAGCACGGCCACGAGGATGGCGACCATGATGGCGCCGATGTCGCCGACCTGCTTGGCGAAGCCCTCGACGAAGCCCTTCTCGGTCGTGGTCTTCGTTTCCGCCGAGGAGTT
>CADEFD010000186.1 GCA_902826515.1 uncultured Acidobacteriota bacterium
ACTGCCCGCTCATCCGCTTCGAGAACCAGCCGCGCATCAACCTGGCGCTGCGCAAGCACATCTACCACCGCCGTGGCGTGATCGCGACACCCCGCGTGCGGGCGCCGTTTTCCCCGGTGGACGACGGCACGCTCGCCGACCTCGACGACCTCATGACCCGCCTCGGCCTGCAGCCGACGGCGTCGTAGCCCCGGGACCCGAACCCCCGAGCCCCGCAAAGGAACCATGGACCTGAAGCTCTCCGGAAAACGCGCCCTCGTCACCGCCGCCAGCCGCGGCCTTGGCTACGCCACGGCCCTCGGGCTGGCGCGTGAAGGGGTGGCGCTCGTCATCTGCAGCCGCGACGAGGCCCGCATCACCGAGGCCGCCGCGCGCATCCGCACCGAGACGGGCGCCCGCGTCGAGGCGCTCGTCGCCGATGTCAGCTCGTCGGAAGAGGCGGCGCGGCTGGTCGGCCACGCCGTCAGCACCCTCGGCGGCCTCGACATCCTCGTGCACAACGCCGGCGGGCCGCCGGCGGGCGATTTCCTGTCGATGAGCGATGCGCAGTGGCAGAAGGCGTTCGATCAGAACCTCATGAGCCTCGTGCGGCTCGTGAACGCCGCGGTGCCGGAGATGAAGAAGGCCGGCGGCGGCCGCATCCTCACGATTGCCTCGTCGTCGATCAAGCAGCCGATTCCCGGCCTCGTGCTCTCGAACGCGTTCCGCACCGGCGTCTACGGCCTGGTGAAGACGCTCGCGAAGGAACTCGGACCGGCGAACATCCTGCTGAACGTGGTGGCGCCCGGCCGCATCCAGACCGAGCGCATCGAGGAACTCGACACCGCCATGGCCAGCCGGCGCGGCGTGGATCTGCAGCAGGTGAAGAAGGAATCGGTCGCCTCGATTCCGCTCGGCCGCCTCGGCACGCCCGAGGAGTTCGCCAACCTGCTCGTGTTCCTCGCCTCGGATGCCGGCCGTTACATCAGCGGCCAGGCGATCATCGTGGACGGCGGCGCGACGGCCGCCTTGTAGGCCGGCGCGGCGGTGGACAGGAGGCCCGGGACGCCCGGGCAGGCGACGAGGAGGTGGCAGATGCAACCTGGTGACTTCTTCGATTTCGTGCCGCTCGAACGGTCGCGACTGCGCGTCACGACCGCGATCGACGTCGGGCTCGGCGCCGGGTGCGCCGTGGTGCTCGGGGCCTGGCTCGTCGGGCAGCCCGTGTTCTACTCGGCCACCTCGCCCGTGCTCTCGCCCTTCACCGCCCTGTCGCTCCTGCTGATGGTGGCGGTGCGCCAGGCCCAGCTCCATCTCGAGACGTGGCCGATGGCGCTCAGCCTGGCGATGACCGGTCTCGTGCTCGGCGGCAACCTGTCGTCGATGGTGATGCTGGCGATGACGCCGGCGGAACTCTGGGCGAGTTTCCCCGGGCTCGTGCTGACGTCGGTGATGACGTCGGCCGGGCTCATCGTGTTCTGCGCCTACGACCTCGTCATCGCGCTGCGGCGCACGCCCGACTCGGCCTTCATCCTCGATGACCTGCTCCTCCACCTGGCACTCGTGCCGGGGGGCCTGAGCCTGCTCGGGTATCTGCTCGGCAATCCCACGTACCTCAGCGTGCATGCCGATCCGCGCGTCGGCATCTCGCCGCTCGAGATGGGCTTCCTCGGGCTCTACGCCGTGGCGGCCGTGGTGTCGAATCCGCGGCTCTTCCTGTGGCGGTTCCTCGGCGCCGGCTGGGCCAACCGCGCCGTGTTCGCCGTGCTCTTCGGCAACCAGTTCGTGGCGCCGCTCGTGGTGGCGCTGCTGCTGGCGAAACCCGGCGCCAGCGGCCCGGGCATCGAGCTCTTCGTGATGCTCGCCGGCGTCGTCGCGACGATGTCGTTCCTGCTGCTGCAGGCGCGCACCCTGCCGCGGGCCGCGGCTTAGCTCCTGAGGTCGTCGCGCACCGGCGAGAACACGTCGAGGACGCGCGTCGCGACGAGGGCGCGGCCGCTGTGCGGCACGTCTCCGGGAATCGCGAAGACCGTGCCCGGGGTGAGGCGCACGGTCTCGCCGCCGGCCGTCAGCTCCAGTTCCCCTTCGAGCACGATGACCGTCTGCTCGTGCGGATGCCGATGTTCGGGGAACGCGGCGCCGGCCTCGCACTGCACGAACGACTGCGTGACGAGCGGCGTGTGCACGAGGCGCGCGGTGAAGCCGGGGAAGAGATCGCGGGTGGGCAGCTGGTCGAGCACGTAGATGGGCATGATGCGGAAGCATAGCCCGCGCACCGGGCGGTGTCGCGTGGCACAATGAAGGCATCGTCATGGCGACGCCCGTGCCCTTCGTTCGACTCGGCGCCCGCCTCGCGGCGGCGCTCTCCGGCCTGCTCGTCGGCACCGCCGTCGTGCTCACCGCGCCGCAGACGGTCGAGCCGCCGGCCGACGACGCCGCGCGTTTTTCCGCCTTCCTCGACGAGGTGAAGACCGAAGCCGTGCGCCGCGGCATCTCGGAGGCCGTGGTCACGAAGGCGCTCGACGGGCTCGAGCCGCTGCCGATCGTGCTCGAACGTGATCGCGGCCAGGCCGAAGCCGTGCTGACGATCGACGCCTACGTCCGTCAGCGCCTCACCCCGGCCACGGTGCGCCAGGCGCAGCGCATGGCCACGACGCACCGCGCCGTGCTCGAACGGGTGGGGAAGGCCTACGGCGTGCAGCCGCGGTACCTCGTGGCGGTCTGGGGACTCGAGTCGAACTTCGGCCGCTTCACGGGCGTGCGGCCCACCGTGCAGGCGCTGGCGACGCTGGCCTTCGACGGCCGCCGCGGCGAGCTCTTCCGCAACGAACTCTTCGACGCGCTGCGCATCGTCGATCGCGGTCACATCGATCTGTCGCGGCTGAAGGGTTCATGGGCCGGGGCGATGGGGCAGCCGCAGTTCATGCCGTCGAGTTATCTCAAGTACGCCGAAGATTTCGACGGTGACGGCACGCGCGACATCTGGTCGAACCACGCTGACGTGTTCGCCTCGATCGCGAACTACCTGAAGGCCTACGGCTGGGACGGCGAGGCCATCTGGGGCCGTCAGGTGCGTGTGCCCGGGGCGGTCGCGGAGCTGGCCGAACGTGCCGGGTCGCGCGGCGAAGGCTGCCGCGCCGAACGTGCGTTGTCGCGGCGCCGCTACCTCGCCGAATGGCAGGCGATGGGCGTGCGCACCGTGGAGGGCCGGAACCTCCCGGCCGTGGAACGCCAGGCCTCGCTGCTCGATGCCGGCGACCGCCAGTTCCTCGTCTACGCGAACTACGAAGCCATCCTCGGCTACAACTGCGCCAACGCGTACGCGCTCAGCGTGGCGATGCTCGGCGATCGCATCTCGCTGCCATGAGACAATTCCATTCAGGCCCCATGCCCCCGCCTTCCACTCCCGCTCCGCCGCCCTTCTGGCAGGTGGTCGCCTCGGCCGCCGGCGCCGTGGCCGCCATGGTCGCCGCGCTCTACTTCGCCGGCCAGCAGCTCACGCCGATTGCGCTCATCGGCACGACACTGTTCGTCGGCCTCGGCGGGCTGAGCTTCGAACTGGCCCGCCGCCGCGCTTCGTCGCGCTAGCGCGGCCGCGGCGGCCGCGGCGCGCGTGATAGTCTGAGCGGCATGGATGCCAAGCTGCTCAAGGGCATGAACGAGCACCTCAAGCTCGAATTCAAGGCCTCGCACGAATACCGCGCGATGTCGGTGTGGCTCTCGGCCAACGACCTGCCGGGCTTCGCCACCTGGATGCGTCAGCAGTCCGCCGACGAGCTCATGCACGCGCAGAAGTTCATCGACCACATCGTCGAACGCGACGCCAAGGCCGTGCTGCCCGCGGTGGCGCAGCCGCCCTCCTCGTGGAAGACGGTCGAGGCGCTGTGCACGCACGTGCTGCAGAACGAACAGGCCGTGACCGCCTCGATCAACAACCTGTATGTCATGGCAGAGCAGGCCAAGGACCGGCCGGCGATCGTGCTGCTGCAGTGGTTCGTCAACGAGCAGATGGAAGAGGAAGCGGCGGCGCGTGCCATCCTCGGCCGCATCCGCCTCGGCGGCACGACCGGGGTCGGCCTGCTCATGATCGACCAGGAACTGGCCAGGGGCGCGATGCCCGGCATGCCGGTCTCGCCCGACGCGGGCACCGCGCAGTAGGCACGTTCCCGTGCAGGTGCGGCGCTGGAACGCGGCGGCCGACGGCGCGCCGACCGAAGCCGCCCTGCGCGGCAAACTCGAAGCGCTCGGCTACGTGGTGGCGCGCTACGTCTATCCGCCCGGCACCCGGTTCCCCGATCACGCGCACGACGTGGACAAGATCGACGCCGTCGTGAGCGGCCACTTCCGCATCGTCATCGGCGGCCACACCGCGGCGCTCGGCCCCGGCGACTGGGTGGAAGTGCCGCGCGGACGCCGCCACAACGCCACCGTCATCGGCGACGCGCCGGTCGTGAGCCTGGACGCCATCAGACTGACGACGTAAAGGAGGGACCAGGGACCAGGGACCAGGGACTAGAACCGCTCGCGGCAGGATGCCGGCGAACGACCTGCCGTTTCCGGCTCGGCCCAATCCCTGTTCCCCGGTCCCTGCTCCCTGACTGTCCGCGAGCGAAAGGTCAGACATGAAGATTGTGATGTTCGGTGCCGGCGGCGTCGGCGGGTACTTCGGCGGACGGCTGGCCGCGGCCGGCGCCGACGTGGCGTTCGTGGCGCGCGGGCGGCACCTCGAGGCGATCCGCCGCGACGGCCTGCGCATCACGAGTCCGAAGGGCGACGTGCATGTGACCGGCGTCCGGGCGAGCGCCGATCCGGCCGAGCTCGGCACGGCCGACGTCGTGTTCCTCACCGTGAAGATGTACGACGTGGACACCGCCGCCTCCGCGCTCAGGCCGCTCGTCGGCCGCGACACGATGGTCGTGACCCTGCAGAACGGCGTCGAGGCCACCGACATGGTGGCGCGCCGCATCGGCCGCGAGCACGTGGCGGGCGGCGTGGCCTACGTCGCGGCCGTCATCGGCGAGCCGGGTCTCATCCGCCACACGGCCCTCGACGCGCTCATCGTCGGCGAACTCGACGGCGCGATGTCGCCGCGGCTCGTCGCGTTGCGCGACGCGGCGTCCACGGCCGGCTTCACGTTCACCGCAAGTCCCGACATCCGCAAGGATCTGTGGTCCAAGTTCGCCCGCCTGTCGGTCTTCAGCGGGATGAGCGGGGCGGTGCGCTCGCCGCTCGGCGTGCTGCGGGCCTCGCCCGGGCTGATGTCCCTGCTCGAAGCCGCGGTGGACGAGACGCTGGCCGTCGGCCGGGCGATGGGCGTGGCGCTCGACGACCGCGTCCGCGACGAGGTGTTCGCGATGTACCGCTCCATGCCGCCGCAGGCGAAGTCGTCGATGCTCGAGGATCTCGAGCGCGGCAGGCCCCTCGAACTGCCGTGGCTGAGCGGCGCCGTGGTGCGGCTCGGCCGTGAGGCGGGCGTGCCCACGCCCACACACGCACTTCTCGAGACGCTGCTCACGCCGTTCGTGCAGGGCGGCGCGCCGCCGGCGGTCTAGGGGGCGGGCGTCAACGTCCGCTGTAGCGCACCCGGCCGTCCACCACGGTCAGGCGGACGGCGCCGTCGAGCAGGGCGCCGGGCGTCGTCGCGCCGACGGTGAGCGGGTCGACCGACAACGCCGTGAGATCGGCGAGCCGCCCGGCCGCGATCTGGCCGGTCTCGGCCTCCGCGAACGCCGCATAGGCCGCCCAGGTGCTGTAACCCCGCACGGCTTCTTCGGGCGTCATCCGCTCCGCGGGATACCAGCCGCCGGCCGGCTGGCCGGTCTTGTCCTGCCGCGTGATGGCCGAATGCAGGCCGTAGAACACGTTGTGGTCCGAGCCGGTCAGATCCGAGTTGAAGATGAGCCGCGCCCCGGCCGTGCGCAGCGTGCGCCAGGCGTAGGCGCCCTTGATGCGCTCGGCGCCGACGCGGGCTTCGGCCCAGCCCTTGTCTTCGACGGCGTGCGGCGGCTCCATCGAGGCGATGACGTTCATCGCGGCGAAGCGCGGGATATCCTGCGGGCTCACGACCTGCGCGTGTTCGATGCGGTGACGGCCGTCGCGGGCGCGGGCGTTGTCCGTCGTGATGCTCTCGAGGAAGTCGAGCGACTCGCGGTTGCCGGCATCGCCGATCGCGTGCACGCCCACCTGGAAGCCGGCCCGCATCATCGCCGCCACGACGTCCTTGTCGAAGCCGTAGCCGGCGCCGCTCACCCCGCGGTGCCCTGGCATGTCGCTGTAGTCGGCGAGCAGCCGCGCCCCGCGTGAACCGAGCGCGCCGTCGTAATACGCCTTGACCGATCGCACGATGAGCATGTCGCTCGCCGCGCCCTGCGGGCCCTTCTGTTCCCACTCGCGACAGAGGTCCGGATCGCGGGCCGAGAGCATCACGTAGACGCGGATCGGCAGCTGCTGCTTCGCCGCGAGCGCCTGATACCCGGCAAGCATCGCGCGATCGACGCCGGCATCGTGCACGCTCGTGTAGCCGGAGCGCGCCATCTCGGTCAGCCCGGCGAGGAGCTGGCTTTCGACCTGCGCGGGCGAGGGCGCCGGCACGGCGTTCGCCATGATCGGGGTGGCACGGTTCAGGAAGATGCCGGTGGGCTCGCCGCGGGCGTCCTTGCGGATCTCGCCGCCCACGGGGGCCGCCGTCGTGCGCGTGATCTTCGCGGCATCGAGCGCCGCGCGGTTGGCCCACACACCGAAGCCGTGCAGCGAGTAGAGCACCACCGGATGGTCGGGCACCTTCTGGCTGAGCAGGCGCCAGTCGGGATACTGGTTGGCCCACGCGCCTTCGTCCCAGCCGCGCCCGGTGATCCATTCGCCCTTCGGAATCTTCACCGCGTAGGCGGCCACGCGGTCCACGGCCTCGGCCTCGGTCGTCACACCCACGAGGTCCACGGCCGAGAGCTTCGCGCCGAGTTCGAGGATGTGCGAGTGCGAGTCCACCATGCCGGGCAGGAGCGCGGCGCCGCCGAGGTCCACGACCTCGGTCCGCGGCCCCTTGCGGGCCTCGACGGCCTCGCGCGCGCCGACGAGGGTGATACGGCCGCCGGTGATGGCAAGGGCGGCGGCGTCGGGCCGCCAGCCGTTCGCATCGTGCGGGGCGCCGGCGGCCGGCGTGCCGTCGGGCGCCGGATCCGGCCAGGTCATGGAATAGACCTTCGCGTTCACGAGCAGCAGATCGGCGGCGGGCGGCGGCGGCTCCGAGGCACAGGCGGCAAGCGTGGCGGCGAGGACGACGGCGGCGGCGAGACGGGACACGGACATGCGTGGGTTACCTGGAGGGAACGCCGGCGGCACTGAAGGCCACCGCCAGCCAGCTGAGACAGATGGCGATCGTGCCGATGGTGTCGCTCGGCCAGTGCGCGCCCGGCACGATGCGGGCGCACGCCGCGATGACGAGCACGAGTGTGCCGGCCGCAATCACGCCGGTGCGCAGGCCGCTCGGCCGCAGACGCCAGGCCAGCACGACGAGCGCGCCGATCGTGACGGCGTAGAGCGTCATGAAGGTGGACGGGAACGAGAGCCCGGTGGGATTGCCCATCACCGCCACGAGATCGCGCGCCGGCCGCGGCCGGCCGAAGAGCGCCTTGGACGATTCGCCGAGCGTCTGCTCGAGCACGAGCGCCGCCACGACGACGAGTGCCGCGCGGACGCCGGCCAGACGCCACGCACCGAGCACGGCAATCGCCATCAGGCCGTATTTGAGCGGCGCGCTCGCGGTGGACACGGCGGGCGCGACCCAGCCCGTGCCCGGCGACAGGCCCTGCACCGCGCGCGCCACGGCGGGATCGCCCGGCAGGTAGGGCAGGAAGCGGGCCTGCGCGCCGAACACGATCGTGAGGAGGAGCGCGAGACGGACGAGGTGGCGGGTGCTCATCGGCCCGTCATTATTCCCCATCCCCCGCGGGCAGTGTCAGTGTCGTGGCGATGGTGGAGAGGCGCGCCCACCGCGCGGTGTCCGGGCCCTCGCCGAGCGCCGCGGTGACGAGCCGGCGGCCGAGCGGATAGGCGAGCAGGTAGATGCGCTGCTTCTCGATGAAGCCCACCATCCCCGCCGGGTCGAGCACCAGCGCCTCGTCGCGCAGGCGCGCCGTCGCGGCCTCGGCGCCGAGCGGAGTGTCGAGGTATTCCGCGGCGATGTACGCCACTTCGAGGTCGAGCGCCGCGGCGCGCCGTTCCACGCGGGCGAGCGGCGCGGCGAGCGCCGGAGACCGTCCGGCCGCTGGCAGCAGCACGTCGGCCAGCACGCGGATGCGGACGTCTTCCGGCAGCAGCAGCGCCGCGCCGGCTTCAGCCGCGCCCTCGGCCACGAGGCGATGGGGGCCGAAGCCCGGATGCAGCGCGCGTTCCGTCCAGCCGCGGCCCTCGACGAGCGCGGCCGACGCGAGCACGTGCTGGGCGTGGTGGCCCGGCGTGCCTTCGTGCGCGGCCAGTTGCAGCAGATGCGCCGCGTCGGCGCCGCCGCGGCGCGCGACCCACAGCTCCGACGCGCGCGGCCCGGTGGGTCGCGAGAACGCCGCCCAGCCGGTGGTGTCTTCAGCCCGCGTCGTGAGCGTCTCGCCGGCCGGCAGCGGCAGGTGTCCGGCGGCCGCGCGACGGCACCAGTCCACGGCGGCGGCGAAGACTGCGTCCACGCGGTCGGCCGGCACGGCGGCGGCGCGCCGGAAGGCGGCGTGCCGTTCGGCGAGCGTTCCCGCGCCTGGCAGCAGCGCCGCGAGATCCGCCCGCAGCCGGTCGAGCGCGGCGGCGTCGCGCGACGGCGCGGCGTAGCCGAAAGTGCGCGCGGCCTGCACTGCGAACGTCGATGATTCGCCGAGCAGGCGCGCCGCCGCGGCGTCGAGCGCGCGCACCTGGCCCTCGAGGTAGCGCAGGCGCGTGGTCTCCTGGGACGCGGCGCCGGCCTTGCGTCCCACGGTCGAGTTCGACGCCGCGTCCGTGGCCGCCTTCGTCATCGACACGTCCGCGAGCAGGGCCGTGGTTTCGGCGCGCAGGGCCGCTACCGGCCGCCGCGGACCCGCGGGGGACGTTGGCGCGGGACCGAGCCACGCCTCGACGAGCGAGGGCTGGTGCAGGGCAAGGGCCTGCGTCAGGCGCACGTACCGTTCGGCGAGCGCCGCGGGCAGCAGGCGGGGGTCGGTCGTGGACACCGAGACGCCGTCGCAGGCCGGCAGCGAGGCGGCGACGCCGGTGGTCAGCAGCGCCCGCAGCACGCTGCGGCGGTCAATCGCCGCGGCGCGGGGCGTCGGCCGCGATCGATGCGCAAAGACCATCGGAGACATGCGACATCTTGTCACAGAGAAGCATTGACTTCCGGCGCTGTGGCGGTTGAAATGCGGCATCCCCGGCGACGATCCACGCCGCCCGGGTCCGTCCAGGAGAGCGCCGATGCGCCGGCTGTTGTTTTCGTCCCTGTCGGTCCTCGCCGTCACGGCGGCTTGTTCCCAGCCTGCGGCGCCGCCCGCGGCTGCCCCGGCCTCCACCACGGCCACCGCGCCGAAGCTCGGCATCCGCCCCTACGGCGACGAAGAGATCAAACCCGACATGAGCCAGGTAACGCCTGAGCTCGCGAAGGTGTTCGATCACATCGACCAGAACATCGACCAGCACGTCGTCAACTTGCAGGAATGGATTCAGCAGCCGTCCATCTCGAACTCGGGGGAAGGCATTCCCGAGTCGGCGGAGATGGTGAAGGGGTTCTTCGACGAACTCGGCTGCCAGCAGACGCAGGTCTTCGACGTCGGCATCACCGAGTACGGCACCCCCGGCAACCCGATCGTCTACGCCAAGTGTGATGAAGGCGCCGAGAAGACGCTGCTCATCTACTGGATGTACGACACGATGCCGGTGACGCAGCCGGACGCGTGGCAGTACCCGCCCTTCGAAGCGCGCCTCGTCGAGCAGGCGCCGTACAAGA
>CADEFD010000187.1 GCA_902826515.1 uncultured Acidobacteriota bacterium
CCCATCACGTAGCCCACGGTCAGGTTCGGCTTCACCTTCAGGTCGAGCACGCTCACCTGCACCTCGGGCGCGCGCAGCACGTGGCGGCGCGTCGTGTGCGGGTACTCGACCACCTGGTAGCCCTGCGCGTAGGTGGCGCCGCCTTCACGCACCGTCGCCTTCACGGTCACACCGGCGCCGGTCTTGGCCAGCGCGGCCAGTGCGGTGGGGGCGGGCGGCGTCATCGTGAAGCGCACGGTGGCGGCTTCGTCCTCGCGCGAGAACGCGACCGTCTGCGTGGCCGGCGCGAGGCGCCAGCCCTGCGGGGCCTCGAGCACGACCTCGGCCGAGGCCGCGCCCTTCGAGTGGTTCACGACCGTGACGCGCACGTCGCGGGCGGCGCGCGGGCCGCCGGTGGCCGGCACGATCACGATCTCGGGCGTGGCGGTCACGGCGAACTTCGGCACCACGTGCAGTTCGGCGCGTTTTTCGCCGCTGTAGAGATTGCCTTCCGAGCGCGAGGCGACGTTGACCGGCATGGTCACCGCTTCCCCGCCAATCGTCAGGTTCACGGTGGCGACAAACGGCGTGGGGCGGAACGGCAGGCCGGCCGGCACGTCGGGGTCGAGCACAAAACGTGCGGCGTCGGTGGCGTACTTGAAGTGCGCCGCGGTGAGACGCGCGTCGGCCGGCACGGTGGCCGTCATGCGGCAGTTGCGGGCCGCGCTCGGGGCGAGCGGCGCTGCCGCGCAGTCGCCGGTCGTGCCGGAGAAGCCGGCCACGGCGCCGGCGAGCGTCACGGGTGCGGTGCCGCGGTTGGCGGCGATGATCTGCACCTGCACGGGCTGCCCGGCCACGACCAGACTGTCGTTGGCCACGGCGTCGAGCCGGACGTCGGCGGCGAGCACGAGCGCCTGCTGGAACTGCGTTTCCTTGAGCGCGAGCCGTGTGTCGATTTCGTAGAGGCCGGCGGCCGCGAGGTTCATGCCCTTGAGGTCGGCGCGCAGCGTGCGCACGGCCTTGAGACCGGCGGCGAGCGGCGCCACGGCGGCCGGCGAGCCGTTCGAGAGCACGGCCGTCCGCGCATCGGCCACGCGCGTGGCAATCGTCGAGAGCGCGGTCGTGAGCGCGGCGGGCGCCGAGGCGCCGGCGTAGCCGGCAAGGCTCGCAAGCGACGTATCCACGCCGTCGAACATCTCGGGGTCGGGACGGTTCACGCCGCCCGCGAGCACCGTGTCGCGCAGGCGGTAGCCGCGCGGGCCGGCGGGCCCGAAGCCCTCGGAGACACCCGGCAGCGGCAGCAGCTGCGACATGCCCTGGCACTTGTGCATGCTGCGCGCTTCACCCGCCAGTTCGTTGCAGGTGCGGCCGAGAATCGGGTCGTAGGTGTCGCCGCCGGTGAACGCGAAGAGCTTCGCGGCGCCCTCGCCCTGCAGTTCCTGGCCGCGGCCGCCGGGGCCGCCGAAACCGGCCGTGTAGTAGAACTTCTTCGGCTGCCACGGACGCAGGCCGGCGGCAATCTGGTCGGGGAACGCGTTCGGGTCGGCCGCCGCGCGGAAGGCCTGCAGCGTGAGGCGCGACGAGCTCTGGTGGTGCTGACCGCCGCCTTCGCCGTCGAACACGAAGCCGACGATGACATCGGGACGGATCGTGCGGATCATCCGCACGTAGTCGCCGAGGATCACCTGGCCGCCCCACTTCTCGAGCGTCTCCTCGACGCTGAACGAGAAGCCGAAGTCGACCGCGCGCGTGAAGTACTGCTCGGCGCCGTCGAACTTGTGCACGGCCAGCAGTTCCTCGGTGCGCAGCACCGCGAGCGCCTCGAAGATCTCGGGGCCGATCTCGTTCTGGCCGCCTTCGCCGCGCGTGGCCGTCACGAGCGACGTGCGGAAGCCCTTCGTGAGCCCGTAGTAGGCGAGCAGCGCGTTGTTCTCGTCGTCGGGATGGGCGGTGGTCATCATCACGTTGCCCACGGTGTCGAGCTTGCGGAGCATCAGCTCGAGGGCGGGCCGGCCGCTCATCGCCGCCACCGGCTGCAACCGGTGCTGGGCGCGGGTGGGCACGAACGACGACGTGAGAACGAGGGTAACGAGGGCGGGAACGAGCAGCAATCGGCGCATGGGGAGCAGGGACCTCAGCCTGCAAGCGTACAGGAGACGCGGGGCCGGGAAAAGCGCCGCGCGGCCATGTGTTGCATTCGGGCCATGGATGGCCGTTTCAGGCGGCCGGCGGCCAGCCCGGCCGAGGCAGCGGGCGTCAGGCGGCCTGGACGGGCAGCGACACCCGGAAGGAGGAGCCGCGGCCGACACGGCTCTTCACCCGCAGGGTGCCGCGCATCATCTCTACGAGGCGGCGGCTGATGGCGAGGCCCAGGCCGGTGCCGCCGGCGGCGCGGGTGGCGGAGCTGTCCACCTGCGAGAACGGCTGGAACAGGCGGTGCAGGTTCTCGGGCGGGATGCCGGTGCCGGTGTCGTGCACGGCCACGATCACCCGCCGCGGGCCGCGGGTGGCCTGGCGCAGCCGCACGGTCACCGCGCCCCGCTCGGTGAACTTCACGGCGTTGCCGATGAGGTTCAGGAACACCTGGCGCAGGCGCAGGGCGTCGCCGGCGAAGGGCGCGATTCCGGCCGGTGCGTCGAGCACGAGCGCCACGCCGCGGGCCGTGGCGCCGGGCTTCATCAACTCGACGAGTTCCACGAGCAGGGCCGACGGCGCCACCGCCGTCGAGATGAGCGCCACGCGTCCGGCTTCGAGCTTCGAGTAGTCGAGGATGTCGCCGATGATGGCGGTGAGGTGGCGGCTCGCGGTGAGCATGCGCCCCACGTCGCTCGCCATGTCGGCGTCGCCGCGGGCCACGAGATCCTCCTGCATCAGCTCGCCGTAGCCGATGATGGCGTTGAGCGGCGTGCGCAGCTCATGGCTCATCATCGCAAGGAAGGTCGACTTGGCGCGGCTCGACTGCTCCGCCGCGTCACGCGCCGCCGCCAGATCCGCCACCGCCTGCCGGTCGCGCGCCTCGGCCACGGCCGCGGCCGTGCGGAGGCGGAACACGCCGAGCCCGGTCAGGGTGGACAGGAACATGAGGCCGGCGAGCGCGGTGAGCGCGATGTTGCGGAGTCGGGCCAGCCGGTCGTTCAGGTCGCGCACCCACATGTCGATGCCGACGACGCCGACGAGGCGGCCGCTGGTATCGCGGAACGGCGCGTAGGCGCTCAGGTACGACCGCACGGTCTCGTGCACGATCTCGCGGTTCACCTGGACGGTGCCTTCCGTGAGCGCGCGCATGAGGTCCGGATCGGTGCCGGGATATGGCGTCATCGGCGGGTCGTGCGGCTCGGTGTCGCCCGGCACCTTGTAGCGGTAGGCGCTGTCGATGCCGAAGTACGGCTTTCCGTCGCGCAGCATCAGCGTGTAGACGTAGATGACGTCGTGGGTCGCCTGGTGGAACCGCACGAGCGGCGCGAGCACGCGCAGGTGCTCGGGCGACCCTTCGAGCTCGGGGCGCGCCACCGCGTCGTGGCGATCGGCGTCCACGAGCGCCGCCGCCACACGCGCCAGTTGCGCGAGTTCGCTGCGCACGGCGTCGAGTTGCGCCTCGCGCGAAAAGTAGTAGGTGACGCCGAGGCCCAGGGCCGACACGGCGAGCGTGATGGCCGCCGCCACGAGGGCGTCGCGGTGCGGCGCGTTATGAGGATGGGCGGACGGTTCCGTCGTGGCGGGCGCGGCAGAAACCAGCGCGGCCGACACGGCGGGTCCGCCCGTGATGGAAACAGGGCCGGCCACGGGTCGTTTGCCCTGTGTATCGGCACCCGTTACGGCCGAGCGGAACCGGAACGGGACCGCTGCGTCATTCCGCGCGGCGCCGTGCAGATCAGAAGCGGACGACGGCGGTGAGCGACGCGGCGCGGCCCGGCGCGAAGATGGCGCGCACGTCCTGGCTCGCGAAGTACTGCTGGTCGAACAGGTTGCGGATGAGGCCGCGGATCTCGAGATGGCGCCCGATGGTGGCGCCGCCGCTCAAGTCGACGAGCGTGTAGCCGGGCACGACGCGTTCGGTCGGGCCGGGGCGATCGTCGTCGGCGAACCACGCGGTCCGCGCCTGCGCGAACGCGCGCGCGCCGATGGCGCGGCGCAGCTGCACCGAGCCGGTTTCGGTGGTGATGCCGTCGAGCGCGGTGCCGGCCGCACCGGCCCGGCCGCGGGCCATCTGCGCCGCGACCTCGACCGACAGGCGCCAGGGCAGGTCGAGCTGCGACTCGAACTCGAGGCCGCGCAGCGTCGCGCGGCCGCGGTTTCTGAAGAAGAAGTCGTCGGGCGTGCCCTCGTTGAACCGTTCGATGAGGTCGGTGATCCGATAGTGGTAGGCGTACACGGCCGCCCGCACGCGGCGCGCGGTGTAGCGCACGCCGGCGTCGAACTGCAGGCTCTGCTCGGGATCGAGGTCGGGATTGCCGGTGATGAAGCCGCGCCCCGACGGGCCGCGGAAGTAGCGGTCCGACAGCACGGGATCGCGGAAACCGCGCGAGGCCTGCGCGGTGAGCGTGAAGCCACGATAGCTGCCGGCGGTCAGCGCGACGAAGCCCGACGCGGCGCCGTTGCCGGTGTCGCGGTCGCCGAAGTAACCGCCGCGGTTGGTGGTGGTGATGTAGTCCACGCGCGCGCCGCCGGCGAGCGACACCGAGGGCAGCACGGTGGCTTCGAGACTGGAGTAGACGGCGCTGTCGACACGGCGCGCGGCGTCGATCGACACGTTTTCGGTGGTCGTGAGCGCGCCGGCGAGCGTGTAGCGCTCGAAGATGTCGAGCGCGCGCAGGCCGGCGCGACCGTTCACGTCCATGCCCAGTTCCCAGCGCGCGCCGGCAAGCGACCGCCGGGCGTAGCCGCGGAACTGGAAGTCGTGGGCGCTGATTTCGGCGCGGTCCACGCTGCGGGCCGTGGTGGCGGTGGCGAAGCGATCCTGATCGGTCGTCTGGCTGTAGCGGCCGTAGAAGAGGTTCAGCCCGAGTTCCTCGAACGGGCCCACGTCCGGCTTGTCGTATTCGGCCGTCACCCGATGGGAGTTCTCTTCGGGATAGAAGAACCGGACGGTGCGCGAGTTGTTGCGCGGACGTTCGATGTCGCGGCCGAAGTCGCCCTGGTAGCCCACCGAGAGGAAGCCGTCGGCGACCGTGTGCGTGACCTTGGCGAGCAGGCCGCCGTCGTTGTAGCCGGAGTTGAAGGTCGGACCCGACGGGCTCTCCCAGTCGTTGACGTCGCGGGCGTGAGCCGCCACGAGCAGGCTGCCGGCGGCAAACCCCTTCGACACGTCGGCCCCCACGCGCCGTTCCGGCACGCCGGTGCCGAGGGTGGCCGAGACGCGGCCCGCCCACGGCGAACTCGGCGCGACCTTGCGTGTGGTGACGGCGATGACCCCGCCGAAGGCATCCGACCCGTAGGCGACCGAGCCGGGGCCGCGCGCCACTTCCACGCCCTCGAGCACTTCCGGATCGAGGAACGTGGCGCTCGCGCCGGCGCGGCGTTCGGAGTTCACGCGCGCGCCGTCGATGAGAATCAGCGTGCGGCCGCCCGCGAGCCCGCGCACGGCCGGCACCGCGGCCTGCCCTTCGCTGACCTGGTTCACGCCAGCGACGTTCTCGAGCGCCTGGATGAGGTTCGACGGCAGCCGCGTCTGGATCTCGGCCTGCGACAGGCTCGCCGTGGCGGCCGTGGGCGTGGCTTCGATGTCGGGCGCGGCGCCCGACACGGTCACGCGCTCGCTCACGAGCGACTCGACGGTGAGCACGAGCGTCTGCCCCGCGTCGAGCCGTTCGACGAGGATCGGCTTCATGAACATGCCGCCCGGCGCCACCACCAGCACTTCGAACGGCACCGGGGGATCGGGTGTCCAGGTGAAGCGGCCGTCGGCATCGGTCACCGCCGTGCCCGGCCGGCCGAGGATGCTGATTTCGGCGCCAGCCACCGGCGCGCCGTCCGTGTTCACGACCCGGCCCGTCAGCGCGAACGCCTGAGACACCGACACCAACACCACGACCACCGCGAGCAGACCACGCACGAACATCACGCTCCAGCGTAGAGCGCGGCGCCAACTACTACCAGCAGTCGTAGTTCGAACCGCGACGCTAGCGACCGAGCCGCACGAGGAACTCGGCGGCGTCGTAGACGGCGGGCAGGCCCCAGATCGCCACGGCGAGGGCGACCGGCACGAGCATCGAGGCGGGGAACCCGGCGAAGGTTCGGCCGGCGGGACGCGCCGGCTCGAGCAGCCGCGTGACGCGCGCCTCGAGGCTGTCGCCGCCGATGAACGCGCTCATGGCGAGCGGCGGCGCGGCGGCAGCGCCGAGGGCCAGGCGCGCTACCGTCGTGAGCGCGCGGGCCAGCGTCAGGCCGTCGCCGGTGGCGCGGGCGCGAACGTCCGCGGCTTCTTCCGCCGTGGCCGCCCACGCCTGTTCGAGACGCGCGGCGGACCGGCCCGCCGCCGGCGCCAGCGCGAAGAGCACACGCGTCAGGTTGTCGCGCGCCGCCACGTGCGCGTGTTCGTGCGCGGCAATCGCGCTGAGTTCGGCGGCGCTGCAGGCGCGCAGCACCTCGGCAGAGACATACAGGTCCGGACGGCGCACGCCGACGACCGCGACGACCGGGAACGCCGTATCGACGACCCAGACGCGTCCGTGCCAGCCGGGCAGCAACTGCCGCACGCCGGCCGCGCGCCACGCGCGGGCGACGGCGCGGGTGGCCGCAAGGGCCCGCCAGGCGCGCGTGGCCACCACGGCCAGGCACAGCGCACCGACGCCGGCGAGGGCCGGCAGCACCGGTCCGGACGATTCCTGCGCCGCCGCCGGCTCGAACCGCCAGAAGGCGAGTTGCACGAGCGGCACCGCCACGAGGGTCAGGCTGAGCGGCGCCAGCCGCGCCTGCGCGAGCAGGCTGGCGCGGGTGCGCGCGCCGATGCGGGCGGCCTCCGGCCACGGCAGCAGCCGCGCGGCGAGCGCCATCACGAGCCAGCCGGCGCCCACGCCCGCGGCCACGGTGGCGAAGGCGAGCAGCGCGGCGATGACGGGCGGCGTCACGATTCACCCTCCGGCCGGCTGCGTTCGCGGATGAGCGCGTCGAGTTTGTCGAGCACGTCGCGATCCTCGCGCCGCACCGCGTCCACGAAGAACGACACCATCGGCCGCAGCTCGTCGGCGCGCGCGCCCAGGATCGCAGCCAGGGCGTCGCCGGCCACACTCGTGAGCAGCTCGTGGCGCCCGAGGCGCGGACGGTACAGGAACCGCCGGCCGTCCTTCTCGCGCAGCAGCACGCCCTTGCGGTGCAGCCGGTCGAGCGTGGTCATGAGCGTCGTGTAGGCGACGCCGGCAAACGCCGGCGCGAGATCGCGCACCGTGGCGCCGCCGGCCCGCGCCCACAGGGCGTCGAGCACACGCAGTTCCAGGGCGCCGAAGACGCGCTCGAGGGGATCCGATGGAGCGAAGGGCGGGACGGCCATCTGACCGCGGAACGAGGAGGACGGAGGAGACCACGGCTCGTGGCCCCCTCCGTCGCTGGTGATTAGAACTGGAAGCGGAGGCCGAACTGGAGCTGACGCTGTTCGTAGCCGCCGGTCGGAATGAGCTGATCGCCGCTCGTCGGCACCGGGCCGGTCGGGAGGCCGGTGAGACGGTCGACCGGAATCGCCGTGCCGGTCACGCTCGACCACTGCACGGTGTTGAAGAGGTTCTTCACCTCGGCAATCAGCTCGACGCGACGCGGTCCGCCGATCGCCACCTGCCGGGACAGGCGCAGGTCGACGTTGTAGCGGGCCGGCAGGTTCAGCGAATTGCGGCCGATCCCCGACGGACGATCGCTGTTCACGCCGTCGTTGTTGATCTCGCCCGGATTGGCGCGCAGACCGATCGGCACGCCGCTGGCAAACTGCATGGCGACGCCGACGATGGTGCCGTTGACGAGGCCGCGCGTCACCGCGTTGCCACCGTCGATGGTCGGCCGCGCCACGATGCTGCCGACGAAGGTGTGGCGCTGGTCGAGCACGTTCGGCCCCTTGTCGAAGTCGAGGCTCTCGGGGTTGGTGCGTCCCGCGTCCCCCGTCACCGAGAGCACGCCGGTGATCGGCGCGTTGTCTTCGGCCTTGCCCAGGGTGTACGAGAAGTCGAACTGCATGCCCTTCAGGTTACGGCCGGTGAGCTGCGCGGTGAAGTTCCGGTAGGTGGACTCGCCGAGCGACTCGATCTGGTTGATGACGTTGTAGCGCGGATCCAGGCGCGTGCTGGCGTTCACCGCCGTGCTGTAGATCGGGCGGCCGTCCGAGAGCCGGCCGGTGGGGTTGATGGCGTTGATGTTGCTGATGATCGGCAGGTTGTAGCCGCGCGAGTACGACACGCCGACCGACGCCGCGAAGTGGTCGTTCAACTGGCGTTCGAGCTGCAGGTTGTTCTGCCAGTTGTAGGCCACCTCGAAATCGCGCGAGACGGTGGTGAGGGTGTTCGGCTGCGCGCCAGCGCCGGCCGACAGGACGTTCGGGAATCCCGGTGCGCCCGGCGTGGCCGGCTGGAACGACGACGACGCCCGGCGGTTGGTGCCGTCTGCGATGAGCGCCTGTTCATAGCTGGCGAGCAGCGCCTGGTCGTACATCATGCCGGTGTTCGCGCGGACCACGGTGCGGCGGTCGCTGCCGACGCTCCACACGATACCGAGGCGGGGAGCGATGTTGTTCTTGTCGACCACGAAGTCGCGCGACGTGTCGAACGGCGCCGCGGCGTTGGGCGCGGGCACGTCGTAGAGGTCGTAGCGCAGGCCGTAGAGCACCTTGAGCGAGTCCGACAGTCGCCAGTCGTCCTGGACGAACACGCCATAGAGGTTCGACGAGAACTCGAGGTCCGTTTCGCCGAAGTACTGTGTGAACGTGTTGTAGGCGAACGGATTGGCGCCGCTGCGCGCCGAGAGATAGGCGGCCACGGTCGGGAACGTATACGACTGGAACGGCGTGCTGGTCCGCGAATCCGCCACGTGCTGAATGTCGAAACCGGCCTTGAAGGAGTGGTCGCCACGCAGCCAGGTCACGCTGTTGTTGAGCTGCGCGACGTCCTGGGTGAACGCAAAACCCGCGTCGGTCAGGCCGTTCACGGGCCCACCGAAGTTGGCCACGTTGGCGATGTTGATGGCCGGGCCGGTGCCGGCCTGCGAGCCAGGGGTCCGTCCCTGCGCGCGGGTCGCGTACTGGAGGCGGAGTTCGTTGAGCAGCGTCGGGCGGATGGTGGAGATGAGCTGCACCGCCGTCGAGTGCTGGCGATCAGTGAAATCCGTGCCGCGCTGCACCGAGGTGATGCCGCCGCCGACGTTGTTGTTGATGAAGTTGTCGAAGAAGATGTAGCGCACCGAGGCGCGGTTCGAGTCGTTGATCTGGTGATCGATCTTGCCGATCGCGAACTCGGTATTGAGGCCGCGCGGCATGTAGCGCGGTTCGTTCAGGCCGAGCGCGGCGGCGTTGGCCGGCGTGATGGTGATGACGGCGCTGCCCGAGAGATCACGCTCGGTGTGCTCGTAACCTCCGAAGAAATGTGTCCGGTCCTTCACAATCGGCCCGCCGATGTCGAACGTGTAGACGTTCACTTCGGTGGGCGGCTTGGTGTCGTCGCTGCGGACGCCCTGCGTGAAGAACGGGAACGCCACCATCGACTTGCGCTGCAGGCGGTAGCTGCCCTGGCCCTTGAAGGTGTTGGTGCCCGA
>CADEFD010000188.1 GCA_902826515.1 uncultured Acidobacteriota bacterium
GTAGGCGACCTGCGGCTTGCCGACGCTGGCCTCGACGCCGAACTCGCGCTTGAGGCGGTCGACGATGATTTCGAGGTGCAGTTCGCCCATGCCGGCGATGACCACCTGGCCGGTCTGCTCGTCGGTCTTGACGCGGAAGGTCGGGTCTTCGGCCATCAGCTTGGCCATGCCCTGGCCGAGCTTTTCCTGGTCGGCCTTGGTCTTCGGCTCGATGGCGAGCGAGATGACCGGCTCGGGGAACTCCATCTTCTCGAGGATGATGGGCTGCTTCTCGTCGCAGAGCGTGTCGCCGGTCGTCACCGACTTCAGGCCGACGGCGGCGGCGATGTCGCCGGCGTTGACTTCCTTGATTTCCTCGCGCTTGTTGGCGTGCATCTTCAGGATGCGGCCGATGCGCTCGGTCTTGCCCTTGGTCGAGTTGATGACCGAGGAGCCCGAGGTGAGGGTGCCCGAGTAGACCCGGAAGAAGGTCAGCTGACCGACGAACGGGTCGGTCATGATCTTGAACGCCAGCGCCGAGAACGGTTCCTTGTCGTTGGCCGAGCGCTCGATCTTGTTCTCGTCCTTCGAGTCGGGGTCGATGCCGGTGACCGGCGGGATGTCGAGCGGCGACGGCAGGTAGTCGACCACCGCGTCGAGCATCGGCTGCACGCCCTTGTTCTTGAACGCGGTGCCGCAGATGACCGGCACGAACGGCGCCGTCTCGAGGCGCACCGACTCGATGCAGCGCTTGCGCAGGGCTGCCTTCAGCTCCGCTTCGGTGATGGTCTCGCCGCCGAGGTACTTCTCGAGCAGCTTGTCGTCGGCCTCGCTGGCCTTCTCGAGCAGGATCTCGTGACGGGCCTTCGCCTCGTCGAGCATGTCGGCGGGGATGTCCTGGACTTCGTAGTCGGCGCCCATGGTCTCGTCTTTGTAGACGAGCGCCTTCATCTTCACCAGGTCGACCACGCCGCGGAACTTGTCCTCGGCACCGATCGGCAGCTGGATGGCCACGGCGTTACCCTGGAGCTTCGAGCTGATCTGCGCCAGCGTCTCCATGAAGTCGGCGCCGATGCGGTCCATCTTGTTGACGAAGCACACGCGCGGCACGCGGTAACGGTCGGCCTGACGCCACACCGTCTCCGACTGCGGCTCGACGCCCGACACGGCGTCGAATACCGCAACGGCGCCATCGAGGACGCGCAGCGAACGCTCGACTTCGACCGTGAAGTCGACGTGGCCGGGCGTGTCGATGATGTTGATCCGGTGATCTTTCCAGAAGCAGGTGGTAGCAGCCGACGTGATCGTGATGCCGCGTTCCTGCTCCTGCTCCATCCAGTCCATCACCGCGGTGCCTTCGTGCACCTCACCGATCTTGTAGGTGATGCCGGTGTAGAACAGGATGCGCTCGGTGGTCGTGGTCTTGCCGGCATCAATGTGGGCCATGATGCCGATGTTCCGCGTGCGTTCGAGTGGTGCTTGCCTAGCCATGGGTCTGCGACGCCCTTACCAGCGGTAGTGTGCGAAGGCCTTGTTGGCCTCGGCCATGCGGTGCACGTCTTCGCGCTTCTTGACGGCGCCACCGCGCAGGTTGGCCGCATCGAGGAGCTCGTTGGCCAGCTTTTCCTTCATCGTCTTGCCGTCGCCGCGCGAACGCGCGTAGCCGACCAGCCAGCGGATGCTGAGCGACAGGCGGCGGTTCGGGTTGACCTCGATCGGCACCTGGTAGTTCGAGCCGCCGACGCGCCGCGACTTGACCTCGAGCGAGGGCTTCACGTTGTCGAGGGCCTTCTTGAAGATCTTGACCGGGTCGTCGCCCGACTTTTCCTTCACGATCTCCAGGCTGCCGTAGACGATGCTCATCGCCGTCGACTGCTTGCCGTCGCTCATCATGCAGTTGATGAACTTCGTGACCAGCTGGCTGCCATACACGCCATCGGCGGGGAGCTCGCGCTTCGCTACAATTCGTCTGCGTGGCATAACGTCGTTCCTACTGCTTCGGGCGCTTGGCGCCGTACTTCGACCGGCCCTGCTTGCGGCCCGCGACGCCGACCGCATCGAGGGTGCCGCGCACCACGTGGTAGCGCACGCCCGGGAGGTCCTTCACACGGCCGCCGCGGATGAGCACCAGCGAGTGCTCCTGGAGGTTGTGACCGACACCCGGAATGTAGGTGGTCACTTCGATCTTGTTGGTGAGGCGGACGCGGGCCACCTTGCGGAGGGCCGAGTTCGGCTTCTTCGGCGTCTGCGTGAACACGCGCACGCACACACCGCGCTTCTGCGGGCTTTCCTGCAGCGCCGGGCTCTTCGTCTTCCACTTCACCGCGTCGCGGCCCTTGCGAACCAATTGGCTGATCGTCGGCACGATCTCTCCACACGCGCGGCATTCGTCAGGCCCGCGCTGCCCTGCGACGGCTCACGCCGTCACATCGCCCGGCCAGTGACGGCAGGCGAGATCTTCAAAACTGCTGACACGACAAGCACCGCCCATACGCCGGCGGCGAATCGTGTGGCCTCAGGCCTGAAAGCCTCGCGGCTTGGCACCTGACGCGCAACTACCCTTGACTGTCGAATCTGCGGCACCGGCGGACGCACCACGTTCCGAGGGTGACTCGGCGCGCGACTGATGGCGTCACGGTGCTCCGATCGTGGTCGCCCCCGCAAACCGGGGAAATGTCGACGCTACGAGGAGCGGACGGTCCTAGATAGGGTGTCCTAGGACCACGAGAACCTGACGAGCATAGCACAGACTCTGGCTGGCTGTGCAAGTCCCCGGAGCGAACCAGTGAAGATTCCGTATCCGGGACCGCTTTCGCGGTCTCCCGTGAGGGAGCTGCTAAGCATACATCGAATTCGACCCATGCGCACGATTTCGCACAAGCTGACGGAACGGCATCCGCTTGGCGCTGCCGCCACGGTTGCGCGGGTCTGCCGCTGCCCCTACACTTCCCCGCCTGGAGGCTTTTGCCATGCGCAGCCGTCGATCCTTTCTCCGCCTGACCGGCGGCGCCGCCGGCGCCGCGTTCGCCACTGCCCGTTACGGGATCGACGAGGTCGCCGCCCTCACCGCCCAGGCGGCCGCGGGCGGCCGCACGCCGGCGCAGGTCGCCGCCGACGAAGACTACTGGCGCGAGATCCAGTTCGCCTTCACCCTCGACCGCACCATCATCAATCTCAACAACGGCAACTCGAGTCCCGCGCCGACCGTGGTGCACGAGGCCTGCAAGCGCTACGACGACTGGGCCAATCAGGCGCCGGTCTACCACCGCGGCATGACCGAACGGAACGTCGAGACGACGCGGCGCCGCCTGGCGCAGGAGTTCGGCGCCGATCCCGAGGAAATCGCCATCACCCGCAATTCCAGCGAGTCACTGCAGATCGCGCAGAACGGGCTCGATCTGAAGGCTGGCGACGAGGTGCTCACGACCGAGCAGGACTACGGCCGCATGCTCACCACGTGGGATCAGCGCGTGCGCCGCGACAAGATCAAGCTGACGCGCATCGATTTCCCCGTGCCGACCAACGGCGAGGATCTGTTCGGACGGCTCGCCCGCGCCATCGTGCCGCAGACCAAGGTGATGCACTTCTGCCACATCACCAACCAGTCGGGGCAGCTCTTCCCGGTGAAGGAACTGAGCGAGCTGTGCCGCTCGCGCGGCATCATCTCGATCGTGGACGGCGCGCATGCGCTCGGCCACTTCCCCTTCAAGCTGCGCGATCTCGGTATGGACTACTACGGCGTGTCGCTGCACAAGTGGCTGCTCGCGCCGATGGGCACCGGCATGCTCTACGTGCGGAAGGAGCGCATCGCCTCCACCTGGCCGCTGCAGGCGGCGCCGGCGACGCGCGACACCGACATCCGCAAATTCGAGGAGATCGGCACACATCCCGTCGGTCCGAAGGCCGCCATCAACGAAGCGCTGGCGTTCCACCAGGCCATCGGCATCGAGCGCAAGGCGGCGCGACTGCGCTATCTGACGCTGCGCTGGGCCGATGCGCTCAAGAACGAGCCGAAGATCCGCATCCACTCGAACCTGGCCGAAGGCCAGACGTGGGGCCTCGCAGTCGTCTCGATCGACGGCGTGGACACCAACAGGCTGGTCACGCACCTCTGGGACAAGTACCGCATCGTCATCACGGCCATCGGCCACGACAATCCCGACGACGCGAAGCTGTCATACCGCGCGCTGCGCGTCACGCCGAACATCTACACGCCCCTCGAGGAGATCGACACGTTCGTCGAGGCGATGCGGGCGGTGGCGAAGAGCGGACTCCCCGCGTAGAATGCCGCAACGCGCTGCCATGGCGGCGCCTGGAGCAACGATGACGACGCGCGTGTGGATGCTGGCCGCGGTGGCGGCCACGGGACTCGGTTCGATGGCCGTGGCGGCGGCGCAGGCGCCGGCGGCGCCGAAGGTGGTGACGGTCGACAAGGTCCGCGACACCCTCTACCTGCTCAAGGGCGGCGGCGGCAACACCGCGCTCTTTCTCACGGCGCAGGGCGCGGTGCTCGTGGACACGAAGCTGCCGGGCTGGGGCCAGCCGCTCCTCGACGCCGTCCGCACGGTGACCGCGAAGCCCGTGACGATGGTCATCAACACCCACACGCACTACGACCACACGAACGGCCAGGTCGAGTTCCCTGCGTCGGTCGAAGTCGTGGCGCACGAGAACACGAAGCGCTACATGCAGGAGTCGAATCCCGTGTATGCGCTGCAGAGTGGTCCGCAGCCGAACATCTTCACGGCCAACGGCGGCCGCGGCATGGCCAGCCGCACGTTCCGCGACACGCTCACCATCAACGGCGGCGCCGATCGCATCGACCTGCACTACTTCGGCCGCGCGCATACCGGCGGCGACATCTACGTGGTCTTTCCGGCCCTCGGGGTGATGCACGTGGGCGACACGTTTCCGACGCGCGACCTGCCCATCATGGACGTCAACAACGGCGGCAGCGGCGTGGCCTTCGCCGACACGCTGACGAAGGCGGCGGCCGTGCCCGGCGTGACGACCATCATCAACGGCCACAACGCGGTCACGATGACGCCGGCCGACGTGAAGACGTACGCCGCCTTCATCCGCGAGTTCGTGACGACCGTGCAGGCCGCCAGGCGGGCCGGCCGCTCCGTAGACGACGTCGTGGCCGCGTGGAAGACGCCGGCCGCCTACGCGGGCTACAACGCGCCGCAGCCGGCGCGCGTCAAGGCCGACGCGGAAGTGATCTTCGGAGAGACGAAGTGATGGAACGTGCCCGGCTGGCGCCCCGCGCCCTGATCCTCGCGGCCACGGCCGCCATGGCCCTCTGGCTGGCGGCGCCCGCCGGCGCGCAGGCGCCGCGGCGCCCGCGCCCGCTCGAGAACATCAAGACCCTGAAGGGCTGGAACGGCGACGAGGTGCGCGCCGAGATGCGTCTCATGACCGAGGCGCTCGGCGTGAAATGCGACTACTGCCACGTGCAGGGCAACTTCGCGAGCGACGAAAAGCGCCCGAAGCACACGGCGCGCCGCATGCTGGAACTGACGATGGCGCTGAACGCCGAGAGCTTCCCGACCCACGCGCCCGCCGAGGGCCAGTCGAAGCTCGGACGGGTCACCTGCTACACGTGCCACCAGGGCGCCCAGGTGCCGAAGCAGGGCGCGGGCCCGGGAGCCATCGCATGGTGACGACGACACGACTCCGCCCGGCCGCGCTGACGGCCGCAGTCGCACTCGCGCTCGGTGTGCCGGCACTCGCGGCCGCGCAGAGCGCGCCGATGCAACCGGGCATTGCCGAAAGCGCCACCATCACGGTGCTCAAGGGCCTCACGGTGCCGCAGTTCGAAACCGAGATGCGGCACTTCGTACAGGGCGTCGGCATGAATTGCGGCGGCTGTCACACGCGCGGCAACTTCGCGAGCGAAGACAATCCGAAGAAGGCGATCGCGCGCCGAATGATCGAGATGACGCGGGCCCTCAACAAGAAGTACTTCCCCGCCTACGTCCCGGCCGAAGGGGAATCCACGCTCGGGCGCGTCACGTGCTACACGTGCCATCAGGGCGAGGCGTCGCCCAAGTCCGCAGCGCCGCCCGCCCCCTGAACGTCGCCGGCTATTTCTTGGCCGCCAGATAGTCGCCGATGGCGGCAATCAGGCCGGCGTCGAGACGCGGTCCGTAGACCGGCATCATCGAATCGCCGTACTCGTCGTTCGGATCGGTCACGATCCGCCGGATCGCCTCGGCGTCGCGGCGCGCCCCGATGTGCGTGAGCTCCGGCCCGGTGTCACCGCCGTCACCGTCGAGGCGATGGCAGGCGACGCAGCGCGTGCCAAGCGTCTTCACGACCGTGGCCGATGCGGCCGGCACCTCGGGCGGCGAGGCGCCGGCGCGCAGCCGGCGGAGATACGCCAGCACGGCACGGGTCGCGTCTTCGTCCAGCATCGGCTCGGCGGTGGGATCGACGGCCTTCGCACCAGGCGCGATCGCCGCCGGATCGCTCATGTGAAAGGTCAGCCACCCTTCGTCGCGGCTGATGCGCGTCACCTGCACCGGCGAGGCCGGCCCGCCGTCGACATGGCACCGGGCACACGGATTCCCGCCATCCTCCGCCGTGAGGTAGCCCGCCATCGACTGCGGCCCCCACACGTTCGGATCGAAGCGCACGGGCGCATCGCGCAGCCCCATCACCGTCAAGGCGACGATGCCGGCGCCGACCATGCTGAAGAGCAGCGTGAACACGCGCCGCGACGGCGCCCACGGATGCCGGTTCGGGCCGCGGTCGAGGAATGGCAGGGCGAACATCCCACCGACGACGACACCGGGCACGACCTGCGTGGCCACGACCTCGAGCGGGCCGGGGAAATACTTGAGCAGCTGGAACAGCGAGAGGAAGTACCACTCGGGCCGCGGGATGTAGTCGGCGTCGGCGGGGTTGGCGATCTCGTCGAGGTGCGCAGGCAGCAGGAGGGCCGCGGTGAAGAGCGCCGCGAACACGGCCGCCATCATCAGGGTGTCCTTCGCGACGTGCCACGGATAGAAGGGCACCGGCGCGCCGGCCTGCGGCGAGATCGGCCCGGAGATGCCGTGCTTCCGCATGAGCGCGATGTGCGCGACGAGGAACACGATGAGCGCACCGGGCAGCAGGAACACATGCGCCGCATACCAGCGGCCGAGCGTGAGCGCGCCGAGTTCGTCACCGCCGCGCAGGACGTTCGCCACGACCCCGCCGATGACCGGCGAGCTCTCGGCCACGCTGATCGTGACGGTGGTGGCCCAATAGGCTTTCTGATCCCACGGCAGCAGATAGCCGCTCAGCGAGAAGCCGAGGATGACGAGCAGCAGCACGAGGCCCGTCATCCAGGTCACCTCGCGCGGCGCCTTGTAGGAGCCGGTGAGGAACACGCGCAGCAGGTGCACGACGGCCGCCACCACGATGAAGCTGGCGCCCCAGAAGTGCAGCCCGCGCATGAGCGCGCCGAGCGGCACCTGGCTCATGAGATAACGCAGGCTGTCGTAGGCGAGCGAGGGTGAGGGCACGTAGTACATCGACAGCCCGATGCCGGTGAGCACCTGACAGCCGATGAGCAGGGCCACGACGCTGCCGGTCGTGAACAGCCAGCCGGTGCCCGGCGGCAGCGGCTCGTCGAGCGCGTGCGCGCGCAGGGCCCGGATGCCGGTGCGGGAGTCGATCCAGTCGAGGAGTGCGGTCCACATCGGCCCGCCCTCAGACCTGGACGACGACATCAGTGCCGTCGATGCGCGCCTCGAGGCGGCGCAGCGGCGCCGGCGGCGGTCCGTCGAGCACCGAGCCGTCCATGTCGTAGACCCCGCCATGACACGGGCAGACGAAGTGTTTCGAGGCGTCGTCGTAGCGGGTGCGGCAGCCAAGATGTGTGCACGTCGAATCGAGCACGCGCACGCCGAGCGCCTCGTCGCGCTGGATGTAGACGACGCGGCGATCGACGACCTGCCGGTAGCCGTCCTGGCGGATGAGGCGCAGCGTGACCGGCGTGGGCACGCCGTCGGCGAGATCGGCCAGGGCCGCGGCGCGCTGCCACGACTGCGTGTGCGACGCGAAGCTCGGCGCCAGGGCGGCACCGCCGACGACGCAGCTGACAGCGCCGCCGATGGCCGCCTGCACGGCGACGACGAACCGGGAAAGGAAGTTCCTGCGCCCGTGTGACCCGGGGAGCGGACCGGCAGTACTCATGCGAGTGCCCTCGACGTGCTTGTTCGGGACTCGCGCCGGCGCAGGCGGCGAACCCCACTCCACTGGCGAGTGAGCTGCGGTGATTATACGGAGGGCGCCTCGGGCGCGGTGTCTAGCATTGTCTTGTTTGTTCAGGGCCTGTCTCTCCCTGCGGGAAGGCGTGCCCGCGCGTCACGGCCTGTGCTACAAGAGGGGGTCTTCTCCAGTCGCCCCGTGGATCCCGCATCAGTGCTTCCCTCCCTTGCGTCCGGCGCGCAGCCCTGGCCGCATGCATGGCCAGGCCGGATCGTCGTCGTGCGCGGGTCTGCCGCCGCAAGGCAGGCCGTCGCGCGCCGCCTGCTGGCCCGGCTGGTGGCGGACGAGCCGGACGCGCGGCGTCTGCCGGCCCCGCCGGCACAGGAGTGGCCATTCCACCATCCGCTGCTGCCGGCCACACACGGCGAGGTCCGCGGCGTGCTGTGGGTGCCGGAGCTGCACGAGGCGTTCGTGAACGTCCAGACGAACGCCACCCGCCTCGTCACCACGCAGCCGCTGTATCTGCTGGCGTACTGCGAGCAGTTCCTGCTGGCGCATCCGGACCTGCGCCTGCTCGCCACCGTGGATGTCGATGTCGTTCGCGCCCACGGCGAGGAAGCACTCAATGGGCGTGGGCCCTGGCGGCAGGTGTCGTGGCTCGACGCCACACAGGCGGACGCCGGTGACGCCGCCTCGCCGGAACCGCCGCCGCCGGTCCGGGAGGGGCTGCCGCAGGCCTTCCGGGCCGCCACGCCCGCCGAACGCCTGACCACCGCCGGCCGCACGCTCGATGCCGCGCGGACACCCGCCCATCTGCTGGCGATGGCGAGCGTCTGCATGGAAGTGAACGACCTCGACAACGCCGGCGACCTGCTGCGCGAGGCTGTCGCGGCCGCTCCCGGCTGGGCCGCCGCGCACTTCGAACGGGGCAAGTGGTGTCTGCGCACGGACGACATGCCGGCGGCCGCCGAGGCCTTTGGCGAGGCCACGCGGCTCATGCCGGGCTTCTCCTCGGCCGCCGCCAACTGGGGCGCGACGCTCGGCGAACTCGACCGTCCGGACGAAGCGCTCGCGGCCTTCTCGGCGGCCCTGGCCGCTGACCCGGACAATCCGCAGGCGCTCAACAACGTCGGCGTGGTCTCGCGGGAACTGGGCCGCCTCGCCGACTCCGAAGCCGCCTTCCGCGGCGTCATCCGGCTCACACCGGATCTGGCCTTCGGGCACTACAATCTGGGACATACCCTGTTTCTGCAGGGGCGGTATCAGGCGTCGCTCGCGGCCTACCAGGCCGGACAGCGGCTCGACCCGGCACGCAATCCCGTGCAGGCGAGCCGGCTCGCCCTGGCGAAACTGGCGACGGGTGACGCCGCGGGCGCCCTGCGGGATCTGCAGGGCTGTGTGGCGAACCTGCCGCGCGACTACCGGCGGCAGTTGCTGGGCGACACGCAGTCGGTCGCCTGGGCACTGCTGTCGGCGGCGCCCGACCTGCGCGACTGGCGCGTGGTGGGCGACTGGCTGG
>CADEFD010000189.1 GCA_902826515.1 uncultured Acidobacteriota bacterium
TCCTGCAGGTTGGTCGAGAACGAGTTGTTGTCGGCGCCGTCGAGCGTGTAGTTGTTCCAGGTGGCGTAGTTGCCGTTGGCGTTGAAGAAGCTGTCTTCGCCGCGGCTCGAGATGCCGGCCGGAGCGGCGACGACGCCGGGCGTGAGATACGCCAGCTCGGCGTAGCGGCGGCCGAGCAGCGGCAGGTCCTGGATCTGCCGCTGGTCCACGACGTTGCCGATGTCGGCCGACTGCGTCTGCAGCAGCGGCGCGCGCCCGGTCACGGTGACCTGCTCGCTGACCGCGCCCACGCCCAGTTCGAAGTCGAGCTGCAGGCGCGCCTGCACGTTCAGGTCGACGTTGAGATACGCCGACTTCTTGAAGCCCTCGAGTTCGGCGGTCACCGTGTAGCGGCCGATGCGCTGGCCGGGAAACACGTATTCGCCGCTCTCGTTGGTGACCGTGGACGTGGCCACCCCGGTCGCGTCCTGCGTGATCGTCACCGTGACGCCCGGCAGCACGGCGCCGCTCGGGTCGGACACCCGGCCCACGATGGTGCCGGTGTCGAGCTGCGCCAGCGCCGTCGCGGGCGAGAACAGGGCAAGGGCAACACAAAGGACGGCGGCCAGGCGAGCGGTCATGGAAACTCCTCGAGATGTCACGGGCGCGTGACGCCGAAGTATCCCGGCGGGGGGCGGTGGGAGTCAACGGCCGAAGCGCCGGGCGGCGCCTTCTGATAGAACTGGGAGGTGCACGTCGAGCCTGCTGCCCCACCTGCCGGTGCGGGCGCCGTGTCGGCAGGCGCCGTGCCCTGGAGCCTGGTGTGGGCGGCGGCGCGCGTCCTGGCGGCGCTCGCCCTTGTCCTGCTCGCGACCACGTGGCCGATCTCGGACTTCCAGGACCATCCCCACTGGTTTCGGGTGGAGTGGATCCCGTTCTCGCAGTACCTGCGGCCCTTCGACGTCGTGGCGAACGTGCTGCTGTTCGTGCCGTTCGGCGCCGCGGCGGCGGCCGGCACGACCGACCCGCGGCGGGTGCGCGTCGTGATGTACGCGGGACTGGCGCTGGCGCTGGCCGTGGAGCTGTCGCAGGTCTACACCCACAACCGCATCGCGACGACGACCGATGTCGTCACGAACACGGCCGGGGCGTGGCTGGGGGCGCGGTGGGCGATCGGGCGGGCCCGGGTGCGGACGCGGCGGGCGGCTCGCTGACTACCGCTTGCGGCGCAGGATGGTGACGAGTTCGGCGCCGCCCATGGCGGTCTGGCCGATCGTGAGCCCCACGAGCTCGTAACCGCGGCCGGCCACACTCTGCAGTTCCTTCTCCATCGTGGACGTGCGGCTCGTGGCCAGCAGCTCGTATTCCCAGCCCGAGTCGCCGCGTTTGCCCTGCTCCCGCTCGAGGATGCAGACCACTTCCTTGCCGCCGAAGAGCGTCTCGAACACCGTCTGCCCGACGTAGACGTAGCCGGCATCCGACGCGTCCTGCAGTTCGCGCTTCATCGTCGACGTCTTCGACGTCGCGAGCAGACGGTACTGGAACTCCGCGCCGGCCGTCTCCGGCCGCTTCATGATGACCACCACTTCCTTGCCGCCGACGGCCGTTTCGCCGCCCATCACGGAGCCGAAGCGGAGGCCCATTTCGGCGGCCAGGTTCATCTCCTTCTCCATGGTGGCGGTGCGGTTGGTGGCGAGCACCTTGAACGCCGTCTGGGCGGACGCGGCGACGGGCGTGACGAGGATCGCGGCGGCCGCGAGGAGGCGCAGGAACGAAGTGGGCATGCCACTAAGATAAGGGCCACCACGCAATGTCGTCCAGAGACGCGTATGCCGCGCTGCGCAATCCCGTGGTGCGGCGCTTCGCCGGCGGGCGATTCGGTGCCGTTCTGGGCCTGCAGATGCTGTCGGTCTCGGTGGGCTGGCACCTCTACGAACAGACGGCCAGCGCCTGGGCGCTCGGGCTCGTCGGCGCGACCGAGCTGCTGCCCGTCTTCCTGCTGATGCCGGTCACCGGCGCCGTCGCGGATCGGTATCCGCGCCGCCGCGTCGCCGCGCTCGCCCATACGGTCGTCGCGGTGGCCACCGCCCTTATCGCGCTCGTCACCTGGCGCGGGACGTCGGTGGCGCCGATCTACATACTGCTCGCGGTAGTGGGCGCCGGGCGCGCGTTTGCGATGCCG
Source organism: uncultured Acidobacteriota bacterium (assembly GCA_902826515.1). GTDB lineage: Bacteria > Acidobacteriota > Vicinamibacteria > Vicinamibacterales > UBA2999 > CADEFD01. The sequence goes on from CADEFD010000189.1 coordinate 2,162, forward strand.
GCGGCGGCGACGATCCTGCCGCGGCTGCTCTCGCCGGTGGAGTTCGCCAACGCGAACGCGTGGATCTCGTCCACCTTCCAGCTGGCCGCGGTGACCGGGCCGGCCCTGGCCGGCGCGCTCATCGCATGGACGGGCGGCGCCTCGCTCGGCCTCGCGGTGGCGGCCGCCGGACAACTGCTCTTCGTCTCGCAGCTCGCGCGGCTGCCGGAGGTGCATCCGCTGCCGGGCGCGGTCACGCCCGGCCTCGACGGCGTCTTCGAGGGCTTCCGCTTCGTGCGCCGCTCGCCGGTGTATCTCGCGGCCATCACACTCGACCTCTTTGCCGTGCTGCTCGGCGGCGCCACGGCGCTGCTCCCCATCTTCGCGAAGGACGTGTTGCAGGTGGGCCCCGCGGGCCTCGGCTGGCTGCGCGCCGCGCCGGCCGTGGGCGCCACGCTCATGGCGCTGCTGCAGACACGCCTGCCGCCGTGGCGGCAGCCGGGCCGGGTGCTCATGGCCGCCGTAGCCGGGTACGGTGTGGCCACGATCGGCCTCGGCCTCTCCCGCGACTTCTTCTTCTCGCTCGCGTGTCTCTTCGCGACCGGCGTCTTCGATTCGGTGAGCGTCGTCATCCGCCTCACGCTCGAGCAGGTGATCACGCCCGACGCGCTGCGCGGGCGCGTGTCGGCGATCAAGTCGGTCTTCGTTGGCTTCTCGAACGAATTCGGCGCTTTCGAGAGCGGCGCCACGGCGGCGCTCTTCGGGCCGGTCGCGTCGGTCGTCGGCGGCGGCATCGGCGTGCTCGTGGTGGTCGTCGCCATCGCCCGCGTGTGGCCCGAGCTCTGGCGTATCGGCCCGCTGCACACCCTGCGGCCGAGCCAGCATCTGTAACGGGGTCTGTCACGGTCACCAGATGTCACGGGGGTCTGTCCCCGAAGACATTCGGTGACCGTGACAGACCCCGTTACAAATGGGCGCAGCGGCGCAGTATTCTCGTCGCCATCATGCGCACCATCACCCGCCTCGCCCTGCCCGTCCTCGGCCTGCTGCTTGCGGCCGCGTGCACCCGTCTCACGCCCGAGCAGCTGCTCGCCCAGGACATCGCCGAGGCCCTCGGCGGCGTGGACCGCGTGAAGGCGGCGCGTCTGCTCACGCTCGAAGGCACGGGACGCCAGTACAACCTCGGGCAGGACCTTCGGCCGGGCCTCGCGGACCAGACGTTCACGGTGAGCGCCTACATACGTGAGATCGACCTCTCGCGTCACCGCATGCGCACCACGCTCACCCGCACGCCGAACTTCGCCTACTTCCAGGGGCCGCAGGCGCAGACGCAGGTGCAGGGCATCGACGCGATGGTCGCGTATGGCGGCAGCGATCCCGCGAAGCTCACACGCAACGGCGGCGCCGCGGTGGCCGATCGCCGCGCCGAGCGCTTCCATCACCCGCTCGTCGTGGCGTGGGCGCTCGTGGCCGGCGGCGCGAAGGTGACGGCCATGCGCACCGACGGCGCCGAGCGGATTCTCGAGGTCGAAACGGACGCCGGGCCCGTGACGATGGCCGTCGGCGCTGACGCGCGTCCGCTGCGCGTCGAGACGCGCGCCGCGCACCCGAACCTCGGCGACGTCGTGATGACCACGACCTTCAGCAACTACCAGGAGGCGAACGGCTGGCGCCTGCCCGCCACGCTCACGACGCGCGTGGACGACTTCACGACCGGCGAGTACACGCTGACGAGCCGCACCGCCGAGACGGGCTCGCCCGAAGCCCCGCCGGCGGTAGCCGACGCGCCAGAGCCGGCACCGCCCACCGTGAACGTCGCGGTGGAACAGGTGGCGCCGGGCGTCTGGTTCCTCGCCGGCCAGTCACATCACAGCGTGGTCGTGGCCTTCAAGGACCGCCTCGTGCTGGTGGAAGCGCCGCAGAGCGAAGCGCGGTCACTGGCCGTCATCGCGAAGGCGCGGGAGCTGCAGCCCGCGACGCCGCTCACCCACCTCGTGATGTCGCACCATCATTTCGATCACTCGACCGGGCTGCGCGCGGCGATCGCCGAAGGGCTCACCGTCGTGACCCACGAAGGCAACGACGCCTTCGTGAAAGCGATGGCAGCGCGTCCCTTCACCCGCCAGCCGGATGCCCTGGCCAAGGCTGCGAAGGCCGTCACCGTCGAACCCGTGGGCGCCTCGCGCACGATCAGCGACGGCACGCGGACGCTCGAACTGCACCACGTGACCGGGAATCCCCACAGCGAGACGATGCTGATGGCGTGGCTGCCGAAGGAGCGCGTGCTCATCGAGGTGGACGCCTTCAGCCCCGGCGGCACCTATCACCCGTATGCCGCCAACCTGCTCGCGCACATCGAGCGGCTGAAGCTGAAGGTGGACAAGATCGTGCCGCTGCACGGCGGCATCGTCACGATGCAGGATCTGATGGCGGCGGCGAAACCGGCCGCCTGACCGCCTGAACGGGCCGCCCGGCCCGCGCCGTCAGGGCTGCGAGCCGAGGAACTCGACGGCCCAGTACTGGTCGTACTTCGAGCCGACGATCCGCACGAGTCCGATGCCCGCGAGTTCGTGCTGCGGCTGCAGCACGGCGCGTTTGTGCGAGCGGCTGCCGAGCCATCGCTCAACCTGCCGATCCGGCGCCACGCTCGTGCCGAGCACTTCGGCGAGGCGCTGCCAGGCGGTGATCGACCCGTCGTTCACGCGCGCGAGCCGCTCGGGCAGGTGGTCGCCGGCCGAGTTCCGGTGACCCAGGTAGTTGCGGCAGGCCATGTCGGCCGCGTGCGCGAGCGCCATGCGGTCCAGGATCGGGTGGCGCGAGAGCGGCGGCTGGCGCGCCTCGGCACGCGCGCGATTCAGTGCCACGAGCATCAGCGCGTGCTGCGGTTCGGATGTCGTCCAGCTCCGCCCGTCCCGGCAGGTGCCGGTGGAACTGCCCGGCGGCGGGAAGGCATCACGCGCCTTCTGCGCCGCATCGAGACAAGCCGCGCCGGCCGCCACGAGGAACGTGGCGGTCAGCACGTGCCGATGGAGTGCCTGTCGAGTCATCGTCCGTTCGCCGTCACGGCACCGTGAGCGCCACCTCGTTCGACGCCGCGCCGAGGCCGCAGGCGCTCTCGGCCACCAGCCGCACGTAGTAGGTGCGGGCCGGCACACCCGCGAGCGGCACCGCCAGCGCCGTCACGCTGCCGATCGGGATATCGGCCACGTCGCTCGCGCCCTGCACCGTGCCCACCCGCATCCGGTAACCGGTGGCGCCGAGCGGCGGCAGCCACGAGAAGGCGGCGACACCGCCCGCCTTCGTGACAGACAGCGTGCCCGGCACCACGGCCGTGGCACTGCAGGCGAGCACGAGGGGCACTTCCACTGACGGGCCGCTCGTGCCGCACGCATTCTGCGCCCGCAGACGCGTGAAGTAGCTGCCGGCGGGCGCCAGCGTCTGGTAGGTGGTGGCCGGGCCCAGGCCGATCGTGGCCTCGACGAGGCCGCTCGCGCGGCCCACGTCGAGCACGTAGCCAGTCGCCCCCGGCGCCGCGGACCACGACAGCGCGGCCAGCAGGCCGCCGGTCTGCGCGGTGAACCCGGCGGGCACGGGCGGCGGCGACACGCACGACGCGGTGGTCGTCACGACCACGGTGACCTGCCCCGACGGCGCACTGACACCGGAGGCGTTGGCGGCGCGGACACGCACGAAGTAGGTGCCCGGCGGCACGAGGCCCTGGAACGACGTGACGTCGCCCATGTCGGCGTTCACCAGGTTGGCAAGGCCCGAGGCAGTGCCCGCTTCGAGCCGATAGCCCTGGGCGCCCACGGCGCGGTTCCACGACAGCCGGACGGTGGCGCCATTGACCACCGACGTCAGGCCGCCAGGAGCCGTGGGCACGCCCGTGACCGAGACGGCCGTGAACGACGCCGTGTAGGTGGTGGCCACGGCCGGCGTGAGGATGGCACGCGACGCGGCGCCGCCGTCGGACCAGGCGGTGAAGGCATACCCGACGCCGCCCACCGACTGTGCCGGCGCCTCGATGGTGCGCTGCATGCCGACCACGCTGTCGAAGGCGGTCGGCGAACTCACCGGCTGTCCGTCGAGCCGCAGCTGCAGGGCGGCGGGACTTGCCGCGAGCGTCAGGCGCACCGTCCGGGGGAACACATCGCGCTGCACGGTGTGGCTGAGTCCGCCGCTGTCGGTCACGGTGAGATAGATGCGGTACCAGACGTTGGCGGCGGTCTCGCCCGTCGTCGGCACGATGAAGGTGCCGCCGGTGATACCGCTCGTCGCCGGCAGGAACGGGTGCGTGTGCGTGTCGTGATGGAAGTCGATGCGCCACGAGAACGCGGACGCGGGCAGCGCGGAGGGCGCGCCGTCCGGGTCGGTGCCGGTGCCGGCAAACGTCACGGTCATGCCGCCGCTGTAGAGCAGGTTCGTGGCCGGCGCGGTGATCGTGGCGACCGGCGCCACGTTGGTCGTGACCGTCAGCGTCGCTTCGCTGCTGAAGAGATTGCCGACGCCGTTCGAGACATTCACTCGAAAGCGGGCGCCGCTGTCGGCAAGCTGCGCGTTCGTACGCGTATAGCTGGCGCTGGTCGCGCCGCTGATGTCGGCGCCGTTGCGCTGCCATTGATACGTGAAGGGCGGCGTGCCGCCGGCGATGACCGAGAAGGTGGCCGACTGGCCCACCGACACGGTGCGGTTCGCCGGCTGCTGGGTGATGGTGGGCGGACTGTTGCCGTACTGCACGCGGTAGACGGCCCCCGAGCCGCGCGCCAGGTAGTAGAGCGCGCCGTCGGGCCCTACCTTCAGGTCGACGGGGTTGCTCGCGCCGGTGGCGAAGGTCGTCGGCGTCTGGAACGGCGTCGCCGGTGTGGTCCAGGGGCGCACGACCGTCGGATCGATGACCCGGATCCAGCTGGCGCAGTAGTCCGCGTAGAAGTACATGCCCTGGTACTGCGCGGGGAAGGTCGGCGTGACCGGGCTATAGAAGGCCCCGCCCGTGATAGCGCACGTGCTGGCGTCGTTCGCGTAGGCGAATCGGGGTCGCGTGAAGGCGGGATGCGAGGCCGGATTGAAGTCGCCCTCCGTGGTCGACCATCCGAAGTTCGCGCCAGCGGCGCCGGCGTTGATCTCTTCCCACGCACCCTGGCCGACGTCGTTGATGAACATGGCCGGCGTGCCGCCGGGATTCTGCGCGAAGGTAAAGGGGTTGCGGAGGCCGAGGCTCCAGATGGCGCGGGCCTCGCCGCTCGCGGTGCCGTAGAACGGATTGTCCGCGGGGATCGAACCGTCGGCGTTGTAGCGCAGCATCTTGCCGTGGCGGTTGCTGAGCGTCTGCGCGTTGGCCGAGGTCGCGTTGTCGCCCACTGCGACATAGAGCTTGCCGTCGGGTCCGAAGTCGATGGCGCCGCCGTTGTGATTCGTGGCGGGGCTCAGGTCGTCGAGGTCCACGATGAACACTTCGCTCCCCGGCACCGCCACATCACCGTTGGCCGTGAAACGGCTGATGCGGTTGTGCACCGTCACGCCCGGGCCCGCGGGAACGGTGTAGTACACGTAGACGTACTGATTCGACGCGAAGTTCGGGTCGAAGGCCACGCCGAGGAGGCCGCGTTCGCCATTCGCATCCACACTGACCGTCAGAAAGGGCGTGGCGAGCAGGGCGCCGTTCTTGATGACCCGGAGTGCGCCGCCCTGCTGCGCCACGAACAGCCGCCCGTCGGGCGCGAACTGCATCGCCGTGGGCGTCGACAGGCCGGACGCGACGAGGGCTTCGGTAAATCCGGCAGGCACGGTGGCCGCGAAGAGCGAGGTCCCCGCGCCCAGGGCGCACATCATCAGGGCGGTCGCGCGCAGGTACACGCGCCGCCAGCACGAACGTGACTGGAACATGTGGCCGTCCTCGAGGCGGGGGAACGACCTCCATCTCATCCTACGACGAAGGCCGGCGCCGGTAACAGCCTGATCTAGACTGCTCCGCATGCCTCACGTGTCTACCGTGCTCCTCCGCGCCGCCGCCACCGCCCTGCTCACCGCCTTCGTCGCCGCCGTGCCGGCCGGCGCCCAGGCGCCGGTCTATCCCGACCCGCGCCAGCGGGTGCTGACGCACCGCGAACAGGCACCGCTCGTGAAGGGCTGGATCGAGAAGCGCTTCAACACGGTGATGCCCGAGCTCATGACGCGCACCGGCATCGACATGTGGATCATCGTGTCGCGCGAGTACAACGACGACCCGGTGTTCCGCTCGATGGCGCCGCTCACGACGTATTCGTCGCGCCGGCGCACCATCCTCGTGTTCTACAACCCCGGCGGCGGCAAGCCCGTGGAGCGGTATTCGGTCGGGCGCTTCGACATGGAGAAACTCTTCACGCTCGTCGTCACGCCGAACGACGGCCAGTGGGCCGGCCTGCGCAAGCTGGTCGAGGAGAAGAACCCGAAGGTCATCGGCATCAACGAATCGGCGGCGTGGAACCACGCCGATGGTCTGACCGCGAACGAGAAGCGCGAGCTGACGGAGGCGCTCGGCCCGGCGCTTTCGAGCCGCATGAAGAGCGCCGAGATGCTGGCGGTGGGCTGGCTCGAATACAAGCTGCCCGAGGAACTCGAGGCCTACCGCCACGTGATGAAGGTGGCGCACATGGTCATCCGTGAGGCCTTCAGCAACAACGTCATCACGCCCGGCAAGACGACGAGCGACGACGTGGTGTGGTGGATGCGTCAGCGCGTGGTGGAGATGGGGCTCGGCAAGTGGTTCCAGCCGTCGATCACGATCTGGCGCGAGGGCGGCAACCTGACCACGATGCAGGGCGTCATCCAGCCCGGCGACATGCTGCATACCGACTTCGGCATCGTCTATCTGGGCTTCTCGACCGACACGCAGCACAACGCCTACGTGCTGAAGCCCGGCGAGACGGATGCGCCGCAGGGGCTCAAGGACGGCCTGAAGGCCGCCAATCGCCTGCAGGACCTGACGATGCAGTACGCAAAGCTCGGACGCACCGGCAACCAGGCGCTGCGTGACGCGCTGATGCAGGCACGCAAGGAAGGCCTCGTGCCGTCGATCTACTGCCACGCCGTGGGGTATCACGGCCACGCCGCGGGTCCGCCCATCGGGATGACCGACTATCAGGAAGGGGTGCCCGTGCGCGGCGACTACGAGTTCCTGCCGAACACGTGGCACTCGATCGAACTGAACGTGACGTTCCCGGTGAAGGAGTGGGGCGGGCTCGCCGTCCGCTTCGCGCTCGAGGAAGACGCCGTGCTCATGCCGAACGGCACCTGGGACTGGATCGACGGCCGCCAGGAGTCGTTCTACCTCATCGAGCCGGCGCCGAAGATGTAGCCCCCCTTCTGGGGTCAGGCCCCATTCTGGCTGGGCCCAGACTCTTGCGGCATTTCGAACGCCGGGCACACTGCGTGGCCAGCAGTGGCATCGATGTCGGTTGCGTTCACGAGCGCGGTCCAGATGTCAGCACCGGGGAGGCTGACCGGTCCGGGAACGATGCGCTGCGCGTCGC
>CADEFD010000190.1 GCA_902826515.1 uncultured Acidobacteriota bacterium
CTAACGCCGTCGTCTGTAGGCCCGGCGATTCCAGAACGAATACTCCCACAGGTGGTAGTAGCCGAGGAGGCGTCCGCGCACGGCAGGCGGGAGGCGGCTGGCGAGCTGCTTCAGACGCGACGGCTGCGGCGCGGCGGCACCAGCGTCCCACTTGGCCACGTAGTCGCTCTGGAGGGGCGGCGTGGCAAACAGCGGGCGGGCCTCGACCCGCGTGGCCTGCACCGCCATCATGGCCGGACGGCTCGAGCGCAGCCCCACGCGCCGGAGTACCTCGGCTGGATCGGTCACGTCGTAGCCGGCATGCGACGGCAGCAGTTCCACGGCCGGGAACGCACACGGCACCATGCGCACGTGGTCGATCCGGAAGCCGTTCTCGGGCGCGAAGATGCGGAACATCACTTCCGGGCTGAACTGGTAGAACCCGTGCCCGCAGAGGTTGTTGGCGGGGGTCGTGAGGAACACCGTGCCGCCCACCGACACCGCCTGCATCAGACTGGCGATAGCGACCGGGAAGTTGAAGACGTGCTCGAGTGTGCCGGCTTCGATCACCGCGTCGAACGCGCCGTGGGCGGCGGCCGGCAGCGGCTGGTTCAGGTCGTGAACGAGCGTCGCGCCCTCGTAGTCGGAGTTGTCGAGCACCGTGAGCTGCGAGATGCCGAGGCCCTCGGTGAGGAAGCGGTCGGCCGGCGTGTTGAACGTGTAGCCGTCGAACACGCCGCGGCGGCCCATGGCCTCGAGTCGCGCGTCGAGGTCGCGCACTTCGCCGGGGTGCAGGTAGAGATCCAGGCGCCCCACGGTGAGCGTGCGATCGAAACGAACGCCGCGGGCTGCAGCATCCAGCAGGCGGTGCGCGTCGAATCCGAGGAGGGCCACCGCGTTATGCCCTCGCCGCGGGCGCGGCGGGCCGCGCCAGCACGAGCGGCAGCAGCCAGAAGGGCACGACCGCCAGCAGACGCAGGCGGAAGAGCGTGCCGTAGTTGGTGACCACGTAACCCACGAGGAGCGCCGACACCACACCGAGCACGAGCAGGAAGGCGGCCAGCGTCCACGCGCCGCCGATCTCGCGGCGGTGCCGCCAGACGAGCACGAGGCAGGCGGCAATCGTGAGGTCGAGGAAGAGCGTGTCGACGTCCGTCAGGAGCAGCATCCGGCCGCCGCCCGTGAAGTTAACGAGTCCCGTGGCCCGCAGCAGCGACACCGGCACGAAGACCGCGCTCAGACCGAGCAGCGCACCGCCGACCTTGCCGACGAGGCCCTCGCGTCCCGAACGGTCGAGTTCCGACGTGGCCATGTTGGTGCCGCCGCCCGACGCCTCGAAGCCGCGCCGGGACCGCTCGACCACCGACAGGAATCCGGCGTCTCCGGCGCCTCGTGGCGGGCGCGTGGGGGCGTTCTGCCCGAATGCGCCGCGCACGGCGTCCACGGCGTCGTCGACCTTGATCATCACCGGCAGCATGACCGGCTCGACCAGGCTCTGGTAGTAGGGCCCGCCACCGACCCGGCAGCCCGTCCACACCACCGCCAGCACCACGGCCACTGCGCCCACGTAGCGCCACGGCACGCGGCCCTGCTGGCGGATGAGCGCCACCCCGCGCAGGAAGAGCACGCCGCCGAGCAGGCCCAGAATCATCAGGCCGAAGTAGGCGCGCATGCCCGACATCAGGTAGATGCCGAGGAGCACGAGCGCCAGCGGTACTGGCGCGAGGCGCACCGGCGCGCCCGGTGTGTCGGGCAGCACCCACCACAGGCCGATGACCACGAGCGCGAGGGCGCCGAAGAAGAGCGTGTCCTTGAGCGGCTGCGAGGCCAGAATGATGAGGTTGGGCGACAGGGCGAAGACGCCCACGACGAGCGCCGTCGCCCGGGCGCCGATGGCGTCGCGCCGTCGCGTGAGCGCCAGGCAGATGCCGAGCGACACCGCCGCATAGACGAGCACGTTCAGCAGATGCGCCGCGCCGTGGCTCGGGCCGGCCATCCGCATCCAGATCGCGAGGCTGCGCACGAACGTGGGCGACGCCTGGCTGTCGCTGATTTCGGTGAGGCCGACGTCAGCCGCGAGGCTCGCGTCTTCGTAATACATCTGCGCGTCGGGGAACCAGCGCGCGTCAGGCGTGAAGACAGCCGCGGGAGGGGCGGTGCTCAGCCATGACAGGGCAAGGCCGGCGCCCACCGCGATGCGCGCGACCAAGCCAGCTGCGAACAGGAATGCCGCGAGGGGGGCACGGCTCCGGATCCACCGGTATACGAACACCAGAGCGGCGGTGGCCAGGGTGGCCAGTGCCGTCTGCGCGACGAACGCCCACATCGTCAGGGCGAGATCGTAGCAGATAGGGTAGACTGCGGCCTAACCAATCGAGTTCACCTCGACAGGTTTCCCCTCCCTCCGATTCAGCGCGCCACGCATGTGCGGCCTTGCAGGTTTCTGGCATCCCGAGTCGATCCTTCCGGCCACCGGCCTGCACGAGGCCGCCGGCCGGATGACCGACGCGATCGTGCATCGCGGCCCTGACGACCGCGGCACGTGGGTGGATGAAGCCGCCGGCGTCGCCCTGGGCTTCCGCCGCCTCGCCATCCTCGACCTCTCGCCCGCCGGGCACCAGCCCATGCTGTCGCGCGACGAACGCTTCGTCGTCACGTTCAACGGCGAGATCTACAACTACCAGGACCTGCGTGCCGAACTCGAAGGGCTCGGGGCCCGCTTCCGCGGCACGTCCGACACCGAGGTCATGCTCGCCGGCATCGAGCGCTGGGGGCCCGAGGCGACCTTCGCGCGGCTCTGGGGCATGTTCGCGATCGTGCTGTGGGACCGGCACGACCGCACGCTGTGGATGGCCCGCGACCGCCTGGGCAAGAAGCCGCTCTACTACGGCTGGGCGAACGGTACGTTCCTGTGGGGCTCGGAACTGAAGGCGCTGCGCGCCCACCCGGCGTGCCCGACTCGCATCTCGCCGGCCGCGCAGGCCGCGTTCCTGCGTTTCGCCTACGTGCCCGGCCCGCAGTGCATCTACGAAGGGCTGCAGAAGCTCCTGCCGGGCGCCTACGCGCGCGTGAAGCCCGGCGAGGTGCCGCGGGTTACACGTTACTGGGATCCGCGCGATGTGGCGGCCGACGGAGCGCGCTCGCGATCGACCCTCGACGACACGGCCGCGATCGAGGAACTCGACCATCTGCTGCGCGATGCCACACGCCGGCGCATGGTGGCGGATGTCCCTCTCGGCGCGTTCCTGTCGGGCGGCATCGACTCGTCCACCGTGGTCGCGCTGATGCAGGCCGAAAGCCCGCGTCCGGTGCGCACGTTCACGATCGGCTTCGACGAGGCCGGCTACGACGAAGCGCAGGACGCGAAGGCGGTCGCCGCGCACCTCGGCACGACGCACACCGAGCTCTACGTCACGGCCGATGAAGCGCGCGCCGTCATCCCGCGGCTCGGCCGTATGTTCGACGAGCCGTTCGCCGATTCCTCGCAGATCCCGACGTTCCTCGTGTCGCAGATGGCGCGGCGCGACGTGACGGTGGCGCTCTCGGGCGACGGCGGCGACGAAGTGTTCGGCGGCTACAACCGGTATCTGTTCGCGCCGCGGGTCGTCGCGCGCACGGCCGGCGTGCCCGGCTGGGCGCGTCAGAGCGCCGGGCACCTGCTCACCAGCGTGGCGCCGTCCACGTGGGACGCCGTGGGCCGCCTCGGCGGACGTGTCTCAGGTGCGCTCCGGCAGAAGGCGCTCGGCGACAAGCTGCACAAGCTCGGCACCGCCATCGCCGCTCCCGAGCCCGACGATCTGTATCTGTCACTCGTATCGCAGTGGCAGACACCGCCCACGATCGCGCCTGAGGGCGAGGCGAGCGCGCTCCTGCACGATGCCCGCGTGCACGCCGTCGCGCCCGGCTTCGTCGAGCGCATGATGCTCCTCGACACGATGACGTATCTCCCCGACGACATCCTGGCCAAGGTCGATCGCGCCAGTATGGCGGTGAGCCTCGAAGCGCGGGCGCCGCTGCTCGATCACCGCGTGGTCGAGTGGGCGTGGCGGCAGCCGATCGAGCGCCGCATCCGCGCCGGGCAGGGCAAGTGGGCGCTGCGCCAGGTGCTGCGGAAGTACGTGCCCGATGCGCTCGTGAATCGGCCGAAGGCCGGCTTCGCGATCCCCGTGCACGCGTGGCTGCGCGGACCGCTGCGCCCGTGGGCGGAAGCGCTGCTCTCTGAAAGCGCGCTGCGCGAGGCGGCCCTCGACCCGGCGCCGATCCGTCGCGCGTGGCAGGAACACGTGTCCGGCCAGGCGAATCACATGCCGCGGCTGTGGACGGTGCTGATGTGGCAGGCCTGGCGGGCCGAGGCATGAGCACAACACCGTCCGGCCGCATCCGCGTCGTGCGCATCATCGCCCGCCTGAACATCGGCGGGCCGGCCATCCACTCGACGCTGCTGCACGAGCGGCTGAACAGCGCGCGTTTCGAGTCCACGCTCGTCACCGGCACGGAGGAAGCGGGCGAGGGCAACTACCTCGAGTTGCACGGCCGCACCGCGAACGTCGAGATCATCCCCGACCTCGGCCGTGAAATCCGGCCGCTGCGCGACGTGCAGACGCTGTCGCGCCTGGTGTCGCTGATGCGTCGCATCAGGCCGCACGTCGTGCACACGCACACGGCAAAGGCCGGTGCCGTGGGACGCGCGGCGGCGATTCTCGCCGGCGTGCCGGCGATCGTGCACACGTATCACGGGCACGTGCTGCGCGGGTACTTCTCGCCGGCGAAGACGGCCGTCTACCGCGGCATCGAGCGCAGTCTCGCCTGGCGCACCGACCGGCTGCTGGCCGTGACCTCGCGCGTGCGCGACGAACTCATCGCGCTCGGCGTGGGCACGGCGGCCCAGTATCGCGCCGTGCCCCTCGGCTTCGATCTGGCGCCGCTGCTCGTGGCGGAGCGCCGGCGAGGCGAGTTGCGCGCCGAACTCGGCGTGGGCGACGCGCCGCTCATCGGCATCGTGGCGCGGCTCGTGCCCATCAAGGCGCACGAGGTGTTCCTCGCGGCTGCCGCCGAGGTGCGGCGGCAGGTGCCGGGCGCGCGTTTCCTCATCGTGGGCGACGGCGAGCTCCGGCAGACGCTCGAGCAGCAGACCGCGGCGCTCGGCCTCACGGACGCCGTCCGGTTCCTCGGCTGGCGCGCGGACATCGACCGGCTCTACGCCGACATCGACGTCGTGGCGCTGACTTCGCGCAACGAAGGTTCGCCGGTGGCGCTCATCGAGGCGATGGCGTCGGGTGTGCCGGTGGTCTCGACCGAGGTCGGCGGCGTGGCCGATGTCGTGCAGCACGGGGTGAGCGGCCTGCTGGCGCCGATGGACGACGCCGCCGGTATCGCCCGGCACATCCTGACCCTGCTCGCGGACCCGGCGATGCGCCACACGATGGGCCAGCACGGCCGGGCGCGGGTGGCCGCCACCTACGACGCCGGCCGCCTCGTGACCGACATCGAGACGCTGTACGAGGACCTGGTCCGCGAAAAGCAGCTCCATTTGTAACGGGGTCTGTCACGGTCACCCGTTGCAACGAAACGGTGGTATCCGGTGACCGTGACAGACCCCGTTACAAATGGCGTATTCTGCAACCCGGATGCGCACCGGGTCCCGGATTCTCGTCGTTGCCGCGACCATTCTCGCGGCGTCCACGTGGCTGGCAGCCCAGCGCGCGGAATCGCCTCGCCCCGCTGCTGCGCCCGTTGCCGGCGCCCCGCCCACACCGTCCGCCGACTACGTGGGCTCGGCCGCGTGCGAGTCGTGCCACGCCGACGCCTATACGCGCTGGAAGGCGTCGCTGCACATCCAGATGACGCGTCCGGTGGCGGAAGCCACGCTGCTCGGCGACTTCTCGCGCGACGCCCGTTTCACCGCGCACGGCCGTTCGTACGACTTCGGCATGCGGCAGGGCAAACCTTTCGTCACCATGCGTGCCGCCGGCCGCGCCGCGGAGACGCACAGCGTGGACTACACGCTCGGCTCGAAGCGCTTCCAGGGGTATCTCTCCACGCTGCCCGACGGCCGCATGTACGTGCTGCCGGTCTTCTGGCACGTCGAGGCGAAGCGCTGGCTCGACTGGAAGGAAACCACCCCCATCCCCGACGGCGCGCACGACATGAAGCAGATCTGGAACGTGAACTGCTTCAACTGCCACGCCACCAATCTCGATCGCGGCTACGTGGCGGCGGACGCCACCTACAAGACATCGTGGACGGAACTCGGCATCGGCTGCGAGGCGTGCCACGGTCCGGGCCGGTCGCACGTGGCGCTGATGAAGACGTGGGAGCAGGATCCGACATCGATCCCCACCTACAGCTCGCGCGCCGACAACCGCCAGTTGAGCGACACGCTCAGGATTTTCTCGCCGCGCACGGCCGCGCCGCGCCGCACCTTCGACACGTGCGGCTACTGCCACGGCAACAAGCGGAATCTCTTCACGGACTTCGAAGCCGGCGATCGCTACGAAGACCACGCCGTGCCGTTCCTGCTGAGCGAGCCGCTGCCGGAGTTCGACGCGCAGGGCGAGTTCTGGCCCGACGGGCGCCCCAACCGCTTCAACCGCACCCAGGCCCTCACGCTCTCCGGCTGTTTCAAGGCCGGCGCCGTCACCTGCACCAGTTGCCATCTGGCCCACGGCACGGCGAACAACCCCTTCTCGCTCAAGGTGGACGTCAGCACCGGCCGCACCGGCGACGTGCTCTGCACGCAGTGTCATCAGGGCCCGGCGGACGCCGGCGCCGCCGCGGATCCGCAGTCGCCGCTGGCGCGCGTCACGAGCCGCGCGCCGGAGCTGCTCGAGCGCGCGCAGCCGTGGAGCGACGCGGAGCTGTCGCGGCATTCGTTCCACAAGGCGGATTCCGACGGCAGCCGCTGCATCAACTGCCACATGAGCGACGTGAACTGGCGGCTCCTGATGCGGCGCCGCGATCACACGTTCCAGTCGCCGGTGCCGGAAACCACGGCCGCGTTCGGCGTGCCGAACGCCTGCACCACCTGTCACGACGACAAGACGCCGGAATGGGCGGCGGCGCAGATGGACGCCTGGTGGGGCGACGGCGCGCGCCGGAAGAAGAGCGCCACGCTCGCCGCCACGATGTATGCGGCCGGCACCGGCGACGCCGCCTCCGTGCCGGCGCTCGCCTCGCTCGCCGTGGACCGCACGCAGGGCGCCGTGATTCGCGCCAGCGCCCTCGAATACATCGCGCGGCTGGCCGGGGCGCGCGTGCTCGATACGACGCCGGCGGCGAGCCAGACGTCCACCGAGCGCGGACGTCAGGTGGCCGCGCGCGGCCCCCGCGACGGACGTGTCGAGCCGCGGGTGTTCGGCGCGCTGCTCGGCGCCGCCTCCGACCCCGAGCCGATGGTACGCGCGGCCGCCGTGCGCACGCTGGGCTCGCTCGACCAGCGCGACGAGCGGGTCATCGCGGTGCTGATGGCGCGCCTCGTGGACGATGCCCGCGTCGTGCGGATGCGGGCCGCCGAGTCGTTGCTCGCGCTCGATGTGTCGACCGCGCCCGGACGCGCCGGGGAGGCGCTGGCGCGTGCGCAGCAGGACCTCGCGACGAGCCTGCGCTCGTTCCCCGAGTCGGCGCCGATGCAGGCCACGCTCGCCTGGCTGCACGCCCAGCGCGGGGAAGACGCCGAGGCGGCGCGGGTGGTCGAGGCCGCGCTCGCGCTCGATCCGTCCGCCGCCCGCCCGTATGTCATCCGCGGCGTGCTCGCCGCCCGCGCCGGACGTTTCAGCGACGCGCTGGCCAGCTGGAAAGCCGCCCGCGACCGCGATCCGGCCACGCCGAACATCGACCGGATGATCGACGAGGCCACGCGCCGCCTCGCCGCCCCGCCGCCGCGATAGTTCCCGTACAAAGCAAAACCGGCGGCCCCGTGAGGGACCGCCGGTCCGGCGTGTGTTCTGAGCCCCGGGACCCGAGCCCCGAGCCCCGGCTCTTTAGCCCTTCTTGAGCTGTTCGATGAGGGCCTTGGCCTGCGCCGCTTCGGCCGACGTCGGCTCGACGGCGATGACCTTCTCCATCATCTCGAGCGCGCCGGGCATGTCGGCCTTCTGGAGCTTGCCGAGGCCGAGCTTGAAGTAGGGCTTGGCCCAGTTCGCGTCGACGTCGATCGCGCGCTGGTACCACTTCATCGCTTCGTCCGTCTCGCCCTTGGCGAACTTCACTTCGCCGAGGTTGTAGAACACCTCGCGGCCGGCGCTCATGTTCTGCGCGGCTTCGCTCAGCGCCGCGTCGGCGGCGGGCAGGTCGCCCTTCTCGAGGTTGGTCATGCCGATCTCGACCTTCGCCCGTTCGTTGTTCGGGTCGGCGGCGAGCAGCTTCTGGTACGACTCGAGCGCGCCGTTGTAGTCCTTCTTCATGCGCTGGGCGCGCCCGATCTGCAGGTGCAGCATGCTGAGCGCCGGCACCTTGACGAGCATCGCCTGATACGCGGCGATGGCGCCGTCGAAGTCGTTGGCGGTCATCTTGGCCTCGGCGGCGGCGAGTTCACCCTGCAGTTCCTTGGTGTTCACCCCGGCCAGGGCACCGGCAGCACCAGGCGCACCGGCCGCGAGCGTGAACTCCACGGGCGGGTTCGGCTGGCCGATGGTGCGGATCGGCACCTGGCCGACCGACGGCTGGAAGCCCGGGGCCGAGGCCGTGAGCTTCCAGTTCCCGGCGCGCAGCCCGATGATCGAGAAGCGACCCTTGTCGTCGGTCGTGGCGGTGAACGAGGGCGGCGACGCCGCGGGGTTCTCCGCCACCACCGTGGCACCCTTCAGGGGCTGGCCCTTGTCATCGCGAACCAGCCCGCCGATGCGGCCCGTCTGGGCCATAGCGGGAAGCGCGCCGAGCAGCACGACCACCAGGGCCGCAACCGACAGCTTCAGACTTTCACGCATCGTGTCTCTCTCCTCGAAAACCGGAAAACCTACGGAGTATATGCTAGCAGCCCGGTAGGGATCCCGCCATGTCCAGTAAGACGTTCCTCGTGCCTTTTCTGGTGGTCGTGCTGGGCCTGGCCGGCCCGGCCGCTGCGCAGACAGCTTCCACCCGGGCCGCCGCCAGCCGTGCCACGGGCGTCGATGCGGCCCGTCTGGCGGAAATCGACCAGATCGTGGCCAAAGGCCTCGCCGACGGCCGGATGCCCGGCGCGGTCGTGGTGGTGGGCCGGGGCGACACGGTGCTGTTCGAGAAAGCCTACGGCCAGCGCGCCGTGGCCCCGCTGGCCGAGCCGATGACCCTCGACACGGTCTTCGACATGGCCTCGCTCACCAAGGTCGTGGCCACGACCACCGCCGTGATGCAGCTCGTGGAGCGGGGCGTCGTGCGGCTGACCGACCCCGTGGCCACCTGGGTGCCGGGGTTCGAGCGGTTCGGCAAGGGCGGCATCACCATCCGCCACCTGCTCACGCACGTGTCGGGGCTCCGGCCGGACGTGGACCTCGGCGATCCGTGGAAGGGCTACGAGGCGGCGATCGACCTGGCGAAGGATGAAGTGCCGCAGTCCGCGCCCGGCGAGCGCTTCGTCTACAGCGACATCAACTTCTTCCTGCTCGG
>CADEFD010000191.1 GCA_902826515.1 uncultured Acidobacteriota bacterium
ACGCGGCCGTGGCCGGTGACCACGCCGTCGCCCGGCACGATCTGCGTCTCCATGCCGAAGTCGAGACAGCGGTGGGTGACGAGCTTGTCCATCTCTTCGAACGTGCCCGGATCGAAGAGCAGCTCCATGCGCTCGCGGGCCACGAGTTTGCCGGCCTCGTGCTGCCGGCGCAGGCGGTCTTCGCCGCCGCCGAGTTCGGCGCGGCGTTCGAGCTCGCGCAGCTTCGCAATCGGGTCGCTCATGCCTGCGGCGCCTCGACACAGGGATTGCTGAGCGCGCCGACGCCCTGCACCTTGACCATCATGCGGTCGCCGGGCACGAGCGGACCGACACCCGACGGCGTGCCGGTGGTGATGACATCGCCCGGCTCGAGGGTCATGAAGCGGGTGAGCCACTCGATGATGTAGGGCACCGGAAAGATGAGCTCGCGCGTGTTCGAGTGCTGGCGCTTCTGGCCGTTCACCCAGCCTTCCACCTCGAGCTCCGACGGGTCGAGCCCGACGGCGATACACGGACCGATCGGCGCGAAGGTGTCGAAGCCCTTGGCGCGCGAGTACTGCACGTCCTTCGCCTGCAGTTCGCGGGCGGTCACGTCATTCAGGCAGGTGATGCCAAGCACGTACGACATCGCGTCCTTCGCCTTCACGCGCGACGCGCGGCGGCCGATGACCACCGCCATCTCGGATTCGTGCTCGACGCGTCCGCACCACGAGGGGATGTGGATGTCGGCCTCGGGCCCGATGACCGTCGTGGCCGGCTTGATGAAGAGCAGCGGCTCGGCCGGCAGCGCCTTCTTCATCTCGGCGGCGTGATCCTTGTAGTTGAGGCCGATGGCCAGGATCTTCGACGGCAGCACCGGCGACAGCACCTGTCCGAGCGGTCCGTCGATGGCGGCGCCGGGCCGGTAGTCGCCGAACACGTCGCCCTCGAGCCAGAAGAACGCGCCGTCGCGTTCCACCGCATAGCGCCCGCCCATTCCCTGCCGCACCCGATAGATTCTGTCCATCACGCCTCGTCTCATGTCTCCCGAGCCCCGAGCCCCGGGTCCCGAGCCCCGCCCTACTGTCTGGCCGTCTCTTCCGCCCGGTTCGACGGACCGCTGCGATTGGCCGGCGTTGCCGAGTCTACCGCGACGACCACGTAGACGTAGCGGGTGCCGGCCGTCACGGCGCGGTCTTCGAAACTGCTGGCGCGGATCGGTTCCGGCGTGAGCTGCTCGGCGGGCTCGCCGCCCGCCACGCCGCGGAACACGAGATAACCGGCAAGGTCCGGCGCGTCCACACCCTCCCAGATGAGACTCACGACACCGGCGCCGCCCACCGCTTCGAGCGCCGTGGGCGCCGGCGGCGGGAACGTGTCGGCCGGCGTCACGCAGGCCGCGGGCGAGGCCGGGCCTTCGACGTCCACGCCGTCGAGCGTATCGACGCCGCGCACGACGAAGCAGCGCTCGCGCCCGAACTCGACACCCGCCGTGACGTGCGTCAGCGCGGCGACGGGCTGCTCGGTGAGACGCGCGGGCGCGCTGCCATCGGGCGCCGTCGTGTAGATCACGTAGCGGGTGGCCACGCCGGGCGGGCCGAGCGGCCGCGATTCGAGGGTGTCCTCGGTGGCCGGCAGGGGGCCCGAACGGGCGTCCCTTGCGGCCGTCCACGTGAGCGTGACGGCAGCCGCGTCGTAGGTCAGAGCCGGCGCCGACGGTGCGCCAGAAACGGGGCCGACGGGCACCGAGCGGATGGCGCTCCACGCGCCGCGCGTGCCGCGCCGGCTCACGGCCACGGCCACGTAGTGCCGTTTCAGTGACCGGCCTTCAGGCACGAAGACGAGCGGCAGCGAAAGCGCGGGCGCGTCACTCGCCACGACCGGTGCCGGCGCGTCGCGCTCGAGCGGCGCGCTCGCGCGAGGCGCGCGCAGGGCGGGCGTGAGCTCCTCGCGGAAGGTGGTCCGCTCGCCCTGATCGAGTCCGGGCTCGCGCGGCACGGCCGGCAGGGCCGCGGGTGCATCGGCCGGCAACGGCGGCAGCGGACGGCGTACCCGCGCACTGGCCACGAGCGTCATCTCGGCGGGCACGCGGCCGGCCTCGAGTTCGGGCGCGCGTTCGGCGGTCACCGCGTACACCTCGATGCCAGCGATATCGCCCGGCGCATCCCCCGAGACGTTCGTGCCCGGGACGACGAGGGTGAGGGCCACCGTGTCGTCGCTCCGCAGCGCCGACCACTCCGACACCGCGGCCGGCACCCGCGGCAGCGGCGGCAGCGGCGCGCCGCGTTTGCCGCAGCCGGCGGCCATGAGCGCCAGCACGGCCGCGAGCGTCGCGAACCGGCGCCCCGCGTGCGGGCCGGCCGGCCGCGAGGCGGCAGGGGCGGGGCGCGACGGAGGCAGCGGCGGCATCTGGGGAGGATTTCGGGCGCGGGAGGCGGGGCGCGCGTGGTCCAGTGTCCCCGCTGGCGAAAAGGACTGTCAAGGAATCTGGACGAAGGGCCGGCCCGTGCCGGCCATTGGCCGGGCTTTTCGCTGGCAGTGAAGTTGCAGTCCTGAGGAGCGTGCAGTCTGCCTTCCCTTCCCGAGGTGGTGTGATGAAAGCCTCACGCGTGATCCTGCCGGCCGCGCTTCTGGCGCTGGCCGTCTCCCCTGTGTTCGCACAGGAACCGTCCGGCGTGCCGGAACACCAGGACGCCGCTCCCGCCCCGCAGGCCGTCGAACGCGTGCGGGCGCGCGACAACGACGGCGGCGCGGCGCGGGCGCCACGGGCGCCCGAACGGGTCGGGCTGCCGGAGGCCGGACCACGAGTCCGGGCCGAGGCGCCGGCGGCCTCCCCCGCCATGCCGGCCTTCGAGGAACAGGGCGGCCGGCGCCGCCCGAGTGGCGGCAGCAGCGGCCGCGGCAGTGGCGGCAGCGGCGGCCGGGTGAGCGGCGGCGGCAGCAGCCGCGGTGAAGGCAGCGCCGTCAGGCGCGGCGGCGGCGTCCGCAACCCCGACAACGACGGCCGCGGCGGTCAGGTCGCGCAGGCCGTGCCCCGCAGCCGGGCGCCGCGTCCGCCGAACGCCAACTGGGGCAATTCGTACGGGCGCCGCTACTACGCCGGCGTCGGCGGCCTGGGCTACTACTACTACGACCCGTGGAGCTGGTACGGCTGGGGCTGGCCCGCGTATGGCGCCTACGGCGGCTGGGGCGCGTGGAATGGCTACTACGGCAACAACTGGGGCGGGTACTACGGCGGCGGCTGGGGCAACACCTGGGGCGGCGGCTGGAACGGCGGCTGGGGCACCGGCGGCGTCCGGATCAAGGTCAAGGAGCGTGACGCCGAGGTCTACGTGGATGGCTACTACGCCGGCATCGTGGACGACTTCGACGGCCTGTGGCAGCAGCTCAGGCTCGACGATGGCGGCTACCGCGTCGAGATCAAGAAGCCCGGGTTCGAGACGCTGATCTTCGACGTGCGCGTGCAGCCGGGACGCACCATCACCTATCGCGGCGAGATGCAGACCACGCCCTGAGCCGCGGCACCACGAACAGAGTACGCGGCAACGGCCGGCGATCCCCTCGCCGGCCGTTGTTGTGTACGGCGCCGCGCAGCGACGCGATCAGGCGGCCGGCGCGCGCCGCGTGAACCACGCGTAGAGCGGCAGCCCCAGCGCGATGATGAGCAGGCCGGCGGCCGACGGCCCCATCGACGTGCCGCCGAGCAGCGGCACACCAAGATCGGTCCAGAGCGCGTTGGCCACGATCACCGCGCACACCGCCACGAAGAGGCCGGGCACGACCGGATAACCCCAGGTCGAGTACGGACGCGGCGCGTTCGGTTCACGCCAGCGCAGCACGAAGAGCGCGGCCACGGCGACGCCGTTGAAGAGGGTGATCGAGAAGCCGGTGTAGGTCGTGAGGTCGTTGGCCGAGCCGGTGAGCACGAGCAGCGAACTCCACAGCGCCTGCGCGACGATGGACGTGGCGGGCGTGCGGTAGACGGGATGCACGGTGGCCGCCGCCGGGAAGAACACGCCGTCGCGCGCCATCGCGTAGTACACACGCGGCCCGGCGAACACCATCGCCGAGATGCTGGCCAGCAGGCTCACGATCGACACCACGCCCATCACGTCGCCGGCCCGCTGGCCGAGCAGCCGGTCGGCAATCACATCGAGCACGCTGCCGCGCACGGCCGCGAGTTCACTGACCGGCAGCACGTAGAGATAGAGCGCGTTCAGGAACAGATAGAGCACGACGACGGCCACCGTGCCGAGGGCCAGGGCGCGCGGCACGTTGCGTCCCGGGTCGCGCACTTCCTCGGCCACGTAGGAGGCGGCGTTCCAGCCGGCGTAGGTGAAGAGCACCGGCACGAGCGCGAAGAGCCAGGCGCCGGTGGTGGGTTCGGCGGCGGCGGTCGTGAGGTTGTCGAAGGACCCCGTGCCGAAGGCGAAGCCGAACACGATGAAGAGCACGAGCGCGGTCACCTTGAGACTCGCGAGCACGTTGCCGACGAGGCGGCCGGGGCCGACGCCGCGCAGGTGAATCCACGACATCAGCCAGATGGCAGTGAGCGCCGTGATGGTCTGCGGCGACACCGAGAGGGTGATGAACCCGAGCGGCAACGACAGCAGCACCTGGTCGCTGCCGGCAATCGGCAGGAACCGCCCGAGGTAGAAGGCCAGCACCACGGCGCTGGCGGCAATCGCACCCGAGAACCCGGCGACAAACGACGTCCAGCCGGTAAGGAAGGCGGCGACGCGGCCGAAGCCGGCATGCAGGTAGACGTACTCGCCGCCGGCCCGCGGACGCAGCGCCGCGAGTTCCGCATAGGCCATCGCGCCCGCGAAGGCGAGGATGCCGGCGGCCAGCCACGTGGCGAGGAAGAGGATGGGATGCGGCACCGTCGCCGCCACCTGCGGCGGCGTGAAGAGGATGCCGCCGCCGATGACGTTCGAGACGACGATGGCCGCGGCGTCGAGGCTGCCGAGGCGGCGTTCGAGCGTGGGCGGGTTCGCGGGAGCCTGCGACATGCCCGCGATTATAGGGCGGCTACTGCGTGAGGAGCTGGCGTTCGATCGGGAATTCGCCGAGCTTCGCCCAGGTCTGCGAGCCCTTCTTCAGGTAGATCTCGACCTTGGCGTCGATGAAATCCTTGTGCTGCATGATCTGCATGCGCGGCTGGTCTCCGGTGTAGCCGAGCGCCGAGCGCATCACCATCACGCCGGTGGTCGCGCCGGGCGCCAGCGCCTCCTTGCGCACCGCCCACCCGTAGTGTTCGCCCCACATCTCCTGCTCGCCGACGCGGCGGAAGATGGCGTTGATCTGCACGCCGTCGATCGGCTGATCGGACTTGTTGCGCAGCTTCAGCTGCACGCTCGGCACGAGCTTGTTCTTGCCGTCCTGGAGGATGCCCGAGTCGTGCCAGCCGGTGGTCACGTCGACCGGCTCGAGCACGTGGATCGGGACCACCTTGTTGCAGCCGGCGGCCATGACGGCCAGGACGAGCGCGACGGCGAAATGACGCATGGCGGAAGGATACCCTCTAGAGACACCGCCCCGCGCGAAAAGCTCCCGGGTCTCAGAACTCCTGCACCTGCACGCGCTTCTTCGCTTCCTCGCGGCCGATCTTGCCGCCGCGGTAGGCGGCGAGATCCGCCGCCTTGATGCGCAGCGTGAAGGTGGAGACCTGTTCGTAGGGATTCGGCGGCGCCAGCAGGTCGCGCCGCTCGTTGTCGCGGGCGGCCACCGTGAGATACGCCTCGGGTTCGAGGAACGACACCATCGGCAGGGCGTTGTCGACCATCGCCTCGATGAGCGCCTGCACGACCGCTTCGGTGTACGCCTTGTTCGGATCCTCGAGCAGTTGCGCGTTCACCTTCGGCCGGGCCGGCGCCTCGGGCACACTCGCCGCGCTGGCGGTGCGGCTGGCGGCCTGCATCCCCTGCGGCTCGGCGGGCGCGGCGCCGGGGCGGCCGAGGCCGAACGGCCGCAACTGCACTTCGAGCCGACGCAGTGCGGCTTCCGCCACGGCGCGATCGGGCCCGGTCGTGGAGGCGACGACAGCGCGCAATGAGGCCAGCGCTTCGCTGGCGCCCTGCTGATCCTGGTCGAGCATCGTGCGCAGGCTCCACATCATGCTCTGGCGCAGGACCGGCACCTCGACGTCGAAGAACACGCCGTAGCCGTCGAGATGGAAGCCGCGGGCGTTCGAATCGCCGGCCACGACCACCATGTCGGGCATGACGGCGCGGAACTGCGAGTTGAGCCGGGCCGCGCCCGAGGTGACGGCACGCGCGAGCATGCCTTCCATCAGGTAGATCTGGTGCCGGAGCTGATCCTGGGGCGTCGGCGCCGCCACCGGCTGCGCGGTGGCCGCGGAGGCGATGGCCGCCAGGGCGGCGGCCCCGAGAAGTGACGACGTGCGGGTCATGACGGTCCTCGGCATGGCGATAAGGGGGCCCTTCACTGCGGCGGGCGGAGCCCGGCGCGAATCAGGTAGTTGATGGCCTCGCGCTGGCGTTCGACCTCGGCGCCGGTGCGCCCTTCGAGCTGGCCGAGCCCCTGGTTGATCTTCACGAGGTCGGCACGGCGCTGCAGTTCGACGTCGTGCACGAACTGCGTGAGCCGCAGCGCGAGCTCCTGCTGCTGACGCTTCTCGCTGGCCTCGATGAGCGCCCGCACTCGCGCGAGCGTCTCTGCAGAATCTGACGCCGCGGCGGGCGCTTCAGCCGTGGCCACCTGCACCGGGGCCACGAGGGCCGGGCGCGCGGCGAACTCACGCCGCAGTGACTCTTCGAGCGAGGCGAGCGCCGGACGCCAGGCGGCTTCGGCGCCGGGCGCGGCGGCGGCGGCAACCGCCCCGGGCGCGGACGCCATCCATCCCGTGGACACCGTCCACCCCGCGGCATCGTGCCGCACCTGGACGTTGGCCACCGACGCGCCGACCGCCAGGGCGAGCATCGCCGCAATGGCCTGCGCCCAGCGCGGCACCGTCTGCCAGGCGGGCACGTGCGGTGTGACCACGTTCGAAACCGCCGATTCCGGCACCACGGTGAAACGGAGGGCCGGCGTGGGCGGGGTCCATTCCGAGAGCACCTGCCGCACGCCGCCGAGCGCGGCGACTTCGTCGCGGCAGCGGGCGCAGCCCGGCAGATGACGCGCGACCGCCTCGCGCGTGATCGGGTCGATGTCGTCGTAGAGATAGGCGACGAGCGTCTCGGTGTCGTCGCAGTGGAAGTGCGTGCTCATGATGCGTCCCCGCGGATGTCGGCGACCGACATGCCGCCCTGCTCCAACTGCCGCCGCACGACGCTCAACCCCTGATAGAGGCGCGTCTTCACCGTGCTGAGCGGGCATCCCTGCATGTCCGCGATCTCCTGGAAGGTCAGGCCGTGGTACTCCTTCAGGACGATGGCGGTGCGCTGTTCCTCGGGCAGCGCGGCCATGGCAATCGCTACCGCCCGGCCGAGCTCCTTGCGGGCCACGAGGGTCTCGATCGACTCGACCGGACCGCGTTCCGACGCGAGTTCCGTGATGTCGACGTCCTCGGGCATCTGCACGACGGGCTGACGGCGCTGCTTGCGCATCCAGTCGCGGCAGAGATTGAGGGCGATCCGGTAGAGCCACGACGAGAACTTCGCCTGGCCCTTGAACCCGTTGATGGCGCGGTAGGCGCGGAGGAACGTCTCCTGGCAGACGTCGCGCGCGTCCTCCTCGCGACCGAGCGTGCGGTATGCGAGGGCGTAGATCGGCCGTTCCCAGCGCTTGATGAGCTGGTTGAAGCTATCGACGTCGCCGTCCATCGACCGCGCGACGAGTTCTTCGTCGGTGATCGTCAGTGCCTGCACGGTGAACGTCGCCCCTTCCCTTCGAGTCCGTTCGGCGGCCGCCGACGGCTCCACGATGTCGAGCCCCAACAGTTCCTTTGACGGCGGCACGCGGTGTTTGGCCGGGCCGCGGCCGCCCGTGACCGCTCCGTCGATTGTACCCACCCGCCGGCACCGTGCGGCACGGCTGCAAAGTCCTCCGCCAGCACGACTTCCCCGCCCGCCGCGCTACAATCGAGGGCTGGTGGCCACGCCGTCTTCCGAACCTGAAGCCTTCCTGACGACCGACGAGGTGCTCGCCTATCTTCAGGTGAACCTGCGCACGGTCTACCGTCTCATCGACGCCGGCAAGCTGCCGGCGGTGCGGGTGGGCCGGCAGTGGCGCTTCCGCCGCCGCGACATCGACGCCTGGCTGGACGAACAGCAGCAGCGCCCGCCGGCCGTGCCGGCCGCCGGAGCGGCGGCGCCCCCGGGCGCCGCGCGGCGCGTGCTGGTCGTCGAGCCCGACGGCGCCGCGCGGGAGGTCATCGCCGCGGCGCTGCGCGGCGCCGGTCACACCGTGGATACCGCCCCCGACGGCGTCGTCGCCGCCGCGCGCCTCGGCGCCCAGGACTACGACCTCGTCGTGACGGAACTGCGCCTGCCGGCGCTCGACGCGTTCGGCGTCATCCGCGAGGGCCGCCGCCGCGCGCCGGGCCTGCGCGCGCTCGTCATCACCGGCCACTCGACCGAGAGCGCGGCCATCGAAGCGCTCAACTTCGGCGTGACGGGGTATCTCGTGAAGCCGGTGCGGGCTTCGGAGGTCGTCGCCGCGGCGGCGCGGGTGCTCGCATGATCCAGCTCTCCGGGCTGTCGAAACGTTTCGGCGAGCGCGTGCTGCTCGACACGGTCACCTGGCACGTCGGTGACACCGATCGTGTGGGGCTCTGCGGCCCGAACGGCGCCGGCAAGACGACGCTGCTCAAGATCCTGGCCGGCATCGACGAGCCGGACGGCGGCGAGGTGATCCGGCCCACGGCGCTCACCGTGGGCTACCTGCCGCAGGACGGCCTCAGCCACGCCGGGCGCACCGTGTTCGCGGAAGCGAGTGACGCACTCAAGCCGCTGCTCGACATGAAGGCCGAGATGCACGATCTCGAGCATCGCCTGGCCGACACGAGCGTGCCGGCCGGCGAGCACGACGCCATGCTGGAGCGCTACAGCTCGCTCCAGGAACGTTTCCGCATGGGGGATGGCTACGCCATCGATCTGAAGGTCGCGACGATCCTGCGCGGCCTGGGCTTCAGCGCGTCGGACTTCGACCTCGAGGCCGGCCATCTGTCGGGCGGCTGGCAGATGCGCCTCGCCCTCGCCAAGCTGCTGCTGCGCGCGCCGGGCCTGCTGCTGCTCGACGAGCCGACGAACCATCTCGATCTCGACGCCCGGAACTGGCTCGAAGACTACCTGGCGAAGTACGACGGCGCCGTCATCCTCGTCTCCCACGATCGCTACTTCCTCGACGCCGTCGTGAGCCGCATCGCCGATCTCTCGCTGCGCACGATCACCGACTACCACTGCAACTACTCGCAGTACCTGGTGCAGCGCGACGAGCGGCTCGAGCGCCTGCGCGAGGCGAAGAAGCGGCAGGACGAGGAAGTCGGCCGGGTGCAGGAGTTCATCGACCGCTTCCGCTACCAGGCCACGAAGGCCGCGCAGGTGCAGAGCCGCATCAAGATGCTCGAGAAGGTCGAACGCATCGAGGTGCC
>CADEFD010000192.1 GCA_902826515.1 uncultured Acidobacteriota bacterium
CCGCCGGGCTTGGTCGCCCGTACGAAGGCGCTCATGAAGCGCCCGTCGATCGATTCGGCCAGGCCCGGCCGGTCGAGACCCGCCTCGGCGAGGAACGTCTTCGCGTCGGCCGCCTTGTAGATGCGGGTCGGCTCGATGTCCACGTCGCTGAAACCGGCACCGGCGAGGAGCTGCCGGAACTCCGCTTCCTCGAGCGCCCCGGCCACGCAGCCGATCCAGAGCTCCATGCTCTTCCTGATATCGCTCGGCACGTCGCCCTTCACCACGACGTCCGACACGGCGAAGCGGCCGCCGGGCTTCAGCACGCGGAAGGCCTCGCGAATGACGCGCGGCTTGTCGCCCGAGAGGTTCACGACGCAGTTCGAGATGATGACGTCCACGGAGTTGTCGGGCAGCGGAATGTGTTCGATCTCGCCCTTCAGGAACTCGACGTTCTCGGCGCCGGCCTTCTTCTTGTTCTCGTTGGCGAGCGCCAGCATCTCGTCGGTCATGTCGAGGCCGTAGGCCTTGCCCGTCGGGCCGACGCGGCGGGCCGAGAGCAGCACGTCGATGCCGCCGCCAGAGCCGAGGTCGAGCACGACCTCCCCCGCCTTCAGCTCTGCGAGCGCCGTCGGATTGCCGCAGCCGAGCGAGGCCGCCACGGCTTCCGCCGGCAAGCCCGTCTGTTCCGCCACGTCGTAGAGGTTCGACGTGATCGGGTCGCCGCAGCCCGAGTCCGACGGGCTGCCGCAGCAGCCGATCGCGAGGCCGCCGCTCGCCGCACGTTTCGCCGCTTCGCCGTACTTCTCTTTCACCGTGGTCTTGATGTCGATCGGGGTCGCCATGGGTCGTCTCCAGTGCCGGCTATGCAGGCCAGCGTCAAGGGCTGATATATTTGCCAATGCGAATATAGGATCCCGTGCTATATTTGTCAACACGAATATGTCGACCTGCTGCACGCCGCTGCCAACGCCGCGCGTGAAACACGCGGCCACGCTCGTCAGCCTCTATCAGGCGCTCGCCGACGAGACGCGGCTGCGGATTCTCGCCATCCTGGCCGACCTGCCCGGCGGCCCCGGCGGCGAACTGTGCGTGTGCCACATCCACGCCAGCCTCGGCGTGTCGCAGCCGACGGCCTCGCGGCATCTCGCCTATCTGCGCAAGGCCGGCCTGGTGGAAGCCCGGCGCGACGGCGTGTGGATGCACTACCGGCTCGTGCGCCCCGAGGATCCGGTGGTGGCCTCGGTGTTCGACGCCGCCCTGCACGCACTCGGTCACGTGGACAGCACGTCGCGGGATCGCGCCCGCGCGGCGCGGGCCGCGCAGGCCGCCCCGCCGCCGGCGTAGGGCGCCGTCACCGCGTGCCACTACAATGGCGCGCGCATGTCCGCCCCAGGCTCACCGGTTCGCCTCGGCCGCCTGGCGGCCCTCGTCGCGCTCTTTCTCGCGATCTCGCTGCTCATCCCGCGTCCCGACGCGGTGACGCCGCAGGGCTGGCGCACGTTTGCCATCTTCGTGTCGGTCATCGCCGGCATGGCGATGCAGCCGATGCCCGGCGCGGCGCTCGTGATCCTGGGCCTCACGGCGATGGCCGCCAACGGCATTGCGATGCGCGAGGCCCTCGGCGGCTTCGCCGAACCGTCGGTGTGGCTGGTCGTCGCCTCGATGTTGATGGCCCGCGCCATCCTCGATTCTGGGCTCGCCCGCCGCATCGCCCTGCTCTTCATCCGCCGCTTCGGCGGCAGCTCCCTCGGCATCGCCTACGCGCTCGTGATGACCGACGTCACGCTCGCAAGCGGCGTGCCCTCGATCACCGCGCGGTCGGCCGGCATGGTGCTGCCGATTGGCCGCAGCATCGCCGAACTCTTCGGCTCGACGCCCGGCCCCACGGCCCCGCGCCTCGGCCGCTTTCTGCTCGCCGCGATGTACCAGGGTTCGGCCGTCGCCTGCGCGATGTTCCTCACCGGCCAGGCGAGCAACGTGCTCGCCGCCGGTCTCGCCGCGAAGATCGCCGGAGTGGACGTCACGTGGTCGGGATGGCTCGTCGCGGCCAGCGTGCCGGGACTGGTGTCGTGCCTGGTCGTGCCGTGGGTCGTGCACCGCGTGCTGCCGCCGGAGGTCACGCGCACGCCGGAAGCCTCGGCGTTCGCGGCGCGTGAACTCGGCGCGCTCGGGCCGGTGCGGCGGCTCGAAGGCATCACGATGGCGGTCTTCATCGGCGTCGGCGTGTTGTGGCTCACGACCGGCTTCCATCGGCTCGACGTGACGTTCGTGGCGCTGCTCGGCCTGGGTGTGATGCTCGTGACCGGCACGCTGCGCTGGGAAGGCATCGTCGCCGAACGCGCCGCCTGGGACGTCTTCATCTGGTACGGCGGCCTGCTCAAGATGGGCGAGCTGCTGAACGCCACCGGCGTGCCCACGGCGTTTGCCACCGCCGTCGGCGCGGCCCTCGGCGGCATCGGCTGGTTCGTGGTGCTCGTGCTGGTGCTCGTGCTGTACTTCGTGACGCACTACGCCTTTGCCAGCATCACCTCGCACATGCTGGCGCTCTTCCCGCCGTTTGCGACGCTGCTCATCGGCGTGGGCGTGCCGCCGACGCTTGCCGTCTACAGTCTGATGTGCCTCACGAACCTGCCAGCAGGACTCACCCACTACGGCACGACCACCGGCCCGATCCTGTTCAGCCAGGGCTACGTGAGCCTCGGCGAGTGGTGGCGCACCGGTGCGATCGTCGGCGCCGCGAACCTCGTGGTGTGGCTCACGGTGGGGTTGGCGTGGTGGCGGCTGCTCGGCTTCTGGTAGGGCCGGACGGCCGGCGTCAGAGGCTGGGCGAGGTGGCGGATATCGGCGCCGGCGCGCGGCATGGCCGGGTCACGCGCCGCGCGTGCAGCGCATCCAGCGTGTCGAAGTAGCGCCGCGCCACCACGGGCCACGCGTGATCGGCCGCCGTCTGCCTGGCGCAGGCCAGCCTGGCCGCGTCGCGGCGCTCGAGTGCCTCGGCGATGCCGGCCGCGAAACCGCCGGCCGTCGCCGCCACGAGCCACGCGTTGCCGCCGTGGGCATACGACAACACGCCGCCGCCATTCGGCACAACCACCGGCACACCCGCAGCCATGGCCTCGAGCGGGGCAATGCCGAAAGGCTCGCGGTCGTTGGTGTGCACGAAGACATCGGCGCTGGCGTAGATGGCCGCGAGCGCCGTCCGCTCCGTGACGTTGCCCGCAAAGTGAACGCGGCCCGGGGCCACACGCGCGGCCACCTGCCGGAGCGACGGCACCGACGGGCCGTCGCCGACGACGACGAGCCGCGGATCCCGCGCCCCGCCGAGCCTCGCGAGTGCGCCGCACGCGTGCAGCAGCGGCTCGATCCCCTTTTCCGGCGAGACGCGTCCCGCGTACAGCACGAGCGCGCTCTCTGCGGTGCCACCGGCGGCCGCGAGCAACGTCATCCGCAGGGCCGCGTCCGGGCGGGCGGCGGCAAAGAGCGCCGTGTCCACGCCCATGCCACGCACGGCCACCTCCTCGACGCCGGCCGCGGCCAGCAGTTCGTCGGCGGTGTAGCGGGAATTGGCGATGTGCGCATCGAAGGACGGCGCGTAGACCCGGCGCAGGTACGCGTGCGCGGCGGCCACGAGATGACGCCCGCCCGCGAGATAGGCCCGCACGTTGTCGTCCATGCGCTCGCAGCTCAGGCCGACGACCGTGGGCCGGTGGCCGCGCCAGTACCAGCCGGCGCGCGCCAGACGCCCCAGCTGCGACAGCGTGTATTTGTCGCAGACCTCGACCACATCGGGACGCACCGCGGCGAGAATCCGCCCGACCGGCGAACGGCGGCTCCAGTAGTGGTCGGGCCGCAGCAGCCGGTAGCGGCGATCGAACCACGGCGAACGCGCGGCCCGCACGTGATGAATCGTCGTCCAGCCGTCGATCCGCTCGGTCCGGTCGGCCTCGGCCGGCACGACCAGATGCATCGTTCGCCCCAGGCTCGACGCCGAGGCGAGCAGCGCATGGTAGAAGGTGCGGATGCCGCCCGACGTCGGGTGATACGCGTTCGTGAGGTGCAGGGTGGCCGGAACGCTCACGCCACCTGCCGCGTGCCGGACACGCCGGACGTGCCGGCAACCGCCGCGGCCGGTGCCACACGCGCGACGTTCCGGTAGGTGTCGAAGAGCGGGGCGAGCATCGCGTCCCACGTCCGCGAGCAGGCCCAGTCCCGTGCCGCCTCGCCCATGGCGCGCCGCCGCTCTCCGGAGGTCAGCAGGCCGGCCACCGCCGCGATCCAGCCGGCGTCGTCACCGCCGCAGACCAGCCCCGTCACGCCCGGCACGATCTGCTCCCGCGGCCCGCCGACGTCCGAGACCACCACCGGCAGACCGGAGGCCTGCGCTTCGAGCACGACGTTCCCCGCCGTGTCGGTGGTACTGGGGAACACGAAGACGTCGGCCGAGGCGTACGCCGTCGCCAGCGCCTCCTTGCCGAGCGTGCCGGGAACGATGGCCGCGGGACACGCGCGTGCGATGTCGGCGCGCAGCGGGCCGTCGCCGACGACGACCAGCCGGTGGTCGATGCCCAGGCGCAGCAGCGCGTCGTGCAGACGCGGCAGCTGGCGCACGCCCTTCTCCTCGGAGATCCGGCCCGCGTAGAGCAGCACCGGCCGCTCAGGATTGGCGCGCCACTCGCCACGCTGCCAGACGGAGCGGCGTTCCGGGCGGAACGTGTCGGTATCCACGCCGCGGCCCCAGATGGCCATCCGCTCGGCTGGCGTGCCGGCTTCGGCCAGCAGGTCGCGCGTCGCCGCCGACGGCACGAGCACGCGGGTGCAGCCGCTGTACAACCACCGCATGTAGTGACGCATGAACGCTCCCAGGGCGCGGTGCCCGCTGAGCATGGTCGTGTACGTCGCCAGATCGGTGTGAAAGCTGCCCACGAGCGGCACACCGAGACGCCGGGACGCGGCGACGGCCGCCAGGCCGATGGGCCCGGGCGTCGTCAGGTGGATGAGATCCACGGCGTCCTCGCGAAGCCGGTTCAGCAGCGCGCGATACGGCGGCCAGTACATCTTCATCTCACCGTAGTACGGAATCCCGACGCCCCACGAGGGCAGCGCCAGGTAATCGGCGCGATCGGCGCCGAGCCATGACGCCGTGTACACGCGCACGGCCAGGTCGTCCGGCGTGTGCGCCAGCACGGCCGACAACACCGTGGTGACGCCGTTGACCTTCTCGAAGTCGTTGTCGGTGAATATCGCGACTCGACGCCGCGCCGTCATGCGGCCACCTCGGCCACCTCGCTCCGTTCGGCCATGGCCGCGAGGTCGGCCATCCCGGCCATGGTCGATGCCGGCACGTAGGGCCGTGACACCAGATCGAACAGCAGGCCGCGGTTGAAGCGCTGCTCGTGCACGAAGTGCAGCACGCCGGTGGCAAGCGCGGTTCCGAGCAGCGGCAGCGCCACGACTGCGGCGCCGAGCATGGCCGGCGTCCGTACCGAGAGCGGACGGCGCAACATCTCCACGGTCTGCTCGCGATACAGGCTGGCGGCGAAGCGCAGGATGTCGGACGCCATCGTCCGCTGGCTCCCGTGTTGTCCGCCGACGACGCCCGCGCCGTCGCGCAGGCCCTCGAAGAACTCGGTGACCGTTCGGGCGCCCGGCACTTCGGTCCACGTCAGGCCGATGCCGCGTTCGGTGTGAGAATCGCTGCCGCCGAGCATCGCCTTCCCCGACGCCAGCGCCAGGCACTCTGCGGTGCGGTTCTGCACTTCGAGGCGCGAGCCATTCCTGACTTCGAGCGCATCGACCCATGGCAGGATCGCCGCCACGTGCGCCGCGGTGAGCGGACCGTTGATGCCGCTCGCCACGTGATTGAGCGACGTGAACAGGCGCTGCTGCTGCAGGAACGGCAGCAGCGTGCGGATGTCGTGACGCAGGTGCTGAATCGTGCGGTGGTGCCCCGGCTCGAGGCCGAAGACGTTGAGGTGCACGCGGACGCCGTCGTCCGGAAAGACGCCGGTGACCTCGCAGCCGACGATCACATCGGGACGGCCCGCCAGGCTGAGCGCGCCGCTGATCTCGTCGTGGTCGGTGATGGCCACGAGCTGCATGCCGCGCCCCCTCGCCACCTCGTAGACGCGCTCCGGCGTGTTGTAGGACTCGCGCATCACACGCCGTAACGGCCGAATCGACGTGTTCCCAGAGTGCTGAGTATGAACGTGCGTATCAAGTCTCATCGACCACCCCTTCGAGCGGCCGCCGCGAGCCATCGCTGGGAACGACGGCGCCCGGCGATCCGGGACGTGGGCTCCGGACGTGGAGCCTGCAGTCACTGTGGGGCACGCGGGTGACACCGGCATCGCGGAACTGCGACGCACCCGCAACATGTTGGGGTCTCAGGTGTTTCGCACATCCACATGCGTGGCGTCCGCCGGGCGGTGCCGCAGGACTTCCGACCAGAAGTTCCGCACGTACAACCGCACGACCGCCCACGTCCCCATCGCCCGATACCGGCGAGCCGACGTGGCGACGTGACAGTCGTCGCGCAGCGCCACGTCACCGAGGGCGGCGAGGCGACGGCCGAGGTTGGTGTCTTCACCGTGGAATTCGATCGACGTGTCGAAGCCGCCGGCGGCGACGAGCGCGTCCCGGCGCACGGCGAAGTTACCCCCGTAGAACACGACGCCGCGGCGCAGGACGTACTTCACGAAGAGATGTGTCGCCGGCGCCACGGTGAGGTCGTAGGCGCGGATGAGCAGGCAGCCCCAGGGATGCCAGTCGTAGAAGCGGTAGGTGCCCGACAGGGCCAGGAGCGCCGGACGTCGCTCGAAACAGCGCGCGACGCGGGCCACCCACTCCCGCGGCGCACGGCAATCGGCGTCGAGATAGAGCAGGATCTCCGCCGAGGTCGCCCGCGCGCCTGCGTCGCGCGCGCGGACGAGGCCCTTCTGCTCCTCGCGGACGACGCGGACGCCCGGCACCGCCGCGGCGATCTCCGCGGTGCGATCCTGACTGGCGTTGTCGACGACGACGATCTCGTCCGGCGGACGGTGCTGCGCCACGAGCGTCCACAGGCACGGGCCGATGTACGCCTCTTCGTTGTAGGCGCAGACGATGACGGCGATGCGGATGGGGGGCAGAGACTGCGGGTGTGCCATGTCCCGTGCTCTTGCGGCGGCCGTCAGACCGTCACGATGCCGGCGCTACCAGCGCACGACGCCGGTGGCCGCGAGCGGCACCTTGACCAGGGCTTTCCAGGCGCCGACGTCGGCCGGCGTGTGCACGAGCGCGTGGGCGAAGAGCCCCGCGGCGAGCCGCCACTGCGCCGACCGGCCAGCCTCGTAGCCGACCACGCGATAGGCGCCGGCGAGCGCCCGTCGCTTCAGATGCCGCAGCTTCCACGCCACGCCACGCCGCGAGAACGCTTCTTCGAGCACGTCGAGATGCCCCGGCAGCGTCTGCGTGAGGTCACGGCTGAGCGACCCGGGCGAGATCCGGTACTGGACCAGCGGCGCATCGACGAAGCCGATCGGATGCCACGCGGCGATGCGCAGCCAGAGTGGCCAGTCGTGCACGGCGCGCTGCGCCTCGGGGAACCCCCCGGCATCCAGGATCACGTCCCGCCGCGCTACGACCGACGAGGTCGTGATGACGTTGTTCAGCAGCAGCGACTCGAGGATGAGTCCGGACGGGCAGGGTGCCACGCTCGACACCGTCACAGAAGCGCCCTCGAGGTCGATGCGCGCGTCGGTGTACGACATCGAGTAGCGGTCGAAGAGCGCCGCCTGCCGCTCCAGCTTCTCGGGCCCCCAGGTGTCGTCGGCGTCGAGAAAGGCGATCCACGGGCTGGCGGCGGCAGCGATGCCGATGTTGCGAGCCCGCGCGGCACCGCCGTTGGCGACGCGCAGCACGGTCGCGCCTGCCGCCGCGGCGATCGCCGCAGTGTCGTCCGTGGACCCGTCGTCCACGACGATCACCTCGCGCGGCGGCCGTGTCTGCGCGAACACACTCTCGAGGGCGCCGCCGATGGTGGCGGCCGCGTTCCAGGCCGGGATCACGACGGCGATGTGGTGCGGGCCGCTCAGTTCGGTGAAGGGCGAGGGCATGGGAGACTCCCGGTCAGGCGGCGTCGGCCATGAGCGCGCGGGCGAGCGCGGGGCGCGACAACAGGTCGAAGAGCAGGTCGGTGTCGTGGCGCTCGTCGCGGAGGAGGCGCCACAGCGCGCGGCCGAGCGTCAGCGGGCGCCGGCCCGACAGCCGCACGAGGTCCGCCGCAACCGTCGCGCGGCGGCCATGCGCACCGCCGACGTGCCCGCGCCCCTGGCGTAATCCGTCGAAGAACTCGGCGGCGGACGACGCGCCCGGCACCTCGGTCCACGTGCGGCCGATGCCGCGCGCCGTGTGGGCGTCGCTGCCCCCGAGCGCCGCCTTGCCGGTGGCGAGCGCGAGGCTCTCGGCGACGCGGTTCTGCGCGGCCGTGAGCGAGCCGTTGCGTGTTTCGAGGCCGTCCACCCACGGCAGCAGCGCCATGAGATGCACCGCCGACATCGGTCCGACGACGGGCCGCGCGACGTGGTTGAGCGACGTGAAGAGCCCCTGCGCGCGCAGGAACGGCAGCAGCCGGCGGACGTCGTGCCGCAGACGCTGGATCTCGCGATGGCTCGTGGCGTCGAGGCCGAAGACGTTCAGGCGCACCTGCACGCCGTCTTCGGGGAAGGCGGTCGTGACCTCGCACCCCACGATCACGCCGGCCTCGCCCGCGATCCGGCGCGCGCCGTCGATGGCATCGCGGTCGGTGACGGTCACGAGGTCCATGCCGCGGGACCGGGCCAGCTCACAGACCTGCTCGGGGCTGGTGCAGGCGGCCGGCACGGTGTGGGCCCAGCGTCCGCGGACGCGGTCCCTGGTGGCGTCGGTGTGAACGTGAGCATCGAGCCGCATCACCGGCAGTGTGGCGGCGCCACATGACGCGGCGGTTGCGACGGCGCAACAGCGTGGCAACATCCTCCTGACACGCATTGCCCGAACGCACGCGCCGCTTTACACTGCTCGGGTGATGCGCGATACGCTCGCTCTCATCCTCGGCGGCGGTCAGGGCAGCCGGCTCTTCCCCCTCACCCAGCACCGTTCGAAGCCGGCGGTGCCGATCGGCGGCAAGTACCGGCTGATCGACGTGCCGATCAGCAACTGCCTGCACGCCGATTTACGGCGCATCTTCGTGCTGACGCAGTTCAACTCGGCGTCGCTCAACCGCCACGTCGCCGGCGCCTACCGGATGGACACGTTCTCGAGCGGCTTCGTCGAGATCCTGGCCGCCGAGCAGACGCCCGAGAGCACGGCCTGGTTCCAGGGCACGGCCGACGCCGTGCGCAAGGCGGCGCGGCACTTCGCCCAGTACGACGCCGACTACTACCT
>CADEFD010000193.1 GCA_902826515.1 uncultured Acidobacteriota bacterium
CGGCTCGTGACCACGCCGGACCTTCGCGGACTCACGCCGCGGCAACTCGCCGCCATCGCCAACTGGACCAGTCCGGCCACACCCGCGCGGCCCGCCTTCTCTGTGTTCGAGAAGACGGTGCTGCAGTTGAGCGAGGCCATGGGCCGGGGCGATGTCACGAGCGAAGACATCGTGCGCGACTACCTCACGCGGGCCACCCTCTTCGATCGCCACGGGCCGACCTTCCGCGCCATCCTCGCGCTGAGCCCGCGGGCCATCGCCGATGCACGCGCCCGCGATGCGGCGCGGGCCGCCGGACGCGTCAGCGGCCCGTTCCACGGCGTGCCGATCGTGCTCAAGGACAACATCGACACGACGGAACTGCCGACGACCGGCGGCGCGCTCGCACTGCTCGACCACCGTCCGCGCGTCGATTCGCGCGTGGCCGCCGGAATGAAAGCGGGTGGTGCCGTCATTCTCGGCAAGGCCAACCTCGACGAGTTCCCCTTCGGCGACTTCGGCATCAGCACCGTCGGCGGCACGGTGGGCAACGCCTACGATCCGTCGCTTTCGACGGCCGGCTCGAGCGGCGGCAGCGCCACGGCGGTGGCGACGAGCCTGGCCGCCCTCGCCTTCGGCACCGACACCTGCAACTCGCTGTCGAATCCGGCCGGCTTCGCCTCGCTCGCCACGATCCGCACGACGCGCGGCTACACGAGCCGGGCCGGCGTGATGCCGCTCAACACGTTCAACGACGCGGTTGGCCCGATGGGCAAGACGGTGCGCGACATCGCGCTCGCCCTGGATCTTGTGACCGGCGTTGACGACGCGGACGACGCCACCCGTGACGCCGCCGCACATCCCGGGCCCTCCTTTGCGTCCGGTCTCACCACGGCGTCGCTCAAAGGCGCGCGCATCGGTGTCTTCCGCCAGCGGTTCATCGGCGTCACCGGCGAACGCGAGGCGGCCGAAACGATGGAGCGGGTGGTGCGAGAGCTCGAGAGTGCCGGCGCCACCGTGGTGGAGGTCGCGATCCCGAACTACGACGAGGAATACGCCAAGGCCCGCGGCGCCGCACCTGGCTCGCTCAAGGCCGGCTGGGAGGCGTACCTTGCGCGCGGCGCGAAGCCCGGCGAGAAGGTGCGGACGATTCAGGAGCTCGTCGACTCGGGCAAGATGGCGCCCGCCGGTCAGCGCCGTCTCGAGGGCGCCCTCGCGCCGCCGCCGGCGAGCCCCTCGGCCGAGCAGTTCGTGGCGGCACGACTGGCGTATCGCGCGCTGCTCGTCGCGGCGATGGACGCGGCGAAGGTGGATGCGCTCATCTACCCCGCCAACCAGGCGCGCCCGCACACACACGAAGGCGGCGCGGAACGCTACGGCACCGAACCCGGCACGTGCGAGGAGAGTGCGGCCACGGGCCTGCCGCAGGTCACCGTGCCGGCCGGCTACATGGGCGGACGGTACCCGGTGGGCGTGTCGTTCCTCGGCCGCATGTGGACCGACCGCCAGCTCCTCGGTCTCGCCTACGCCTACGAACAGACGACGCACCATCGCCGTCCGCCGACGACGGTGCGCTGATCGTGCCGGCTACGGCGTGATGCGCAGGCCGGTCGGCGGCGCCGGCGTACCCGGCGGCGTGGGTGCCTGTCCCGTGAGCGCCTGCGCCACCTCGTTCAGGTAGACCTCGATGTGCGCATAGCCGCTCACGTCGAGGAGCGCCGAGTCGAGCGGGTTGGCCGGGTTCAGGCCGTGCGCGAGTTCCCACGCATCGGCGATGCCGTCGAGATCCGCATCTACCGGCGGCGCCGGGCCCGTGCCCGTGTTGAGCGCGTCGTCCAGCTTGCCGAGCGTGCCGGTGCCCGATCGCACCTCCTGCACGGTGCGCGCCGTCATCGCATCACGCGGCCACGCGCCGGCATGGTCGAGCACGTCGTCGAAGGCCGCCGCGGCCGAGGTCGTCGCCACCGGCGGGAACGAATGCGGCAGCGCGAGGTAGGTCGGCATCGAGTAGATCGACATGATCGACTGGCCCGGATACAGGTTGTCCTGCATGAAGATCGTGCCGCCGAGG
Organism: uncultured Acidobacteriota bacterium; assembly: GCA_902826515.1. GTDB lineage: Bacteria > Acidobacteriota > Vicinamibacteria > Vicinamibacterales > UBA2999 > CADEFD01. Next base: position 2,051 of record CADEFD010000193.1, read on the forward strand.
CCGAACAGCATCGAGCCTGCCGGTGTGTCGGGCCCGCTCTTCGCGTAGTTGCCGACGAGGTTGAAGTTCGTGCCTTCGGGCGGCGCCACGTCCGCCCGGTAGATCTGCTGGAATCCGCAGTTGTAGAAGACGTTGTTGCGCAGGTCGAGCTTCGCGCCATCCGCCGGCATCGGCCCGGCGCCCGCCCAGTGGAACTGCGCGCCGCAGCGGCCCTGATGATGCGCGCTCAGGTTGTGGTGGAACGTGATGTTCGTGGTGGGCCGGTAGGCGATGAGCCAGCCGTAGTTCTGGCTGTTCGGTCCGCGCTTGCTGTTGGTCACGGTGGACCACTGCACGGTGAAGTCGTGACTGAAGTCGATGTCGAAGGTCTCGTCGGCGCCGCCCGACATGTCCACGTGATCGATGACCAGGTTGTAGACCGGATTGAAGGCGAACGTGTCGCCGTCCACCGCGCGCAGCTTCAGGAAGCGGAACACCGCGTCGTGGAAGTTGGTCTGGTAGTTGGTGATCGCGCCGTTCACGAGCGTGATGCCGCCCGGACTGCTCTGCCCGAGCACGGTGACGTGGCTTTGCGGCTCGGCCACGATGATGTCGCCGCTCAGATCGATGACGCCCGACACGCGGAACACGATGATCCGCGGCCCCGTCGCGAGCATCGCCTCGCGAAAGGAACCCGGGCCCGAGCCGGCGAGCGTGGTCACGACCTTCACCGGGCCACCACGGCCGCCGGGCGTCGTCGTGCCGAATCCCTGCGCGCCGGGAAAGGCCGGCAACGCGCCGGATTGAGCGGACGGCGCCGGTGCCCACGCCAGCACCAGCACCAGCACAGCGTTCACGCAGATGAGGCGCGCGCTCACGGCACCCTCAGGTTCGTCGGCGCCGCGGGCACCGTCGTGCCCGGCCCTCCGGCGGGGCCGGCACGGAACACGAACGCGTTCTGGTCGATCGAGTTCACGATGGCGAACACGCCGTACTGCGGAAAGTAGTTCCAGCGACCGTTCGTGCCCTGCTGCGGCGCCGGCACGTTCGGGCCGATGCCGGCGGCGACCTGCGTCCAGGATGCCGTCGCGAGATCCAGGGCGTAGACGGCGTTGCCGCCGTGCCACGCCACGAGGCGATTCACCACCGGATCGTAGGCCACGCCGGGATACTGCCGCGACGTCACGAAGGCCGGGGTATTCGTGGTCGCGAGCCGCGCCGTGGCGAAGGTGTCGAGATCGATCACCTGCACGCCGTCGCCGAGGAGCACGAACTTCCGCCGCGCCGGGTCGATGGCCGCCGTCAGGTGGTAGTCGGTCGAGAAGTCGGCGATGTGCCGGGTGTAACGATTGGTCGCGAAGTCGTACGACGAGAACCCGTAGGTGTCGTGCAGGAACACCTTCTGCGTGACCGGATCGTAGGCCGAGGCCGTGACGCCATACACGGGCAACGGGCCGGCCGGGTTCATCAGCTGCCAGCGGCTGGTCGAGAAGTCGAACGTCCAGGTGTCGTTCACGAAGCCGCCCTGCGGACACGCGTGGGCGCCGCCGAAGGCGAACATCCGGTCCACGTGCGGCATGTAGACGAGATTGTTGTAGGTGTGGCGCGAGGCGGGATTGCCGTCGGGCAGCGTGCCCAGACACCGGGTGGTCGCGCCGATCGGACTCGGATCGGTGAGCCGCCGCATCGTTTTCGTCGTGAGGTCGAGGGCGTAGAGTTCGTTGCCGTAGTAATCGTTGTGGCCGCCGCCCCATACGATGAGGCGGTTGCGCGAGGTGTCGGCGGCGGCGCCGCCCCAGGCCAGGATGATCGCGTCCGGCGAGCCGATGGGCAGCGGCGACGGCAGCACGCTCCGGATCGTGGTGCCGGGCAGTTCGAGCCACTGCCCGGGTGCGAGGGCGTCGTAGGGACCGGCCTGCGCCCGTGGGCGCGCGGTGGCCGTGAGCGCGAGCGCCGCGACGGCGCAGGCGCAGACAATGCGGGCAGCGGGCCGCAGCATCGCCTCAGGGCACCACGGTGAACGGCGTCGAGGCGATCGGCGACACCAGCGTGAGCGTGCCGGGGGCGGTCAGCGCCGCGAGCCACTGGTAGTTGCCGGGCGGCGCGCCGGCGAGCGGGAACGCGAAGGGCGCCGACACCGTGGGGAGCACGATGCCGCGGGCGATGGGCACGAGTCCCGGCACGAGGCGGCCATCGAGCTGCAGCGAGAGCAGCAGGCCGCCGGCCTGCACCACCACGTAGGCATCGATGGGGGTCGTCACCTGCCCGCCCACGGCGTTCACCGTGGCCACGAGCGTCTGAGCGCGCGTGAACGACGTCTGGTTCAGGCTCACCGAGAGCGGCGCCGTCACCGGGCCGCCGGCCGTGCCGCAGGCTTCGTTCGTGTACGCCGACGGGCCGATGGCGTTGAACGCGCGCACGCGGTAGCAGAAGGCGCTGCCCGCCGGAAGGGCCGGGTCGAGGTAGGCGGTGGCGTTGGCCGGCAGGCTCGCGATCTGCGCGAACGTAGCCGAGGCGCCATCGCGGCGTTCCACGAGGTAGCCGGTTTCGTCGGTGGCGTTGTCGGTCCACGACAGGCCGAGCTGGGCGGCCTGCGCGGCCTGAGGCATCGCCGCGCTGCCTGCGAGGGCGAGGAGCAATGCGGGAAGGAGCGTACGGGCGACGCGAAGCGGCATCCGGCTGCTGTCTGCAAGTTCAACGCCGGATGAGCCGGCACGCCGCTCCCGCGTGAAACGGCAGCGAATAGCAGGGGGGCGCGCTGCGGCCTGCATCAAATTTGTACGTGGCCCGCCAGAATCGACACGCCGCGCCGCCAGGCGCCGACGGCCGTGAACTTTATATTGCCTGCACCGTAGACATGATTTAGCCTGCACTGCAGTCATGAAGCCCACGCCCTACGTCGGTGAGTTCGAATATTCGGTGCTGCTGGCCGTGCTGCACATGGACGGCGGCGACGATGCCTACGCGGTGCCCGTTCGGGCGCTGCTCGAGGCACGCACCGGCCGGCCGGTGGCGCGCGGCGCGCTCTACACGGCGCTCGAACGCCTCGAAGGCAAGGGCTGTCTGCGCTCGCGGATGGGCGACCCGACAGCCGAGCGCGGCGGCAAGGCGCGCCGCTACTTCTCGGTGACGCCGCTCGGCGTCCGGGCCCTGAAGGCGATGCACGCGTCGCTCTCCAATCTGTCTCGCGGCCTCGAAGCCCTGCTGGAGGAACCATGACCCCGACGCCCGTCCCGCCGCCCGTCGCCGAGGCCCTGCTGCGTCTGAGCGTGCGCGACGCCGAGTGGCGCGATGCCGTCGCCGGCGATCTGCGCGAGGAGCTCGCGGCGGTTGCGGCGGCGCGAGGCCCGGAGGCGGCGACGCGCTGGTACTGGCGTCAGGCCGTGCCGCTCGCCTGCCGTTTCGCCATCAGCCGGATCGTCCCGGCCTGGCGGCCGGCCCGCCGCCGGCTCGCCGTGGCCGACGTCGAGCAGACGAGCACGCTCGGCGCGGGCTGGTCGCGCGAGGTGCGCCACGCATGGCGCGCGCTCGCCCAGCGGCCAGGATTGTCGGGGGTCATCGTCGGCACGCTGGCCGTGGCGCTGGCGGCCAACGCGGTCATCTTCAGTCTGGCCGACGCGCTCTACCTGCGGCCCTTCCGCTTCCCCGACGTGAATCAGCTGCTGCTCGTCTCGTCGGACACGAGCCTCGACGCGCCGTATCTCGATCGCGAATCGGTCGCGCCGGCCGATTTCCGCGACTGGCGCCTGACGGCCACGACGGTCTCGGCGATGGCGGCGGCCGAGTTCTGGGACCCGAACCTCTCCGGCGTGGACGTGCCGGAACAACTGCCGGGGTTCCGCGTGACGCCGGGGTTCTTCGAGCTGCTCGGCGCCACCCCGGTCGCCGGCCGCACCTTCACCGAGGCTGAAGGGCGCGCCGAGGCCGGGCGCGTCGCCGTGATCTCGCACGCCGCCTGGCAGCGGCGCTTCGGCGGCGATCCGGGCATCGTGGGCCGCACGATCCGCCTCGAGGGAGAGCCGTATGAAGTGGTGGGCGTGATGCCGCCGCGGTTTGCGATTCCCTACGGCGCCGACGTGTGGGCGCCGCTCGCGCTCGCCGATGCCGCGTGGGCGGATCGCACCGGCGGCAACCTGATGGTGTTCGGCCGCATCGCCGCCGGCCACTCGCTCGACGACGCCCGCGAGGAACTGCGGGCGATTGCGGCGCGCCAGGCCGCCGAACATCCGGCCACCAATCGGGCCCGCGGCGTGACCGTGATGTCGTTCGCGCGCGGCCTCGGCGATGAGGCCATCGGCCCGTTCCTGGTCATCTGGCAGGGCGCCGCGCTCCTGCTGCTGCTCGTGGCCTGCGCCAACATCGCCAACCTGCTGCTGGCGCGTGCCACCGAACGCCAGCCCGAGATCGACATCCGTCTGGCCCTCGGCGCGGGGCGCGCGCGCCTCGTGCTGCAGCTGCTCATCGAAGGCGCCTGCCTCGCCACGCTCGGCGTGGCCGCCGGGGCCGGACTGGCGCTGCTCGCGATGCGGACTGCGCGCGACATCCTGCCGGCGTCGGTCGTCCGCTTCGTCCCCGGCTACGAGTACCTCCGCCTGGACGTGACGGCCCTCGGCGTGATGGCGGCGCTCGGCGCCGTGGCCACCATCGCGTTCGCCCTGGTTCCGGCGCTGCAGGCCACCCAGCGGGCCGGCGGCCAGCACCTGGCGCGCGGCACACGCGCCGCCACCGCCTCCTCCGGCCGCCAGTGGATGCGCTCGGCGCTCGCCGGCGCACAAGTGGCGCTGAGTCTCGCCCTCATCATCGCCGCGGCGCTCATCGTGGGCGGCGTGCGGCGGGCGGCCGACGGCGCGATGGGCTTCGACAAACAGCAACTGATGACGGCGGAGCTCACGCTGGCCGAGCGTCCGTACGCCACCGAGGCCGCGCGGCGGCGCTTCGTGGCCACGGCGCTCGACCGGCTCGCCGGTGAACCGGGCGTCACCGTGGCGGCGGCGGCCAGTTCGCTGCCGTACGCGACGGGATATGCCACCCGGCCCTTCGAAGCGGAAGGCGCGGTCGTGACCGACGCGCGGCAGGAGGCGCGCACGACCGACTTCGTGCGCGTCACGCCCGGATACTTCGACGCGATGCGGATACCGCTGCTCGCCGGCCGGGACCTCACGGCGGGCGACGGCCCCGACGCGCCGGCCATCGCCGTGGTGAGCCGCACGCTGGCCGAACGTTGCTTCGGCGGCGCCGACCCGCTCGGCCGCCGCTTCCGCCTGGCGCCCGACGGCCCCTGGATCACCATCACGGGCGTCGTGGACGACGTGATCCAGGACTGGATCAGCGGCCAGCGCCGCCCCACCGTCTACCGGCCGATGGCGCAGGATCCCACGCTGCGCGTCACGCTGCTCGCGCGCACCGCGGTCACGCCGGCCATGCTGGCCTCGGGCATGCGGCGCGCGGTGGCGGCCGCCGATGCGGACCAGCCCATCCTGCTGCTGCGGCCGATGACCGCGGTCGTGAGCGACCGCCTCGCCGGCCTCGACTACTTCGCGAACGTGCTCACGGTGATGAGCGGGATTGCCATCATCCTGGCGCTGACCGGGATGTACAGCCTGATGACGTACCTGGCGGCGCGGCGTGCCCGGGAAATGGGGGTGCGCCTGGCCCTTGGCGCCACGCCCGGCCAGGTCACCTGGCTCGGCGTGTCGCGCGCATTGGCCATCACCGGCGGCGGGCTGGCCGCCGGCGCCGTGCTCGCGGCCGCACTCGGGCGCGCGATGCAGACTGCGCTCTTCGGCCTGGTCGAGCCCGAAGCCACGGTCATCACCGGAGCTATCGTCGGGCTGGCCGTGATTGCGCTGGCTGCCGGTTACCTGCCGGCCCGGCGGGCGGCCGGGCGTGACCCCTGGCAGGCGCTGCGCACCGAATGAACCACCGGCTTCACTTCTGGCGACATGCGACAATCCGTGAATAGTTAGGTGGACTTACTGATACGCAACAATCTATAAGATTGACGAGACAAGCAGCGCGCCAATAGGCTTGTCCATAACATGACGTCAAGACGATTGACCGGCGCGCAGATCCTCTGGGAATCGCTGGTGCGCGAAGGCGTGACGTGCGTCTTCGGCTATCCGGGCGGAGCCATCCTTCCCGCCTACGATGCGATGCTCGATTACCCGATCCGCCATGTGCTGGTGCGCCACGAGCAGGGCGCCGCCCATATGGCCGACGGTTACGCCCGGGCCACCGGGCAGGTCGGCGTGGCGATTGCCACCTCCGGCCCCGGCGCCACCAACCTCGTGACCGGCATCGCCACGGCGATGATGGACTCCTCGCCGGTCGTCTGCATCACCGGTCAGGTGGGCAGCAAGCTGATTGGCTCGGACGCCTTCCAGGAATGCGACATCACGGGCATCACGCTGCCCATCACCAAGCACAACTACCTGCTGACCAACCCCGAGGACGTCGCCGCCACCGTGCGCGAGGCCTTCCATGTCGCGCGATCGGGCCGGCCCGGCCCGGTGCTCATCGACATGACGAAAGACTGCCAGCAGAAGGCATGTGACTTCGAATGGCCCGAAGACGCCGTCGCCGAACATCACCGGCCCGACCTGCGCCCCGGCGACGCGGAACTGGCGCGCGCCATCGAGCTCATCCACCAGGCGAAACGTCCGCTGATTCTCGCCGGCAACGGCATCATCGCCTCGGGTGCGTCGGATCTCGTGCGCCGCTTCGCCGAACACGCCGACATCCCGATCGCGATGACGCTGCTCGGCATCGGCGGCGTGCCGGCCAGCCATCCGCTGAACCTCGGCATGATGGGCATGCACGGCGAGGCCTGGGTCAACACGTCGATCCAGGAAGCGGACCTGCTCATTGCCGTCGGCATGCGCTTCGACGACCGCGTCACCGGCAACGTCAAGACCTACGCGCTCAACGCGAAGAAGATCCACCTCGAGATCGACCGCTCCGAGATCAACAAGAACGTCAAGGTGGACGTCGGCCTCGTGGGCGACTGCGGCCAGCTCCTGCAGGCGCTCCTGCCGCGTGTCGAACCCGGCAACCATGCGGCGTGGCGCGCCCACATCGACAGCCTCAAGGGTGATGCGGCGGTGCGCGACATCCAGAACCTGCCCGACAGCGGCCACCTCTACGCCGCGCACGTCATCCACGACCTGTGGCGCGAGACCGGCGGCAACGCCGTGGTCGTGACCGACGT
>CADEFD010000194.1 GCA_902826515.1 uncultured Acidobacteriota bacterium
CGCGCGAGATGCCGAACTGCTCGGCCACGTTCTCGCCGGTCTCGGGCATCGAGTCCACGCCGTACTGCGCCTTCAGCAGCGGGTTCACGAAACGCCAGCCGAGCGTGGTGTCGTAGATCTCGGCCTGGCGCGAGAAGGCCTCGGTGGCCTTGCCCTGCACGAAGGGCGCGCGCGTCATGCTCTCGACGCCGCCGGCGATGACGAGGTCGGCGTCGCCGCTGCGAATGGCGCGCGCGGCCATGGCCACCGCATCGAGGCCGGAGCCGCACAGGCGGTTGACGGTCGCGCCGGGCACACTCGCCGGCAGGCCCGAGAGCAGCACGGCCATCCGCGCCACGTTGCGGTTGTCTTCGCCGGCCTGATTGGCGCAGCCGAGGATGACGTCGTCGACCGCGCTCCAGTCCACCGACGGGCACCGCGCCTGCAGCACGCGCAGGGGATACGCGGCGAGGTCGTCGGTGCGGACGTCCTTGAGGGCGCCGGCGTAGCGGCCGATCGGCGTGCGCACGAACTCACAGATGTAGGCGTGGTTCACGATGGGGCTCCGGAGACGTGGCGATACGGCCCGGCCGCGCGGCCGGTGTCGGCGCGTGGAGCGACGCCGATACCGCTATCGTATGATGCGGGGCGGATGCGCGGGGCGCGGGCGTCGCGCGGCGCGGGGGAACGATGGAGACAGTGCTGCTGATCGATCGACGGGACGGCTGGGTGAAGCTCACGCTGAACCGCGCCAACCGCCTCAATGCCTTCAACGCCGAGCTGCATCGCGCGCTGGCGGCCGCCCTCGACGAGGCCGCGGCCGATGACACCTGCCGCGCGGTGCTGCTGACCGGCGCCGGACGCGGCTTCTGCGCCGGCCAGGATCTGGCGGCCGTGCCGGCGGATGGCGACCTCGGCGAGACGGTCGAACAACACTACAACCCGCTCATCCGGCGCCTGCGCGCGCTGCGCAAGCCGGTCGTCTGCGCGGTGAACGGCGTGGCGGCCGGCGCCGGCGCGAACATCGCGCTGGCCTGCGACATCGTGCTGGCGGCGCGCTCGGCGCAGTTCATCCAGGCCTTCGCGAAGATTGGCCTCGTGCCCGACTCGGGCGGCACCTGGGTGCTGCCGCGTCTTGTCGGCGAGGCCCGCGCCCGCGCGCTGATGTTCCTGGGCGAGCCGGTCAAAGCGGAGCAGGCCGAAGCGTGGGGGCTCATCTGGAAGGCCGTGGACGACGCGGCGCTCATGGCCGAGGCAGAAGCCCTCACCGCGCACCTGGCAACCCAGCCCACCTTCGGGCTGGCGCTGACCAAGGCGCTGCTCAATCAGTCGAGCACCAGCACACTCGACCATCAGCTCGATCTCGAACGCGACGCGCAGGGGCGGGCAGGGCGGACGCATGACTACGCCGAAGGGGTGAAGGCGTTCGCCGAGAAACGCGCGCCCTTGTTCACGGGGCACGAGTGATGGCGGTGGACGCGCACGATCCGCAGGCCGTGGCCGACTTCTGCGCCGCCGCCATGTGGACCGACGACCACGCCAGCCGGCAGCTCGGCATGACGATCGATCGCGTGGGACCCGGCACGGCGGAACTGAGCATGACCGTCACCCGCGAGATGACCAACGGACACGGCACCGCGCACGGAGGCTGCATCTTCGCGCTGGCCGACAGCGCATTCGCCTTCGCCTGCAACTCGCACGGTCCGCGGGCCGTGGCGGCGCAGTGCCATGTGGCGTACCTGCGGCCGGGCCGTCCCGGCGACCGCCTCGTGGCGACGGCCGTCGAAGTCACCCGTGAAGGCCGCTCGAGCATCTACGACGTGCACGTGCGCTGCGCCGGCGCGGTCGTGGCCGAGTTCCGCGGCCACGCCAGGCAGATCGGCGGGTCGTGGCTCGACGGCGTTGCGGCGCAGGAGTGAAGGCAACGGCGGCACGGGGCGTCAGACCTGGTCGTAGTCCACGACCACACGCGGCGTCGTGGGGTGCGCCTGGCACGTGAGCACGTAGCCGGCAGACACTTCCCAGGGTTCGAGCGAGTAGTTGACGTCCATCGTCGCGGCGCCCTCGACGAGCCGGGCCCGGCAGGTGGCGCACATGCCGCCCTTGCAGGCAAACGGCAGATCGACGCCGCCGCGGATCGCGGCATCGAGGATCGCTTCGCCCTCGGCCACGGGCACCTCGCGGCGTTTGCCGTCCACGATGAGCGCGGCCACGTGCGCCGGCGGGGCATCCGGCGCCACGGCCACCGGGGCACGGCGCGGCCGTCCGCCTTGGCTCGAGACGAAACGTTCGACGTGGATGCGTTCGTCGGGCAGGCCCAGGCCGCGCAGCGCCGCCTGCACGTCGTCGATCATCGCTGCCGGGCCGCAGATGAACGCGTGGTCCACACTGGCCGCCGGCACCATCGTGCCGAGCAGCGCCCGCACCTTGTCGCCGTCCAGATGACCATTGAGGAGGGGCACGTCCTGCGCCTCGCGCGACAGCACGTGCAGCACCGCCAGGCGGTCGAGGAAACGATCCTTCAGCTCGGTGAGCGAGTCGCGAAAGAGGATGTCGGCCGCGCTCTTGTTTCCGTAGAAGAGGAAGAAGCGGCTCGACGGCTCGCGCTGCAGCACGGTGCGCACGATCGAGAGCACCGGCGTGATGCCCGACCCGGCGACGAAGGCCACGTAGACGCCGCCGCCAGGGGCGGCGGCCCCGGCGCCGAAGCGGCCCGTGGGCGTCATCACCTCGAGCGTGTCGCCGGGGTGCAGCGCCTGGTTCACCCAGCGCGAGAACACGCCCTGTTCGACCGCTTTCACCGCCACCCGCAGCTCGCCGTCGTCGGCCCCGGCGCAGATCGAATACGACCGGCGCACGTCCTCGCCGTCGATGGTCGCGCGCAGCGTCAGGTACTGGCCGGGTGTGAACGCGTAGTCGTCGGCCAGGGCCGGCGGCACCGCGAAGGCGATCGACACGGCGTGCGGCGTCTCGCGGCGCACGTCGCGCACCGTGAGGCGATGGAAGCGGGGGATGGAACTGGCCATGGGGCGGGTCGTCAGTGGCACTTGAAGTAGTCGAACGGCTCGCGGCAGGCGTCGCAGCGCCAGAGCGCCTTGCAGGCCGTGGACCCGAAGGCGGCCAGCTGCGTCGTGTCGGTCGAGCCGCAGCGCAAGCAGGGCACGGTGGCCGTGGCGAAGAGCGCCGCGCGATCGCCACCAGGGGCGGGCGGCGCGATGCCGTAGTAGTGCGCTTGGCGGCGGCCGGTCTCGGTGATCCAGTCGGTGGTCCAGGCGGGCGAGAGCACGAGCCGCACCTGCACCGGGGCCAGGCCGGCCGTGGCCAGGGCCTGCTCGATCTCGGCCTTGATCATGTTCATCGCCGGGCAGCCGGTGTAGGTGGGCGTGATGCGCACCTCCACGTGATCGCCGGCCACGACGACCTCGCGCAGGATGCCGAGATCGGCAATCGAGATGACCGGGATCTCGGGATCGACCACGGTGCTCGCGACGCGCCGCACCTCGGCGCAGAGCGCCGCCAGATCGCCCTGCGCGGGTGTGGTCACCACGTGGCTCCCGGGAAGGCGCGCTGCAGGTACTGCAGGTCGCTCAGCAGGTGGCCCAGATGTTCGCTGTGGCGGCCCTCGCGGCCGCCGCGCTGCATCCAGCCGTCGGCAGGGAGCGTCAGCGTGGCGCGTTCGACGACGCGCGCGACCGTGGCGCGCCACGGGGCGCGCAGCGTCTCGGGATCGACGGCGACGCCCGCGTCGATGAGCCCGCGGTCGCCGGCCGGCACGGTGAACAATTCCCCGGTGAACGGCCACAACGTGTCGAGGGCCTGCTGGGCCCGTTCGTGGCTCTCCGGCGTGCCGTCGCCCAGGCGCACCGTCCATTCCGACGCGTGGCGCAGGTGGTAGGCGGATTCCTTCTCGGCCTTGGCGGCGATGGCGGCGAGCGTCGGGTCGCTGCTCGTCATGAGGGCGCGCCAGTACGGGTCGATGAAGGCCGAGAAGAGCAGCTGCCGCACGATCGTCTGCGCGAAGTCGCCGTTCGGCTGCTCCACGAGCAGCAGGTTGGCGTAGCTCGTGACGTCGCGCAGGTAGGCGTAGGCGTCTTCGTCACGGCCGGCCCCTTCGACTTCGGCGGCATACGTGTAGAGCGCGCGCGCCTGACCGATGAGGTCGAGCGCCATGTTGCTGAGCGCCATGTCCTCTTCGAGCACGGGCGCGTGACCGCACCACTCCGAGAGGCGGTGGCCGAGCACGAGCGCATCGTCGGCGCGGCTGAGCACGTAGCGCAGCAGCGGCGTGTCGGCGACGGTGATGGAGCCGGTGTACATCGGCGCGTCTGCCGTTACATGTGCCCGACTTCGTCGGGCACCTCGTAGAACGTCGGGTGGCGGTAGACCTTCGAGTCGGCCGGGTCGAACATCATCCCCTTGTCGTTCGGGTCCGAGGCCGTGATGGCGCTCGATGGCACGACCCACACCGAGTTGCCTTCGCCGCGGCGCGTGTACAGATCGCGCGCCGCCTGCACGGCGAGCGTGGCGTCGGCCGCGTGCAGCGAGCCCACGTGTTTGTGGGCGAGGCCGGTGCGGCTTCTGATGAACACTTCCCAGAGCGGCGTGGTGGGTGTGGACATGACGGACCTCCCTACGCGGCGCCAGCCGCGGCAGCGGATCGGGCGCGTTCCTTCGCGGCGTAGGCCTGCGCGGCCTCGCGCACCCAGTCACCGCTCGTGTGCGCGGCCCGGCGGGCCGCCATCCGGTCGCGATTGCAGGGACCGTTGCCGGCCAGCACCTGCTTGAATTCGGTCCAGTCGATCTCGCCGAACTCCCAATGGCTCGTGGCCTCGTTGAAGCGCAGGGCCGGGTCGGGCAGCGTCAGGCCGAGGAAGTGCGCCTGCGGCACCGTGGCATCCACGAACTTCTGGCGCAGCGCATCGTTCGAGAAGCGTTTGATCTTCCAGCGCGTCGAGGCATCCGAGTGCTGGCTCTGGGCGTCTGGCGGACCGAACATCATCAGGCACGGCCACCACCAGCGGTTGAGCGCGTCCTGCGCCATCACCTTCTGCGCGGCGGTGCCGCGGGCCAGGGTGAGCATGATCTCGTAGCCCTGGCGCTGATGGAACGACTCTTCCTTGCAGACACGGATCATCGCCCGCGAGTACGGGCCGAACGAGCAGCGGCAGAGCGGGATCTGGTTCATGATCGCCGCGCCGTCCACCAGCCAGCCGATGGCGCCGATGTCGGCCCAGGTGAGCGTCGGGTAGTTGAAGATGGACGAGTACTTCGCCTTGCCGGCCAGCAGCTCGTCCACGAGCTGTTCGCGCGTCACGCCGAGGGTCTCGGCGGCGGCGTAGAGATACATGCCGTGGCCGCACTCGTCCTGCACCTTGGCGATGAGCGCTGCCTTGCGGCGCAGCGACGGCGCCCGGGTGATCCAGTTGCCCTCGGGCAACATGCCGACGATCTCGGAATGGGCGTGCTGCGAGATCTGGCGCACGAGCGTGCGGCGGTACGCCGCCGGCATCCAGTCGTTCGGCTCGATCCGTTCTTCGGCGTCGACACGCGCCTGGAAGCGTGCTGCCGCCTCGGCGTCTTCCGGCGCGGTGGTGCCTTCGACCTGCTGGTTGAGGGACTGTGCGTACATCCGGCCTCCCCTGACTCGTTTCAGTTTATGTGACAGGAAGTAGAGCCGTAAACAGTTTCTGTAACATATCGACCTTCGCGCCGCGCCCCACGGTTCAGCCGGTGAAGCGCGCGTGCAGGTCACGGGCACGGGGCAGCCGCGTGCCGGCATCGCTGAGCGCGTGGGCGTCGAGCCAGCGCTCGGCGCCGGGCAATACGCGCGTGTAGATCTCCGCGCACAGCCGCCGGGCCGCCGCGCCGGGCCAGGCCGTGGGCAGGATCTCGGCCGGCAGGATCGGGTCCCGCAGCACGATGCGGCGGTATTCGTGCACGAGCAGCACGCGCACGGCGAGGGCGTCGAGGTCGCTCAGCGCGCGGCCGGTCGTGACCGCCGCATGCACGGGCCGGAACGCCGTGAGGAAGCGCTCGTAGGCCGCGGCCATCCCGGCAATCGGCCAGACCCGCGCCGCCAGGGCGCGCTGCGAGGCGTCGTCGCCCGAGAGCGCCAGCACGAGGTGGTCCGGCATCGCGGCCGGCCGTGCCTGCCCGGCCGGGGCGAGCCACATGTCAGGCCCCAGCGCGCCGAAGCCGGACGCCGCCATGGCGGCGCGCAGCGTGTCGCGGTCGCTCGCGCCCTGCACGATGACGAGGTCGTAGGCGCCGTGCCAGCGCGGCGGCTGCTGCGTGTAGATGTGCGTCGAAGCGTCGCGGAACGTCGTGTGGCCGCGCGCGCTGAGCGCGTAGAAGCTGTGGCGGCCGACACGGCGCCGCGTGAGCCAGCCATCCGCCGCGAGCCGCGACATCGCCGTGCGCACGACGCCGTCGCTGATGCCGAGGTGCGCGCAGAACTGCTGCACCGTGCCCATCCACACCGAGCCGCCGCGGGGCACGATGGCATCGCCGTAGAGAGAGATGATGATCGACCACGTGCGCGACGGCTCCGCGCGCACGTGATCCAGCAGGTGCTCGAGCGGCGTGCGGCGCGGACGGGCCATCGTCACGCGCCGGCCGGCGCGGTCCACGTCTCGATCGCCTGCACGAAGCGCGTGAGCCAGGCATTGGTCTGCGCGCCGTCGATGACCCGGTGGTCGATCGAAAGCGTCACGTAGCTCATCGGCTTCACGAGGATGGCGTCGGCGCCGTGGATCTCGCGCACGACGACGCGCTTTTCCACCTTGCCCACGCCGAGGATTGCCGCCTGCGGCTGGTTGATCACGATGGGCGCGGCGGTGAGCGAGCCCGACACGCCGTGGTTCGAGATCGTGAACGTGCCGCCCTGCACGTCGGCCGGCGTCAGTGTGCCGGCGCGGGCCGCCGTCGTCGCCTGGTGCAGCCGCGTCGCCACGCCCAGCAGCGACAGCGTCTGCGCGCGGTGCACGACCGGCACCACGAGCCCCTTGTCGCCGAGCGCCGTGCCGACGCCGACGTTGATGTCGTCGAACACCTCGACGAAGTCGTCGTGCCAGCGGCTGTTCACGATCGGCACGGCCTTCATCGCCTCGACCACGGCCAGCACGATGTAGGCGGTCAGCGTGAGCGGCACGCCGCGCTCGACGAAGGCGGCCTTGCTGGCGTCGCGATGCGCGAGGATGGCGCTGAAGTCGGCCTCGAACATCGCCGTGACGTGCGGCGCGGTCGTGAGCGACCGCACCATGTGTTCGGCGATGCGGCGCCGCATGGTGTCGTGCGGAATGCGGCGGCCGGTCAGCGGTGCCGAGGGTGACGTCGCCGCGGTGGCACCCGCGCGCGATGCCGCGACGGCTGGCGCGGCCGATCGCGCCGGGGCGCTGGCGAGCCGCGCGGCGGCCTGGTCCACGTCGGTGCTGGTGATGCGTCCACCGCGGCCCGTTCCGGCGATCGCGGCCGGGTCGAGGCCGGTCTCGAGGAGCCGGCGGCGGACGGCGGGGGAGAGCCTGAGCGCGGGATCGAACGTGGCGATGGAGCGCGCGAGCGGTGTCGCGGCAACCGGTGCGGCCACAGAGGCCCGCGCGCCCGGGCTGTCGGTCTGAGCGGCCGGTGTGCCTGCCGGCACTGAATCGCCGGCCATGATGCGTCCGAGCAGCGCGCCCTTCTCCGCCTCGCCGCCATCGGCCACGAGGATCTCGGCCAGCACGCCGCTCGCCGGCGCGCTCACTTCCATCGCCACCTTGTCGGTTTCGAGTTCGAGCAGCGGCTCGCCGATCTCGACGCGCTCACCCGGCTGTTTCAGCCAGGTCTTGACCGAAGCTTTCGTGCCTTCCTGCTCGACCGGAGCCAGGACGTCCACGAGCACGGCGGCAGGGGCAGGCATCTAGAACTCCAGCAGTTCGTCGGCGCGGGCGCGGATGCGGGCCACCGAGGGCACCACCGCATCGAGCAACACGGCATTATGAGGGCTCGGCACGTCCGGCATCGTCAGGCGTGCGACCGGGGCGTCGAGATGTATGAAGGCATCTTCGGCGATGGTGGCGCCGATTTCCGCGCCGAATCCCGCCGACCGCAAATCTTCGTGCACCACCAGGCAGCGGCGGGTGCGGCGCACCGAGTCGAGCACCGTCTCGTGGTCCCAGGGCATCAGCGTCCGCAGGTCGATCACCTCGACCGCCTTGCCGCTCGCCGCGGCAATCTGTTTCGCGGCCTCTTCGGCGCGTTCCACCATCGCGCCCCAGGTCACGATCGTGAGGTCGGTGCCGCGCATCGTCACCTTCGCGCGGCCGAACGGCAGCACGTAGTCGTCGCCGGGATACGGCCGGCGCGCCCACACCGCGTCGAGCATCGCGCGGTGTTCGAGGAACATCACCGGGTCGTCGCCGCGCAGCGCCGCGCGCAGCAGGCCCACGGCGTCTTCGGCGTTCGACGGCACGGCCACCTTCCAGCCGGGTGCATGCACGAACTGCACTTCGTTGGTCTGGCTGTGCCACGGGTCGCCGCACTTGAAGAAGCCCACCGGCATGCGCAGCACCATCGGCGCGGCGAAGCGGTTGTGCGTGCGCCAGCGCAGCGTGCCGCAGTCGCTAATCTGCTCGGCGGCCGGGTCGGCGTACTTCCTGAACTGGATCTCGGGCACCGGCAGCAACCCGGCGAGCGCCATCCCGACGGCGCGGCCGACGATGCCTTCCTCGGACAGGCTCGTGTCGAAGACGCGGGTGGCGCCGTGTTTGTCCTGCAGGCCGAGCGTGACGGCATGCACGCCGCCCTTGGGGCCCACGTCTTCGCCGAAGACGAGCATGCGCGGATTCAGCGTGAGCTCGTGGTCGAGCACACGGCGCAGCGCCGTCACCATGTTGAGCCGCGGCCCAGCCGGGGCGGGCAGGTCGGTGCCGGCTGGCAGCCGCACGCCATCCGCGCGCAGGCCGCCCTGTGTCTGCGGTTCCGGATCCGAGAAGACGAAGCGGGTGACGGTGGCGGGATCGGCGACGGGGCGCGCTTCCGCCGCCGCGCGGGCGCGTTCCACGTCGGCCGCGGCGCGTGCGGCCTGCGCGTCCCACTCGCGTTCGCTCATGCGCGAGGGCACGAGCCACGCCTTCAGTTTCGGCAGCGGGTCGCGGGCCCATTCCGCGGCGACGATCTCGGGCGCCTTGTAGGTCTGGGTGTCCTGGAAGCTGTGGCCCTCGAGGCGCGGCACGCGCAGG
>CADEFD010000195.1 GCA_902826515.1 uncultured Acidobacteriota bacterium
CGGCGCCGCACGGGTAGGCCTTGGCGTGGCCCATGTGGATTTCCTGCAGCGTCTCGCGGACGTTCGAGAAGCCGTGGTGCCGGTTCTGCAGCGACGCCTCGAGGAACTCGGCGGCCAGCGCCCGGAACTGCTCGAGCAGATGGTCGTAGCCGGGGCCGGCCTCGAGCGCGTGATCGCGCTGCGGCGCCGTCGTGACCGGCGCGAAGCCCACTTCCCAGAAGCCCATGTCTTCGAACAGGTGCTTGTAGATGCGCTTCACGTCCAGCGTCTGCTTGGTGAGCGTGACGCGGGCGCCGATCGGGCGTGTCTTGTGGCGGGCGAGCAGCGCCTTGATCTTCGGCGCGGCGATGTCGTAGCTGCCCTTGCCGTTGGCGAAGACGCGGAACTTGTCCTGGATCTCCTGCGGGCCGTCGATCGAGATCGTGACGCCGATCCGTTCGTCGGCCAGGAAGTCGATGACGTCGGGCTGCAGCAGCGTGGCGTTGGTCGTGAGGCTGAAGTCGACCTCGCGGTTGAGCGCCTTCGCCGTTTCGCGCGCGTAGGCCACGGTGCTCTTCAGCACCTTGAAGTTCATCAGTGTCTCGCCGCCGAAGAACGTGATGTGCGCGGTCTTGCCGGGGTTGCTCTCGCGCAGCGCCAGGTCGACGGCCGCGCGCGCCGTCTCGGCGCTCATGAACTTGGGCTGGCTGCCGTTTTCGGTGTCGACGATCTTGTCTTCGCCGTACTCGTAGCAGTACTCGCAGCTCAGGTTGCACTGGTTCGTGACGTTCACGACCAGTGTCTGAATCGGCATCGGCTTGAGCGGGATGATCTTCGGCGCCGGCGCCTTGGCCGCGATGTCGCCGATGGCGCGGATGCGGTTCAGCTCGTTCACCGCGTCCTTCACCGTCTGCTCGCCGAAGCGCGGCGCGAGGGCCGCCAGCAGTTCTTCCGGCGCGTGCGGTCGCGTCTTCAGCAGCTCGACGACGGCAACCGAGCAGTCGTCCATCGCGAACACCGCCGCGCTCGGCACCATGTAGGCAAAGCGCTGCCCCGAAGCCTCGAACGTGTGGAATTCCCCCACGCCCAGCTGACGGGTCGGACTCGTGGTCTCGGCGAGAGCACTCATGGTGGCGGTACCGGCCTGGGTTACGGGGTGACCGTGGGATCGAACTTCATGTAGAGCGGCGCGGTGACGAGCAGGTGCGAGCGGCCCTTGAGCGGCGCCGCGGCGCCGGGCGGCGTGAAGCTCGCCACCACCCACACATCGCCCATGTTGTTGCGTTCGCCCTTGCGCTGCGGGTTGGGGCCGTCGACGTTCGGCGTGAACACGCTCGTGGCCGCATCGATGCCGCCCACGAACTTGATGTCTTCGTCGTCGAACGTGGCCTTGTATTCCTCGACGTTCCAGGTCGCCGCCACGGCGTCGAGCCGCAGGTCGTCGGCGGTGTTCGGCTTCTTGTCGGGGCCGTTGTTGAACGTCCACGCGTCGAAGCGCGCCAGCATCTTCGGGAACACCACACCGCCCACGCGGGCCATGTTCCACGAAGGCGTCACGCGAAGCGAGTCCACCTTGTCGTAGATCGTGATCGCGCCGGGCTTGACCGCGCCGGCCACGACGAGCGAACGCGGGCCGATCGCAGCCGCCGCCGCCACATCCACCGTGGCGGTGATGACCTCTCCCGCCACCGTCGCCGCCGACACCGTGACACCGGGGCCGAAGTCGAGGTCGCGCGGCGCGAGCGCCGCCGGCGGATTGGCGACGTAGATCTTCAGCGTCTGGCCGGCGCCGCCGGTCTTGAGCGCGGTGTGATCGAGGCCCACGACGGTGACGGCGTTGGCGGCGCGCTGGAGCTGCACGTCGATGCCGAGCTCGTCGTAGCCGCCGCCGAACCAGCGGCCCTTGACGGCGCTCCAGTCGGGCTCGACGAACATGACCTCGCGCAGCGCCGAGGCCTCGGCGCCGCCCACGGTGGAGCGGCCGCGCCACTGGAAGCCGGTGTAGACCGACACGCGGCCGGTGCGCGACACCTGCTCGCCGCTGCGGGCGTAGGTATAGGTGGTGGTGGTCGTGAACTCGTCGGTCGACCCGGCGACGGGCGTGAGCACGACCTTGCCGTAGATCGGCCCCTTGCTGGTCTCCCAGCCCGCGAGCGTCCAGGTGCCGTCGATGCGCGCCGGGCGCATCGACGCGCTCCACGACGCCCATTCCTTCGTCTGCAGCGGCAAGGTCTCGGCCAGGAAATCCGCCGCCTTCTCCGACGGGTGCCGCATGTCGGGCGGACGGCCCGAGGCGTCGCGGCCCGTGGGCGCCGGGCCCATGCGGCGGAACGTCTGGCGGTCGATGATCGGATACCAGCCGCGGTGCATCGCGATGAGCAGGTCCCAGTCCTGCTTCGTGCGCTGCTGGCCGAGGATGCGGCCGAGCGCGTGGCAGGCGTCGCAGGTGCCGTTCAGCTCGGCGGCCTTGAACTCCTCGTCGCCGAGGCGGCGCTCCACTTCATACAGCGAGCGGCGCGCTTCTTCCGGTGCCAGGCCGTGGCTGTTCGAGAGCGACTTCACGACCGCGCGTGCCGTCTGCGCATCGATCTTGAGGTTGTTGAGCGCCATCATGCGCGTGATGGTGCGCTCCCAGCCTTCGGGCGTGGTGCGGCGGAACGAGATCCGCGAGAGCTGCTGCTTGTCGTCCGGACGATGGCAGCCGGAGCAGGCCTTGACCACGACCTGGTCGGTGACCGGGATGCCCACGTCGGGCTTCGCCGTGGAGGCGGCCGGTGCGGCCGGCGCCTGCGCCGAGGGCGAGGCCGACAGCATCAGTGCCACGGCCCACGCGGATGACAGGGCCACTACGGACAGGCGAACGGTCTTAGCCATGATTTTGAAGGGTCTGTTGTAACACTTCAGACGCCCAGAAGCCAGCCTCGCGCGACCGCCGTCGCCAGTGTTGTCACGAACGCCGCGAGGTCGATGGGACCGGCGCACCGCACGTATTCTTCGAAGAGATTCGGCACCTCGCGCTGCGCGGACGCGAGGCGCACGAGGGTCACCACGTCCACGCCGTCGACGAAGCGCACGCCGTCGGGGACGAGCGGCGTGACGAGGCGCTCCTCGAGCACGATGACGCGCTCGGTCAGCGCGGGCCGCAGGGCGAAGGTGACCTCGGGGGCGAGGCGCAGCGAGAGCTGGCCGGCGGCGCGGATACGGTCCCAGGCGGCGAGCACGGCCTCGCGATCGTCGGCCGGCGCCGGGGCGCCGCGGTCTGCCCAGAAGGGGTGGTCGGGGGCCGGGGCGCCGTCGAGCAGGAACTGCCGCGTCAGCGCCAGGAACTGGGTATAGGTGGCGCGTTCACGGGCGGCAAAGAAGTCGAAGGCGGTCGTTGCGAGCGCCGGCTGGGTGAGCGCCGTGTTGACGGCCACCGCCGCGAGCCACCCGGACGCCATCGCCTTCTTCACGCCGGCGGAGGAGAGGGGGTCCACGAAGGCATTGGCGTCGCCGGCGAGCAGCCAGCCGTCGCCGGTCATCTGCTCGGCCACGTACATCGAGGCGTCCCACCCGGACGGGCCGCTGATGAGGTCAGATCCCCGAAACGCCTCGGTCAGATGGGCCATCTTGGCGATTTCTGCCAGATAGACAGCCCGCGCGCCCTCGCCCTTGAGCAGGCTGGTGGTGGTGGGATCGACCATGACGGCCAGTGCCCGGCTGTCGGGACCGACCGGCACCGACCAGCCCCAGCCGTCGGCATACGACTCGAGCAGCGTGTGCGACGGGTCGGACAGCGGCCAGGCGCCGCGGCGCCGCCAGTGACCGATGAGCGCCACGGTCCGGTGGCCGGGTTCGTAGCGCCGCCGCCCGAACGGGCGCGCCAGCACGCCGGCTCTGCCGGTGGCGTCGATCCGGACGCGTGCCGGCCAGCCGAGCACCTCGTCGGCGGTCAGCATGGCGCGGCGCACACGTCCGCCGGCCGCCTCGACCGTGCCGAGCATCACCCGGTTCAGGCGTCCGGTCGAGACCTGCCAGCCGTGCTGACCCGCGGCAAACGGCTCGACGCGTTCGCTGCCGCCCCACCACACCGTATGGCCGAGGCTGGGGATGAAGCCGGCCGACTCGATGGCGGACGAAATCCCCATCAGGTCGAAAAACTTCCGGCACGACGGAGTCAGCGACTCGGGAAGCTCCGGCTCGTCCGTGTCCGGACGCGCCACTACGAGGACGTCGCGACCCCACGACGCGAGCAATCTGGCGGCGGTTGCGGCGGCCGGACCGCCGCCCACGACCAGGATCTCGCAGTTCCTGCCATGGGGACTGTCCCCAATCTGGCCGGGGCCTGACTTCTCAGCGGCGGGCATGGCTGTTGCTACAATAGCCGACGATGCTCCGCCGGTCCGTCGTCGGCCTCGGCGCCCTTCTGGGCGGATTCCACCTCTGGTTGCTCGGCAACCAGGCGTGGAGCGGGCAGCTGTCCGAACCCGACGTCATCCTGCGCTGGCTCATCGCGCTGGCGCTCGGCGCCGGCCTGGTGGCCGTCAAGCGCCGCGGCGGTTCGCTCTTCGGCCGTCAGGCCGTGGCGATGTGGGTGCTGGCGGCGGTGCTGCACGGGCCCGCGCTCGGCAACGACCTCGATGGCTTCGCCACGCCGGCCCTGCCCGAAGCCGTCGCCACCGTGGCGCAGGCCGCCGCGGCGATCTCGGCCGTTGGCCTGGCGCTGCTCGCGCTCTTCGCGCTGACGCTCTGGTCCGCGCACACCGCTCCCGGCCTCCTGCTGCCGGCCGCGCCCGTCTCCGCGGGCGCGCTTCTCGCACTCCGCACGTCGGGCTTCCTGCCCCGACCTCCTCCGCGCGCGTAAACCGCTTCCGCCGTCTTTTTCTGTCAGTCCGGCTGGTTGAGCCGCCAGCGTCCGATCGCGTGTTCCCTCGCGACGGCCGATGGCGCAGGTTTTCGATTTGCGGAGTCACGTCATGCGTACGCGAGTGTTTGGAATTCTGACCGCCCTTCTGCTGTGGGCCCTGCCCGCCTCGGCCGCCACCGTGCGCGGCATCGTCACCGACACCACCGGCGCCGCGCTGCCCGATGCGCGCGTGGTCGTGCGTGACGTGGCGTCGGGCCGCGAGATCGAGGCGCAGACCGGCGTCGACGGCCGCTTCGAGATCACGACCGCCGGCACCGGCACGTTCCTCGTCATCGCCGAACGCGCGGCCTTCGCGGAAGCCGCGGCGACCATCACGATCGACAGCGACGAGGCCACCGTGGAGGTGCCGATCTCGCTCGAAATCGGCTCGTTCGCCAGCGCCGTCAGCGTCACCGCGGCGCGCGCCGAACGCGAGATCAAGCAGATCCCGCTGCACGTCGAGACGATGGGCGCCGCCGAACTGCTGCAGGCCAACCCGCTCTCGGCCGGCGACGCGCTGGCGATGGCGCCGAACGTCACGCCGGTGGGCAACGGCCCCTTCGGCGTGCGGCCGCGGCTGCGCGGCCTCGACTCGACGCGCATGCTCGTGCTCGTCGACGGCGAGCGCCTCAACACGGCCCGCCAGGCCACCGACCGCACCGGTGCGGAAGTGGGCCTCATCCCGATGGAGAGCATCACCCGCATCGAAGTGGTGAACGGCGCCGGCACGCTGCTCTACGGGTCGGACGCGCTGGCCGGCACGGTGAACATCGTCACCAACGAACCCGGCTTCACGCCCGCCACGCAGTGGATCTACGGCGCCAGCGGCTACTACAGCTCGAACGAAGACGGCCGCCGCGGCAGCGTCACGATCGGCACGACGGCGCCGCGCTACGCGTTCCGCGTGCAGGCGGGCGCCGAAGACTACGGTAACTACACCGCCGGCAAGCTCGACGTGGAAGACACCCGGCAGTTCGTGACGTCGGGCCAGATCAATCCGGCCGACACCGTGGACGACAACTTCGGCTTTGCGTTCAACGCCTTCCCCGATCCGTTCAACCAGCCCTACGTGCGCACCGACAACGAGGTGCTCAACTCGCAGGCCAAGGGCAACTTCGTCAACGCCACCGGCCTCGTGAAGCTCGGCGACAATCGCCGCCTGCGCCTGCGGTACCAGCGCCGCCGCGTCGAGGACATCGGCTTCCCCGACTTCGGCTCGCCCTACTTCTTCAACGCCACCTCGCTGCCGAAGAGTGACCTCGACAAGATCTCGGCGCGCTACGAAGCGCAGGCGATCACGCCCTGGCTGGCCAACCTGTCGCTGACGGCCTATTACCAGCGCGTCGAGCGGCTGCTCAAGAACACGCTGCCCGTGCAGTTTCCGGCGCCCACGGCCGGGTCGTTCTTCCCGATCAACGTGATGCGTCTCGCGATCGTGTCCGAGACCGACCAGCGCGTGTGGACGCCCGGCATCGACCTGCAGGCGGTCATCACCCCGGCGAAGAACCACGTGCTGACGACCGGCGCGACCTTCTACCGCGATCGCAGCAGCGACCGCCGTCTCACCACGACCACGACGTCGATGGTGGGCCAGGTGGTGCTCGGCCAGCGTGGGCCGGCGGCGGTGGTGTTCCCCTCGCCCGTGCAGCTCGGCGCGCCCACCACGGCCCAGCCCGTGCGGGTACCGAACGCCGCGTTCCGCGACATCGGCGTGTTCGCGCAGGAAGAGTGGCGCGTGACGCCGCGTCTTTCGGTCATCGGCGGCGTGCGTGCGGACTTCTACAACGTGACCACCGAGAACACGCCGGGTTACAACGTGGACCCGGTCGTGGCCGGCGCCGTGCCGGCCATCGACCCCTCGACGCTGCCTGACGTGAACGGCGAATCGATCGGCCGCCGCGCGCTCACCGGTGACATCGGCCTCGTGGCCAACCCCGGCGGCCGCGTGAACCCGTTCGTACGTTTCGGCCGCAGCTACCGCCACCCGAACCTCGAAGAGCTGCTCTTCGCCGGCCCGGCCACCGCCGGCAGCATCGCGCCGAGCATCAAGGTGAAGCCCGAAACGGGCAACAACTTCGACATCGGCACCAAGTTCAACGTCGGCCGGGTGAGCGGCGGCCTCTACGGCTTCGTGAACAAGTACTCGAACTTCATCTCGCAGGAGTTCGTGGCGACGACACCCGCCGGCCCGCTCGCGCAGGCCATCAACTTCGGCGACGTGCGCATCCAGGGCCTGGAGTTCTCGCTCGACGCTCCGCTCGTCACGCCCTACGGCGTGTGGTCGTTCAACGGCTCCGGCGCGCTGACCCGCGGCACGATCGTCGAAGGTGTGGGCCCGAACGGGCTCGATCTCGACGACTCGCCGGCCGACAACATCACGCCCTCGAAGTTCGTGGGCGCGCTGCGCTACACGGAAACCAAGGGCCGCTGGTGGATCGAATACGGCGTCCGCGCGCAGACCGACGTCGACCGCGTGGCGCTGACGCTCTCGCAGTCGCCGTTCCTCATCCCGCAGGACCTGCTCTCGCTCGACGGCTTCACCGTGCAGCGCCTGTCGTGGGGCGTCAACCTCTCGCGCCAGCGCGAGCGTCTGGGCGTGACCTTCGCCATCGAGAATCTGGCGGACGCCTACTACCGCGACCACTTCCAGTTCGCTCCCTCCCGCGGCCGCAGCTTCACCGTGGGACTGAACGTGGGGGCTTTCTAGACCTGGTGACCGGGCGATCTGAGAACTGGTGATCGGAAGATCACCAGTTCTCCGGATCACGAGCACCCGATCAGATCACGCGATCATCAGATCAATAGCCGAAAGATGCAGGTGTCCATGTCCCCGTCTCTCGTCCATTTCATTCCCATTGTCACGACGCTGCTGGCGATCCCGTTCGCGCTCGAGATCTTCCGGCGTTACCGGCAGTTCCCCGAGCGGCTGCACCTGCTCTGGTGGGCGCTCGGCATCGCCACCTACGGCGTCGGCACGCTCACCGAGTCGCTGACGACGCTGCTCGGCTGGCAGGAGCCGATTTTCCGCGCCTGGTACGTGTCGGGCGCGCTGCTCGGCGCGGCGCCGCTGGCGCAGGGCACGGTGTACCTGATGTTGTCGCGCAAGGTGGCGCACACGCTGACGGTGCTGCTCGTGCTCTACATCGTGGTGGCGTCGGTGGCGGTGTATCTCTCGCCCATCGACTACACGCTGGTTGAAGCGCACCGGCTGAGCGGCAAGGTGTTCACGTGGCAGTGGGTGCGGATGTTCAGCCCGCTCGTGAACCTCTACGCCGTGGTGTTCCTCATCGGCGGCGCGATCGCGTCGGCGTTCCGCTACAGCGCCGATCCGGCCACACATCACCGCATGTGGGCCAACGTGTTCATCGCGGTGGGCGCGATCCTGCCCGGCATCGGCGGCACGGCCACGCGCATGGGGCACGTGGAAGTGCTCTATGTCACCGAACTCGCGGGCATGCTGCTCACGTGGACGGGCTACCGGATGAGCGTGCGACCGGCCGCGGCGCCTCGCCCGGCCGAGGCGCACGCGTAGGTCGGCGCGACCACATCGCGGCGCCACATGAACGGGCCGTCGAAGCGGGCCAGTGCGGCAGCAGCTCGCGGCGAGTGACCCCCGCTCACATCTTTCGCCAGAACACGATAGTGGCAGCCGCGACCAGCAGGCCCGCCGCGGCCGGTGCGAATGCCGCGCGCGCCTCCCCCTCGAAGCGGGCCGACTCCGGCGCGTCGGGGAGATATTCCATGTAGACGTCGGCTCCCGTCATGAGCCGGGCCAGCACGTCGTCGGGCACCACGCGATTCACGCGCACACGCCGGCCGTCGTCGATGTGGAAGAAGAGCTCGGCGCTGTTCGACGTCTGCTCGTTGACGACGACGCCCATTTTCGCGGTCGTGGTCTTGCGCGCGGTGTAGGCCTCAATCGGATCGACGAGGACCCGCCGGCCGCGGGCCGCGAAGGCGCGGTTCTCGGCGAAGCCGTCCCAGCCCGCGAACAGCAGCGTCGGTATCAGAATCAGCGCGCAGCCGCGCAGTATCCACGTGAACATGCGGCGGCTATGTTACGGCATCTTCGCGCGGTCCACTTCGGCGGCGATGTAGCCGAAGGCCGCCCACTGCTTGCCGGCGAGCACGCGGTCGAAGATCTCCTTCGCCTTGGCCTGGTCGCCCATCACGCGGTAGTAGTTGCCCACGCCGTAGCCCTGCGTCGCGATCGTGAGGTCGTCGGCATTGGTCGTGTCGAGCAGCGCCTCGGGCTTCTCGAGGCCCTTGTACATCAGCAGCCGGCGGTGGTACGAGCCG
>CADEFD010000196.1 GCA_902826515.1 uncultured Acidobacteriota bacterium
CTACTTCTCGCTGATCGGGTCCTTCTTGATCCTGGTCAGCATGCGATTGAGCTGCACCAGATCGGTCGCGAGCGTCTTGTCGAGTTTGTCCTGCTCCGCCTTCAACTCAGCCACGAGGTCGTCGAAGATCGGGCCCACATTGCTGGTGGGACGCCCTTCGCCGGTCACGGCCACGCGCAGCAGCGATGCCAGGCGGTTGTTCGTGCGGATCGGGAAGTTCAGCGGATCCTGTCCGCTCTGATTCTTCACCTGGTAGATCTCTTCCTCGACGATCGCCAGGTTCTTCGTGAGCGTGTCGGCGGCGGCGACGATTTCCTTCGGCGCGCCCTTGGTCTTCTCCGCCGCTTCCGTCTTGATGCGGCGGATCTTGATCACCGCGAGGTTGGCTTCGTTCACCTTGTCACGAATTTTCGACGCCAGGTCCCACTGGAACTGCAGGTCCGCGTCGCTGATGTTGCGCAGCGGGTGTTTCTTGATCGTGAGCGGCTGCGTCTGCGACACGCCGTCGGCCGTGAGCTTCACCTGGTAGGTGCCGGGCAACACGGTGGGACCGTTCTGCGTCGCGCCCCACAGGATCATGCCGGGGAACCCCACGACCGGCGTGGACGCCAGATCCCAGGTGGCGCGGTTCATCCCGGCCGCCATCGGCACGGTGGTCTGCGGACCGCGGGGGCCCTCCTCGTCGGCGGGCGGGGCGCCGGCGGCAGCCGGCGGACGCGGCGGCTGCCCCGTGAAGGCGCGCATCACCTTGCCCTGGCCGTCGAGGACTTCGAGCGTGAGGCTCTTCGGCTGCGCCTTCAGGTAGTAGTCGATGAGCACGCGGTCCAGCCCGCGAATCGTATCGGGCGGCTGGAACAGCGCCACGTCGGCGAGCATGCCGGCGAACTGGCGCAGCGTGGAGAGATTGTCCATCACGTAGAAGCTGCGGCCGTGCGTGGCAATCGCGAGCGAGGTGCCGGTCACCCAGATGTCGGTCACCGGCACGTCGGGCAGGCCGTTGTTGAACTTCTGCCAGGCGTCGCCGTCGTTGAACGACACGTAGACGCCGTGCTGCGTGCCGGCGTAGAGCAGGCCCTTGCGCGCCGGATCTTCGCGCACCGCGTGCACGTAGTCATTGGCGGGGATGCCGCTCACCACCTTCGTCCACGTGGCGCCGAAGTCGCGCGTGCGGAAGATGTGGGGCGACTGGTCGCCGAGCAGCATCTTCTTCACGGCCATGTAGGCGGTGCCGTTGTCGAACGCCGAGCCATCGAGCTGGCTCACGCGGCCGAAGTCGGGCATCGCCGCCGGCGTCACGTTGGTCCACGCCTTGCCGCCGTCGCGCGTCACGTGCACGAGGCCGTCGTCCGAGCCCGCCCAGATGAGATTGCCGTCCTTCTTCCCCGGCGCCAGCGAGAAGACCGTGCCGTAGATCTCCGGGCTGTTCATGTCGTGCGTGATCGGCCCGCCGGAGTCGCCCATCGTCTTCGGGTCGTGCCGCGACAGGTCGCCGCTGATCGCTTCCCACGAGTCGCCGCCGTTGGTGGACTTCCACACGCGCTGCGAGGTCGTGTAGAGCACGTTCGGATCGGTGTAGGCGAAGATGATCGGGTAGGTCCACTGCCAGCGCTCCTTGACGTCGCGCGACGGCTCGCCCGAGAAGAAGCGCGGGTAGGCGCCCACTTCCTTCAGCTCGCCCGTGCGTTTGTTGTAGCGCGTCAGGAAGGAGCCGTTGTTGGTGCCGGCAAAGAAGAGATCCGAGTCGCTCGGATGCGGCGCGATATAGCCGGGCTCGCCGCCGCCCGCCTGGTAGGGCGCCACCGGCGGCACGCGGCCGAAGCCGCCGCTGCCGGTATCACTCGGCACGCAGAGCGTGCTGTTGTCCTGCTGCGAACCGCAGACGTGGAAGGGCAGGTGCGCGGTCGTGACCACGTGGTAGAACTGCGCCGTCGGGAAGTCCTGATCGCTCCAGGTCACCTGACGGGCCGCGGCCGCGGCGTTGAACGAGATGGCGCCGCCGCCGTCGTTGCCGTCGACGATGTGGTTCGAGTCGTCGGGGTTGATCCAGAGATCGTGATGATCGCCGTGCGTGCCGTTGCCCATCGACACGAGCGTCTTGCCGCCGTCGGCCGAGCGGAAGAGCGACGTGTTCTGCATGTAGACCACGTCCTTCTGGTTCGGGTCGGCGAAGACGTGCGTGTAGTAGAAGGCGCGCTGCCGCACACTGCGGGCCGCGTTCATCAGCTTCCAGGAGGCGCCGGCGTCGTCTGACACGAACAGGCCGCCGTTCTCGTTCTCGACGAGCGCGTAGACGCGGCTGCCGTCGGCACCAGACACCGCGACGCCGATACGGCCCACCATGCCGCTCGGCATGCCGGGCGCGCGCGTGATCTCGGTCCAGGTGTCACCGCCGTCGGTGCTCTTGAAGAGGCCGCTGCCCGGGCCGCCGCTCGACATCTGATACTCGATGCGGTACGCCTCCCAGAGTGCGGCGTACATCACGTTCGGGTTCTTCCGGTCGATCGACAGGTCCACGGCGCCGGTCTTGTTGTCGCGGAAAAGTGTCTTCTTCCAGCTCTTGCCGCCGTCGGTGCTCTTGAAGACGCCGCGGTCGTCGCTCGGCCCGTGGTAGTTGCCGAAGGCCGCCACCCAGATGATGTCGGGGTTCGTCGGGTGAATCCGGATCTTCGAGATGGCCTCGACGTTCCGGAAGCCCACGTTCGCCCATGTCTTGCCGGCATCGGACGACCTGTAGACACCGTCGCCCGGCATGATGTTGCCGCGGATGCACGACTCGCCCATGCCGATGACGAGCACGTCGGGGTTCGATTCCGACACCGCCACCGCGCCGACCGACGAGCTCGAGAGCTGGCCGTCGGTCACCGGCGCCCAGTTGTTGCCGGCGTCGGTGGTCTTCCACAGGCCGCCACCCACGGCGCCGAAGTAGGCCTCGCGCGGCCGGCCCTTCACGCCGGAGACGGCAATCGATCGGCCGCCGCGGTTGGGGCCGATGCTGCGCCACCGGTAGGTGCCGAGCACGGCCGCCTCAGGCGTAGCGGGCGGCGCTGGCGTCTGCGCCGCGGCGGGCGCCTGGGCCTGCACGGGCACGGACTGCAGGGCCGTCGTGGCCACAAGCGCCAGTGCGGAGACACCGAGAATCGAGGCGGGAAGAAGCAGCGAGCGGCGGGCGCGGGACATGCGGGAAACCTCCGATGAACGGCCTGAGTGTACCAAACGGGTGGCGGCGCGCGACGCCGGATGTATCACATGCGCGGGCAGCATCCGGACGGGCCGCGGCAGCGCCGGAGGTCTGTTCGAGCATTGGTCCGGCCAGCTCTCGTGATAGCGTGGCGCCGGCCCGTGCGTGCCCGTCATCGCGGCGTGCGTGCGACGCCGTGCTCAAGGCGGGAGGGCGGGATGACCGCACTGGCTCTGGCGGTGGCAACCATGGTGTTCGCGGCGGGCCTGTCCGTCGCGGTCTGGCGGTGGCGGCGGCGCCGGGAATCGGCGCTGTTCGTCCTGCGGCTGCTGCCGGCGAGCCTGCTGCTCGTCGTCGCCCCGCTGCTCGCGGGCGCCTGGGACATCACGCAGAGCTTCGTGCGGATCGCATCGGGAGGCGCGGGCGGTAAGGCGACGGTGACGGCAATACTGAGCGCGGCGCTCGACGGGCAGCTTGCCGGAACCCTGCTCTTCGTGCTGGCCGTCGCGCTGTGCGCGGCCCTGCAGGCTTTCGCCGCGGTGCCGGCGTCAGGACAGGACGCGGACGGCGGCCCGCCTCCCGACGGCGTCGATCGCTGGTTGCCAGTCGCCGCCCCCGCGCTGATGCTGCCGGCAGTCTTCCTCTGGCACTCGACGCACGTGACCACAGGATTCATCGCCGCGGCGGTCCCTGTGGTCGACCAGCCGTCGGACGCGCCGCGCCTGTCGTCGGAGCAAATCGCGGCCATCTCGTCCACAATCGCCGCACGCCTCGTGAACGACCAGTTGATGGGGTTCATCGTGATGGGACTGCTCGCGTTGTCGGCGGTCGCGCTGCTCCTGTACACGCGTCACGCTCCGGCATCTCGCCCGGTGACGTGGCTGAGCTGGGCAGCCGTGGTCGTGGCCGTCGCGGGCGGTATCGCGGGCTCGGTGATGCTTCTGAGCGACCTGCAGATCGCCGAGGGTCTGTGATCATGACGACGGCGCAACTGCTGGTACTCACCGTGGGGCTCGGCGTCTGCCTGCATGCGCAGGAACCCATCGTGGGTCGTCCGTGTGAAGGCTGCGAAGCGGTCTTCGAAGGCCTGCCGTCGTCGCTCACGGCGACCACGCGTCTCGCCCCCGCGAGCGAACGCGGCGACGCGATGACACTCACCGGCCGCGTTCTCGGCGCCGATGGCCGGCCGCGTGCCGGAGTTGTCGTCTACGCCTATCAGACCAACACCGCCGGCGTGTATCCGCCGTCGTCACTGCGCACGGGCGCGGCGGCGCGGCACGGCGCGCTGCGCGGCTGGGCCCTCAGCGGCTCCGACGGCCGCTACACGTTCGAGACGATCCGCCCCGGCACGTATCCCGCGCGCGACGCCCCGGCACATATCCACATGCACGTCATCGAACGCGGCTGCGCCACCTACTACATCGACGACGTGATGTTCGACGACGACCCGTTGCTCACGCCTGCCGTGCGCCGGACGCAGGCCATGCGTGGCGGACCAGGCATCGTCGCCGCGACGCGCGCCAGCGGGCGCTGGATGGCCACCCGCGACATCCACCTCGGACGCAACATCCCGGGACACGGCGGCTGCTGAGCGCTACGCCCAGAGCGTGAGGGGCGGCTCCGTGACGACACAGCGCAGAAGATCGCTGCGCGACACGATGCCTTCGAGCGCGCCGGTGGCTTCGTCCACCACGGGCAGCGCCGGCAGGTGGTATTCCAGCATGACGCGGGCGATGCGTCGCACATCGGCCACCGGATCCACCGTGACGACGGGTGTCGTCATCACCTGCGCCACCGAGCGCGACAACACGTCGCGCAGGTAGCCGTCTTCTTCGTTGAGCACCTGCAGCAGGTTGGCGCGCGTGACGAGGCCCACGATGGCACCGTCTTTCGCACGCACCGGCGCCTGTCCCACGCCGCGCGCGGCCAGGGCCCGCCAGGCGGCGACCACGCCCGTCTCCGGCGGCAGCACGAGCACGCGGCGGCTCATCACCTGATAGGCGTGATACACCGGACCACGATCGGGCGCCGGCTGATCGGCGGCCGCATACGCGGCGGCAGCCGCGGCCTGGTGGCGGCGCGCGTCGTGCGGCAGCACCAGCGTCGGGTGCATGCCCTCGTCGCCGGCGTCCTGCTCCACGGTGCGGATGGGCCCGGCGGCCAGCACCCGATGCGCGCGCAGCAACTGCTCGAGCGGCCCGCGAAACACCTCGCCATTCACTCCGCGCACCCCGAACATGGCGGCCTCCGCCGCCTACGCTCTCACGTTCGGGGGCCGCGGAGCAATGCGCGCGAGCGGACTCACGCCGCGTCTTCGAGGTCGCGCCGCAACTGCCGGATCCGGTCGCGCTCGCCGGTCGAGAGGGCGCCCACGCCGAAGTCCGCGCCGGCCGCCCGGCCCGCCGCCTCGCACATGGCCACGATGCGGTCCACGACCTCCTCGCGGTCCGCCGGATCGATGAGCGCCAGGCGGGCCCGCAGTGCCCGGCGGCCGGCCGCGAAGAGCGACGCCGGGGGACGCGTGGTGAGCCACTGGCCGAGGAGGTCCACACCCGCCGGCGTGCTGCGGTCGTCGGACGCAAACTGCACGCGCAGCGCGTGCCGCTCGGCCGCGTCGGCGCCGTCGAGCCAGCAGACATCCACCGCCGGCAGCCACTCGAGCGCCGGCACCATGTCGGCGCGCACGCCGTGGTCGTAGAGCGTGCCGACGACCGTGCTGTCGCCGAGGCCCACGGCCGCCACGAGCGCCGCCACCTCCGCACTGCGCCCGCCTGTCCCCAGGCCCGCCTTGGCCGTCGTTTCCGCGTCGTGAGTTGGTTCCATGTCTTCCCCTCCCGGGCCTGTCGCCCTCACAGACAGCGTAGGGGCGGCAGCCGCGCCCGCCTCCATAGATAGTTCGCGTGCGCTGACAAGGCCGGACCTATGCGTGGCGGCTCGGGAACGCGTTTGACGATCTAGTAGATGACGACGTCCCGGAGGATTCTGATGACCGTGTTCCGTACCGCCCTCGTGCTCGCGCTCACTCTCGCCGCCACCACCGTGTCCGCCCAGACGATCGGCACGTTCCGCTGGCGCACCGCGCCCTACTGCAACGTCATGAACGTGACGGTCACCCAGGTGGGCAACTTCTACCGGCTGGAGGGTTTCGACGAG
Organism: uncultured Acidobacteriota bacterium; assembly: GCA_902826515.1. Taxonomy (GTDB): domain Bacteria; phylum Acidobacteriota; class Vicinamibacteria; order Vicinamibacterales; family UBA2999; genus CADEFD01. Next base: position 6,332 of record CADEFD010000196.1, read on the forward strand.
CAGTGCGGCGGCAACCCGCGCCAGCCGCTCTGGGGCATCGGCGTCGTGCAGCCGAACGGCTCCATCACGTTCGGCTTCAGCCAGGTGATGATCCCGGGTTCCGTGACCACGGCTGCGATTCGCGCGAGCATCTCGCTGTCTGGTCTGAGCGGTGCCTGGGCCGATAGCAGCGGCAGCAGCGGTACGTTCGAGTTCAATCCGAACTGCACGAGTAACTGCGGCGGGCCACGCTCCGCGCCCTCGGCTCCCGATCGGATGATGGCTGCTGACGCCGCCGCCGTGGACGCACTCCGGGCCGAAATCGAGCTGCTGAAGCAGACGGTGGCCGCGCTGGCCGTGCGCAAGGACGACTGACGCCGCCTAGCGGCGGCCGTCGTACCAGACGAAACACTCGTCGGGCCGGGTGAGGTTGCGGCCGCCGCTGAGCGCCGTGCGCAGCATGAACACCGCCATCTCGCGCCACGTGTAGAGCCGGAGCTTCCGGGCGCTCGTGTGCAGCGGGTGGCGGTGCAGGATGCCGATACGCAGGCGCTCCCGGCGCGCCGCTGTCTTCAGCCGGCGGAACAGATCGATCTCTTCGCTCGCGTAGAGCGCCTGGTTGAAGCCGCCGACGGCGCGGAACGCGTCAGCGCGCACGTAGATGAACGAGCCGGCCGCCCAGCGGGTGAGGCGGCTCGTCCAGTTCCAGCTCGCGACCATGGCCCGCGCCCAGAGGCGCGTGTCGTCCATCGTCACCGTCGAACCCCCGGCCAGCACCCGCCCCCCGGCAATGCGGTCAGCCACGTCGGCGAAGAGCGCGGCGGAGGGTTGCGAGTCGGCATCCACGAACACCAGCCAGTCGCCGCTCGCCGCGGCGGCCGCGCAGTTCCTGGCCCGCGCAATCTGGTTCACCGGCTCGAAGACCACCGTGGCGCCGGCGGCCCGCGCCAGGTCTGCCGTGGTGTCGGTGGAGTTGTTGTCGCAGACGATGAGTTCGGTGGCCCAGCCGCGCGCGTCGAAGACAGCCATCGCCGCGCGGATGGCCGCCAGCGTGCCGGCAATGCCCTGCGCTTCGTTGAAGGCGGGCACGAGCACCGAGATCCGCATCATTGCAGTGTAGGACGCGGCGCCCGGCCGTGCCGTCCCGCCCGGCGCCCGCTACTGCGCAAGACGGTTGTATTTGCGCAGCGCCGCCCGCAGGCCGTCGTGCGGCAGGCGCTCCACGCGCCGGCCGTCGATGCCAGTCATCGTCTCGGCCGCCACCATCGCATTCACGATCGCTTCTTCCGTGGCCCACGCCGTGGCATCGAACACGGGGCTGATTTCTTCGTTCGACACCATCTGCAGCGCGGCGAGCCCGCTCGCCTTGAACGCGTCGGGATTGGCGGTCGAGAACGCGAGGAAGATGTCGCCCGAACCGTTGCCCGAGAGCCCCCCCGTGCGGGCCATGCCGAGGGTGGCGCGGCGCGCCAGCCGCTTGAGCTGATGCGGCAGGAGCGGCGCGTCGGTGGCCACGAGGATGATGATCGAGCCGAGATCGCCGCGCGCCGGATCGTCGCCGAGCTGCCGCGCCTGCTGCGGCGCGAGCGGCAGTTCCTTCCCCACCGGGACGCCGGCAATCGTGAGCTGCGGACGGCGGCCGAAGTTGGCCTGCACCAGCACGCCTACGGTGTAGGTCGCGCCGCCCACGCCGACAACGCGTGAGGACGTGCCGATGCCGCCCTTGAAGCCGTAGGCGACCATGCCGGTGCCGCCGCCCACGTTGCCTTCCGTCACCGCGCCGCTCTTCGCGCCGTCGAGCGCCTCGAAGGCGTGGCGCTCCTTCACGTGAAAGCCGTTGATGTCGTTGAGGGCGCCGTCGTAGGTTTCGGCCACGACCGGCAGCGACCACCAGTAGCCCGACGCATCGGGCGGGCCGCTCTTGATCCGCCACTGGATCACGGCGTCGCGCACCACTCCCACGCTGTGCGTGTTGGTGATCATCACCGGGCCTTCGAGGAAGCCGGATTCTTCGATCCACGTCGTGCCGGTCATCTCGCCGTTGCCGTTCTGCGAGAACCAGCCGGCAAACGACGGCCGGGCCATCGAGTCGCGGCCGCGCGGCAGCACCGCCGTGACGCCGGTGCGCACCGGACCCTGACCGACCTTCAGGGCACCGTCGCCGCTGATGATGGTCGCGTGCCCCACGGTCACGCCGGCCACGTCGGTGATGGCGTTCTCGCGGCCGGGCGCGCCGTCGAACGGCACGCCGAGGTCGCGGGCGCGCGGCGGACGCTGCCCGGACACGACCGGCGTCAGGAGGAGCGTAGCGGCCAGAGCGCAGGCCGCGAGGGCGGGCGGAGACGGGCGCAGCATGCGCCCGAGTGTACCCTCGCACGCCGCGGCGCCGTACAGCCGAACGGCGGGCCCGAAGGCCCGCCGCGCGGGAATCACGGTGACGAACGGCGGTCTAGAAGCCGCCGGGCCGGCGCATCTGCTGCGCGCGTTCGGTCGAGGGCGGGATGAGGCCCTTCGACCGGTAGTACGGAATCGCCGTGCCGTACATCTCGTTGTTGTGGCCGATGACGTTGGCGAGAATCGCGGCGCGGGCCACGCTGTTCTGCCCCTGCTTCATCATCTCGGTGGCGTTGGCGTCGGTCAGCATCTTGAACGCTTCGTCGCAGAAGGCGAAGGAGTCGGCCAGTGCCTTCACGAACTCGGCCTTGGTCGTCTTCTTTTCGTTGTCGTTGCCCTGGTTCGGGTTGGC
>CADEFD010000197.1 GCA_902826515.1 uncultured Acidobacteriota bacterium
GATGCGGAAGGCCGGTTTGTGCAGGCCGAACTCGAGGATCACCGCCTCGTTCCGCGAGTGGATGGACATCGTGTGGCCCATCCCGCCGTACTGCAGGATCTGCCGCGACCGCTCGCACCCCTCCCGCCAGTCGCCCACCTCGTAATAGGAGAGCACCGGGCAGAGTTTCTCGATCGACAGCGGATGGTCGCGGCCCACGCCCGCGAGCGGCACGATGAGCGCGCGCGTGCCGGCCGGCACCGTGACGCCGATCGCACCGGCGATGTGCACCGCCGACTTGCCGACGAGCATCGGGTTCGGCAGCCGCTCTGGCGTCACGAGGGCCGTCTGCAGCGTCGCCGCCGCGGCCGGGTCGAGGAAGCAGCCGCCGCCGGCGATGAGTGCGGCGCGCAGCGCCGGCGCCACGGCGCGGTCCACCACGATGGAATTGGGCGACGAGCAGAGCACGCCGTTGTCGAACGACTTGCCGGCGAGGATGTCGTCGGCGGCCTTCGCGATGTCGGCCGACGACTCCACGTAACACGGCGCGTTCCCCGGCCCCACGCCGTAGGCCGGCTTCCCGGCGGAGTACGCCGCGCGCACGAGGCCCAGGCCGCCCGTCGCAAGAATCACGGCGATGTCTCTGGCGCGCATCAGTTCGCGGGTGCCGTGCAGCGTCACCGTGGTGAGCCAGCCGATGGCGCCTTCGGGCAGCCCCGCCTCGCGGGCCGCGTCGTTCATGAGCGTCGCCGTGCGTGTGATGCAGCGGGCGGCCGAGGGGTGAGGGCTCAGCACGACGCCGCAGCGGGCCTTGATGCTGATGAGCAGCTTGTAGATGGCGGTCGAGGTCGGGTTCGTGGACGGCACGATGGCCGCGACCACGCCGAACGGCTCGGCGATTTCCACGATCTTCCGGTCCTCGTGGCGGGCCACGACGCCCACCGTCTGCATCGGCCGGATGAAGGCGTACACGTCGCGGGCGGCGAAGAGGTTCTTGGCGACCTTGTCGGCGACCACGCCGTAGCCGGTCTCTTCGACAGCGAGACGGGCGAGCGGCTCGGCGTGGGCTTCGGCCACCGCGGCCATGCGGGCCACGATGGCGTCGATTTGGGCCTGGGAGAACTCGGCCAGGAGCCGCTGGGCGGCGCGGGCCTTACGGGCGAGCGCCAGCCCCTCGGCAGCCGACGCGAGGTCGCGGTCGGTCAGGGGCTGGGGGGCTGCGGGCGCCGATGCGCCGGACGCGGAGCTCGCCACGGCGGGCTATCCCTTCGGAAGGATCTTCTCGACGTCGGCGTGGGGCCGGGGGATGACGTGCACCGACACCAGTTCGCCCACGCGCCGGGCCGCCGCGGCCCCGGCATCGGTGGCCGCCTTCACGGCGCCCACGTCGCCCCGCACCATCACCGTGACGTAGGCGGCGCCGATGTACTCGGTGCCGACCAGCACGACGTTTGCGGCTTTCACCATGGCGTCGGCGGCTTCGACCGAACCGATGAAGCCACGCGTCTCGACCATGCCCAGAGCGCCTTGTGTATCCATGTGCGAAAACGGCGGGTGCCGTACGGCGCGGAACTGTACCACAAACCCCCGGCGGCGCGGTGGCGCCGGACCCGCCGGAGGCGCTATCATGTTGCTTCACAAGGCTATGTACAACTTCAAGTCCACTCGCCCGGCCCTCGCGATCGTGCTCGCGCTGGGGCTCGCGGCCGCCGGCTGCGGCGGCCAGGAAGACACCGCGCCCGCACAGGGGGCCCTGACCGTCCAGCTCAGCCGGCCACGCATCGCCCTCGGCAGCCCCGTCGAGGTCACCTACAAGTTCACCGTCGCCCCGGACGCCGGCGCGCTCGGCAGCCGCAAGGCCTTCGTCCACTTCCTCGACGCCGACGGCGAGCAGATGTGGACCGACGATCACGACCCGCCGACCCCGACCACGGGATGGAAGCCCGGGCAGACGATCGAGTACACGCGCACGGTCTTCGCCCCGGTGTATCCGTATGTCGGGCCGGCGAAGATCGTGGCCGGGCTCTACGACACCACATCGGGCGACCGCGTGAAGCTCTCGGGCACCGATGCCGGCGGCCGCGCCTACGCCGTGGCGCAGTTCGAACTGCTGCCGCAGACCGAGAACGTCTTCCTCATCTTCAAGGACGGCTGGCACGCCGTGGAAGCTGCGGCCGATAACTCCATGGTGGAGTGGCAGTGGACGAAGAAGGAAGCGACGCTCGCCTTCCGCAATCCGCGGCGCGACTCGACGCTCTACTTCCAGGCCGACAACCCCGGCACGGCCGCCACGGCCGCGACCCAGGTCGAGATCCGGCTCGGCGATCAGGTGCTCGAGACGGTGAAACTCGTGGCCGATGGTCCCGTGCACAAGATTGCTCTGCCGGCGGCGGCACTCGGTGCCGGCGACATGGTGGAACTGAGGCTCGTCGTCGATCAGACGTTCGTCCCGGCTCTCGAACCCGGCGCGGCGTCCAATGATCCACGGGAGCTCGGCGCCCGCGTGTTCCACGCCTTCGTGCAGCCGCAGGGGTCGTAACGCCACCAGATCATGGAGTTTCGCTGCAGGCTCGGCACCGCGGCAGGGCAGGTCATCGAGGGCGTGTACGTCGCCCCGAGTGAGGCCCACCTGCGCCGCGAGCTGGAAGACAAGGGCCTGCACGTGCTCGCCCTGACGCCGCGCGGCGGCGTCCAGGGGTTCTCGATCGGCCGCCGGAAGATCCGCCGCGACGAGTTCCTGATCTTCAACCAGGAACTCGCCACGCTGCTCAAGGCCGGCATGCCGCTCGTGCAGTCGCTCGACATCCTGCGCCAGCGCCTGACGAATCCGGTCTTCAAGGCCGTGCTCGACGACGTGCACGAGAAGGTGCGCGGCGGCACGGCACTTTCCGACGCCTTCACCGCCCACGCGGACCTCTTTCCCGGCGTCTACACGGCATCACTCGTCGCCGGCGAACGCAGCGGCTCGCTCGACACGGTGCTGCGGCGGTTCGTGACCTACTCGAAGGTCATCGACACCGTCCGCAAGAAGACCTTCTCGGCGATGTTGTATCCGGCCATCCTCACCGTGCTCGCGGTGGTGCTCGTCGGCATCATCGTGGTGAAGGTGGTGCCGGCCTTCTCGGGCTTCTACGAAAGCTTCGACCAGGAACTGCCGCTCATCACGCGGATCATCGTGGCCGTCTCGGACGTGGTGCGCGCCAACCTCATCGTGCTCACGGCGGCGCTCATCGGCGGCGGCGTGTTCTTCGCGACATGGGTGAAACGTCCCGGCCAGCGGGCGCGCTTCGATCGCGTGCTGCTGAAGCTGCCGGTCGTCGGCGCCATCGCGCACAAGTTCGCCACCTCGCAGATCGCCCGCACGCTCGCGGCGCTCGTCGGCGGCGGCATCCCGCTCGTGAACGCGCTCGACACGGCGGCCACCTCCACCGGCAACCGCCATCTCGGTGATGAACTGCGCGTCGTCGCCGAACGCGTGCGCGAGGGGCGCGGCTTCGCCCAGACGCTGCTCGAGCGGCACGTGATGCCGGACGTCGCCATCAAGATGATCGAAGTGGGCGAGTCCACCGGCGCGCTCCAGGAGATGCTGACCTCGCTCGCGGATTTCTACGACGAGGACGTCGAAACCGAAGTGAGCCGCTTCGTCACGCTCGTCGAGCCGGTGATGCTCGTGTTCATGGGCGTCGTCATCGCCGGCGTGGTGCTGGCGCTCTACATGCCGCTCTTCCAGTTGTCGACCGTGGTCGGTCGCTAGGATTCCGCACCCGATGGCCATCGCGCAGCCCGAAGACGCTTTCGAGACCGACGTCACGCACGAATTCGTGCCCGTGGCGCCGGCCGATGCCCGCGCGGCGGAGGAAGCGGACGCGCGCCGGCTCGCCGCCCGCTACCGGCTCGAGTTCCTCGACATGGGGCTCTTCCGGATCGACCAGGAGCTGTTCCGCGGCATCCCGGCCGACCTGATGCTCCGCTACGGCTTCGTGCCGTTCAAGCGGGACGGCCGCGCCCTGGTCGTCGTGGTCTCCGACCCGACCGACCTGCAGATGATCGACGAGCTGGCGGTGCTGCTCGGCACGCCGGTGCGCGTGATGGTGGGCGCGCGGTCGGCCATCGAAGGCATCCTCAAGAAGAGCGAGAGCTCGCAGCGCGTGCTCGACGACGCCACCGAGGACTTCATCCAGGTCCTCAAGGACGAAGACTCGAGCGAAGATCTCACGGTCGAGCGCCTCACGAGCGATCACAGCCCGATCATCCGCATGGTCGACGCGATGGTCTTCACGGCCATCCAGCGGCGGGCGAGCGACATCCACATCGAGACGCAGGACGACGCGGTCGTCGTCAAGTACCGCATCGACGGCGTGCTGCAGCCGGCCAGCCGGCCGATCGCCAAGGGCTCGCACAGCGCGATCATCTCGCGCATCAAGGTCATGGCCGAGCTCGACATCGCCGAGAAGCGGGTGCCGCAGGACGGCCGCTTCCGGCTGCGCGTGCGCGGCAAGACGATCGACTTCCGCGTCTCGATCATGCCGAGCGCGCACGGCGAAGACTCGGTCATCCGCATCCTCGACAAGCAGTCGATCAGCGAGCAGTTCACCGAGCTGAAGCTCGACATCCTCGGCTTCCCGGAAATCGAGCTCAAGCGCTTCCGCAAGTACATCCGCGAACCCTACGGCATGGTGCTCGTGACCGGCCCGACCGGCTCCGGCAAGACGACGACGCTCTACGGCGCGCTGGCGGAAATCCGCTCGGTCGAAGACAAGATCATCACCATCGAAGATCCGGTCGAATACCAGCTGCGCGGCATCACGCAGATTCCGATCAACGAGAAGAAGGGGCTGACCTTCGCGCGCGGTCTGCGCTCGATCCTGCGCCACGACCCCGACAAGATCATGGTCGGCGAAATCCGCGACTCGGAAACCGCGCAGATCGCCATCCAGTCGGCGCTCACCGGCCACCTCGTGTTCACGACCGTCCACGCCAACAACGTCTTCGACGTGCTCGGCCGGTTCCTGAACATGGGTGTCGAGCCCTACCAGTTCATCTCGGCGCTCAACTGCGTGATGGCGCAGCGCCTCGTGCGCAAGATCTGCGAGAAGTGCCGGCAGCCGGTGCGGCTGTCGCGCGAGCAGCTCATCGAGTCGGCGATGGACCCGGGCCTCGCCGAGACGCACATGTTCGCCGAGGGCGCCGGCTGCGTCGACTGCGGCGGCACCGGCTTCAAGGGCCGCATGGCCATCTGCGAACTGCTCGACCTGACCGACCACGTGCGTGAACTCATCCTCGAGCGCCGCCCGATCTCCGAGATCAAGCGGGCCGCGAAGGAACAGGGCATGCGGTTCCTGCGCGAATCGGCCGTCGAACGCGTGATGCTCGGCCTCACGACGCTGCGTGAGATCAACAAGGTGACCTTCGTCGAATGAGCCTCCCGGCGTTCCTGCAGCAAGCCCCGCCCACGGTGGCCGTGGACCTGGCGCCCGAGCGTGTGGCCGTCGTGCGCGTGGAGCGCCGCGGCGGCACCGCGGCGATTGCCTCGCACGGCGTCGAGCCGCTGCCGCCCGGGGCCATCACGGGCGCGCTGTCGGCGCCCAACATGCCGGACGTGGCGGCGGTGGCCGCGGCGATAGGCCGCGCGCTCACCACGGCCGGTGCGCGGGCCACGCGGGTGTCGCTTGTCGTGCCCGACACGATCGCGCGCGTCAGCCTGGTGCGCTTCGAGTCGGTGCCGGCCAAAACCGGCGACCTCGACGAACTCATCCGCTGGCAGGTGAAGAAGACCACGCCGTTTCCGCTCGATGAGGCCGTCATCGGCTACACGCCCGGCCTGACCGCCCCTGGCGCCTACGAGTTCGTGGTCACCGTGGCGCGGCGCGATGTGATCCAGCAGTACGAACGCGCCTGCGAACTCGCCGGCGCTCACGCCGGCATCGTGGACCTGGCCACGTTCAACGTCGTCAACGCGGTGCTGGCACCGGCCGGCACGGTCACCGGCGACTGGCTGCTCGTGCACGCCGCGCCCTCGTATGTCAGCCTTGCCGTGCTGCGCGACGGGCGCCTCATCTTCTACCGCACGCGCGGCGAGGATTCCGAAGGGTCGGTCGCCGACCTCGTGCACCAGACGGCGATGTACTACGAGGATCGGCTGCAGGGGCAGCGGTTCGGCCGCGTGCTGCTCTCGGGCGGATCGACCGTGGCGGGCGCTGATCATCTGCGCCGCGAACTCTCCGAGCGGCTCGGCCTCGATGTCGTGGCCGTCGATCCGTTCCACGCCGCTTCGCCGGCCGCGCGCCTCGGCGCCTCGCCGTCACTCGCCGACGCGCTCGCGCCGGGCATCGGTATCCTGCTCCGGGAAAGGGCGGCGTCGTGATGCTGACCGGCAATCTCGCGACACGCCCCTTCTACAACGAGCGCCTCGTGCGCGGCGCCCTCATCGTGGCGCTGGCGGTGGCCGTGCTCTGGGCGGCGCTCAACGTCATCACCCTCGTGAGCCTGTCGCAGCAGAGTGCGCTGCTCAGCGACCGCATCCGCACCGAAGGGCTCAGAGCTGCGGGCGCGCGCACCGAGGCCGACACGGTGCGACGCGGCCTGAACGTGGCCGACCTGAAGAAGGTGTCCGGCGCGGCCTCCGAAGCCAACGCCCTCATCGGGCGGCGCACGTTCTCATGGACGGGGCTCTTCAACCAGCTCGAGACGACGCTGCCGGCCGACGTGCGGCTCGTGGAAGTGCAGCCGCAGACCGACGACGCCGGGCGCCTCATCCTCTCGCTCACGGTAGTGTCGCGGAAGATCGAGGACCTCGACGAGTTCATCCGCGGCCTCGAGGCGACGGGCGCATTTTCGGGCGTGGTGTCGCGTTCCGACGAAGCGCTCGACGACGGCTCCATCGCCTCGACGCTGCAGGGTTACTACGCGTCAGCGGCCAAGGCGGCCGCGCCGGCGTCTGAACCTTCGAACGTGTCCGTCACGCCCCCGCGGACGCCGGAGGCTTCCCGATGACCGCCAGCCGCGGTTCACTCGCCCGCCGCGTGCTCCAGGAGCACCGCGCGTGGATCTGGCCGCTCGCCGTGCTGCTGGGGCTCAACGTGCTGGCGCTGATGCTCGGCATCCTGCCGATGTCGCGCGCCGTCGCCTCGGCGGAAACGCGCGCCACGGCCGCCGCGGCGGACGCCGGCGTCGCCGCCTCCGAGCTTGCGGCCGCGACGGCCGCACGAGACGGCCGCGATACGGCCACCCGCGAACTCGCGACGTTCCACCGGGAGGTGCTGCCCGAAGGCGTCGGCGAAGCCCGCCGTCTGCTGCAGCTCAAGGTGGCGCAGCTCGCCCGCGCCCACGACGTCACCTTCGCGCGCAGCGTCGCCTCGCCCGAGGCGATCCGCGGCAGCGATCTCGCGCGCCTCCAGGCGAGCATCGAACTCGTGGGCCGGTACCGCGACGTGCGGCAGTTCCTCTACGAGCTCGAGACGTCGAAGGATTTCGTGATCGTCGATTCGATCGTGCTCTCGGAAGGGGAAGACTCGTCGGCGCCGCTCAATCTCACGATCGTGCTCTCCACCTATTTCAAGGCGGTGCCCGGTGTCCGCTGAGCGCCGGAAGCAGGCGCTCGGGGTACTGCTCGCCGTGCTGGCGGTGCTGGGCGTGTGGCAATACATGGGCGCCGGCAGCGCCGTGGTCCCGCAGGCCACCGTGGCCGCGCGGCGCGCCGCGGCCGAGATGCCGCAGCCGCCGGTGGACGTCTCGCTCGGCGCGCTCGAGGGCGGGCGGCTCGGCCCGGACGACAGCGGCCGCAATCCGTTCGTGTTCGGCATGCGCCAGGTGACGGTGACCGACGCCGGCGCCCGCCGCCCGGTCACGCGCCGGCCGGCGATGCCCGAGACGGCGCCGGTACTGCTGCCGCCAGGGCCGCCGCCGCTGCCGCCGATACCGTTCAAGTTCATCGGCCTGGTCGAAGGCACGGCGGGCACGAAGAAGATCGCCGTGCTGAGCGACTCGAAGGGGCTCGTGGTGCACGGCTCCGAAGGGACTATCATCGACGGGCGCTTCCGGATTCTGTCCATCGGAACCGAATCGCTCGACATCGCGTATGCCGACGGGCGCGGCCGCCAGACGTTGCGGCTGACCGGGCAGTAGCAGGACAACGGGAGAACGCGTGGCGAGATCAGGAATGCTGAAGGCCGTCGCCCTCGTGCTGGCCCTCGTGGTCGTGGCGGGCTGCGGCGCGAGCCGCTCCTACCGGCGCGGTCAGCAGGCGGCGAACGCCCAGCAGTTCGACGAGGCGGTGGAGTACTACCGGCAGGCGCTGCAGGGCGCGCCCGACAAGCCGGAATACAAGATCGCGCTCGAACGGGCGATGCAGACGGCGGCGACCTTCCACGTGGCGCGCGGCCGCGCCTTCGAGGCCGAGGGCCGCGGCGACGAAGCGCTGCGCGAGTACCGCAAGGCGATGGAGTACGACCCGTCGAACCGCTCGGTGGCGGCGCGCGCCGGCGAGCTCGATCGTGAACTCCGCGATCGGCTCGAGGCCAGCCGGCCGCGGCCGGCCATCGAGGCGATGCGCGAACAGGCGCGTCGCAACTCGCAGGAACCGGTGCTCAACCCGACGTCGAAGGAGCCGCTCAACCTGCGCTTCTCGAACACCAGCCTGCGCGACCTGCTGAACTTCATCGGCAGCTCGACCGGCATCAACGTCACCTACGACCGCGACTTCCAGGACCGAAGCGTGACCGTGCAGCTCGAGGGCGTGACCCTCAACGAAGCCCTGCAGCAGGTGATGCTCTCGAACCAGATCTTCTACAAGGTGCTGAACGAACGCACCATCATCATCGCGACCGACAACACGGCGAAGCGGCAGCAGTACGAAGAGCAGGTCATCAAGACATTCTTCATCTCGCACGCCGACGCGGTGGAACTCGCGCAGCTCGTCAACACGGTGATTCTGGCTCCGCAGATGGCGATCCAGCCGCGCATCGCGCCGAACAAGACCGCCAACACGCTGA
>CADEFD010000198.1 GCA_902826515.1 uncultured Acidobacteriota bacterium
CCGGGTTCCAGTCGGTGTTGGGCTGGCCTTCGTCGATGGTCGAGTAGTCGGAGAACGCGGCGAGCGGCGTCGCGTAGAACATGAAGCCGCTGCGCCGATCGTAGAAGGTGTCGAGGCCGATGGCGATGTGGTCGTTCTGGCGGAGCTGGTTGGTGTCGCGCCGGTACTCGTTGGCGATCCACTGCTCCGGCGGGGCCGAGTCGTGCACGCGCGCGCCCACGTAGATGTTGTTGTCGTCGAACATCAGCCACAGATCGGTGCGTTCGGTGGCGGGTTTGCCGGTGGCCGGCACGACCTGAATCAGATCGCCGAAGGGCGGGTTGCTCGTGTAGACGTCTTCGTCGAGCCGGCCGTCCACGACGAGCGGCGCCAGCAGCTTGATGGCGCGCACCGTGGCATCACCTTCGTCGTCGCGATTGATGGTCAGCGGCGGCACCGGCGCTGGCGGACCGTCGAGCACGGGCGTCGTGTCAGTGGCACCTTCGAGCGGCGGTTCGGGCACCTGCGCGAACGCGGAAACTGAGGCGGCGAGCAGGACGAACGTCAGGACGAAGCGGGCAGCAGACACGAACATGGGATTGGACAGCTTAGCCGAGAGGACGACGGCGCCCGAAACGTCACGCGATGTCTCTCGGGGTCAGACCCCTTTCACATTCCGTAAGGGGTCTGACCCCATGCGGTTTACCAATGGAACTCGCCGAAGTCACCTGGATACAGGAACTGCAGGACGTCACCCACACGATGCGCCCAGGCCGCTTCGGTGTGCGTCCCGCCGGCCGTCTCCGCATAGGCCAGATCCACGTCTTCCCGCCAGCCGGCCTTGACGAGCGCCGCACGCAGGCGCCGGGCATCGGCGATGCCGCTCCGGCTCTCGGCCGTGCCCATGTCGAGCCAGATGCGGGTGGCCGGTTTCGGCACCGCCTTCGCCACATACCGCAGGATGGCGCGTTTGCCCCACCACACCGACGGCGACATCACGGCGAGCTGGCCGAAGACGTCGGCGTGGCGCAGTCCGAGGAACATCGAGACCAGGCCGCCGAGCGACGATCCGCCAAGGCCCGTGCGCTCACGCGCCGGATCGGTGCGGTAGCGGGCGTCGATGAACGGCTTGAGCTCCTCGACGAGCAGCCGGCCGTAAAGGCGAGCCTCTCCGCCGCCGATCCGCGCGTCTTTCGTGGGCGTGTATTCGTGCACGCGGCCGTGACCCGTGTGATACACGCCCACGATGACAAGCGGCTCGACCCGGCCCTCGGCGATGAGCATGTCGGCCATCTCGCCGAGCCGCCAGTGCTGGCCGCGCACGAAGGCCGTCTCCGGATCGAAGAGATTCTGCCCGTCGTGCATGTAGAGCACGGGATAGCGGCGCGCCGGCGCCTCGTCGTAGCCGGGCGGCAGGTACACGACCACGTCGCGCGGACGCTCGAGGAAGCGCGACGGGAAAGCGGAATGCCGGACGAGACGCGATGCAGCCACGGCGAGCGCGACTAGTATAGAGGGCGGATGACGCGCGACTATCATCGCTGGTATTCCCACGCCCTCGGCCGCGACATGGACCTGCTGGTCTTCGGCCACGCCGGTCCGCCGGTCATCGTCTTTCCGAGTTCCATGGGCGCGTTCTTCGAATTCGAGGATCGCGGCATGGTGCGCGCGCTCGAGCACAAGCTGGCGAGCGGCTGGCTGCAGCTCTACTGCGTGTCGTCGGTCGACAGCGAGAGCTGGTACGCGAAGGGGAAACACCCGCGCCACCGGATCGAGCGGCACCTGCAGTACGAGTCGTACATCCTGACCGACGTCGTGCCGCTCATCCGCCAGCTCAATCCATCGCACGGCATCGGCGTGACCGGCTGCAGCTTCGGCGCCTACCACGCGATGACGATGGCGCTGCGGCATCCCTACACGTTCACGTCGTGCGTGACGATGAGCGGCGCGTTCGACATCGGGCAGTTTCTCGACGGCTACGGCGATGCCGACGCCTACCTGCTCAACCCGCAGGCCTTCCTGCCGGGCCTGAGCGAGCCGTACTACCTCGACCAGTTCCGGCGCAACAAGTTCGTGCTGGCGACCGGCGAGTGGGACATCTGCCGGAAGGCGAACGAAGACTTCAGCGCGCTGCTCGGCGCCAGAGGCATTCCGCATTCGCTGCACGTCTGGGGCTTCGGCAGCAAACACGACTGGCCGTTCTGGCAGCCGATGGCCAACGCGTATCTGCCGTAACCGGCTTACGGCGCGACGTTGATCGCGAGGACCGCCACGCGGAGTCCGGCAGGCATCGCGGCCGCGTCCTCGTTGAAGAGGCGCCAGCGCGCGATCCCGGTGTCGTACCAGACACCGAGGGCATGCGGGTTCAGCACCGTGGCCCCGGGCACGAACTGGTGCATCACGAACACGGCCGCATTCGGGTTGCCGTTGAGGAGCGGATGATCCAGGGTCGACACGTGCGCGGCGATGTTGCCCGGCGCGGTCGTGTGGAAGAACAGCGGCCGCCGGTTCTGGCTCCCTGACACGAGGATCGGGCCGTTGCCGAGGTCGAGGGCGGTGCCGGAGTTCGAGTAGGCGACGACGGCCGTGCCGGACCCGGCGAAGCCGGCCACGCCGATGCCCGAAGAGGAGAAGCCGTTGACGCCCGTCGCCGAGGCGCTGTTGCCGCTGACGCCAAAGCCGGACTCGCTCCGGCCGATGACGCCATCACCGGTGCGGCTCATGCCGAGCACGCCGCCGCGGTCATCCGGGTCGAGCGTAACCGCCTCGCCCCAGACACCCACCACCGCGCCGCCGCCGGCGCCCGCACCCGGCGCGGGAAGGTTCACCGTCAGCCCCCGTTGGCTGCCGGTGAGCCCGCCGGGACCGCTCAGCACGGTGCCCCAGGCCAGTCCGCCGGCCGGCGCCGGGCGCGCGCTGCCGGCGACGCTGCCGTTCAGCGCCAGCGTGCCGCTGTTACCGGCGCTGTCGGACCACGGCCCGCCAACCGTGGCCAGCGAGATACGTGACTCGACCGACACCGTTTTTCCGCCGGGCGACGTCGCGATGTGGAACCCGAGCCCGATCGACCCGTCCGGATTGGGCATCGCCAGCCCGACGAGCGGCGCCCGCTGCGCCGCGCCGCACTGGTCGTCGTAGCCGTCGAGGGTGTAGATGCCGCCGTTCTGCGTCACGGTGACCGTGACGCGGTTGCAGAACGGCTGCAACTGCCAGGTGAACGTGCCGAGCGACTGCGCCGAGACGGCCGCTTGACCGAGGGCGATGGCGAGCATGGCCAGTCCCCCCACGAACGCGTGTGTCTGCTTCATGTTCAGGTAACGGAGACCCCGTGTCCGCGGGGACATGGCGGGAGCCGGATCTACTGCCGGTCCCGCGCCGTCTCGAGCAACTGCACCCGCTGCAGGAGGGTGTCGATCAGCCGCTGCTGCTTCTGCAGCTCGTTGAGCAGCAGCGCCGGCAGCTTGTGGTACGCCACGGTCTCGATCTGGCCATCCGCCGAACGCACCGCGAGTTCAGGGAACACCTCGGCGACTTCCTCGGCGATGAGACCGAAGTCGAGCGGCCGCGATCCATCCGCCGCCGGCTGCGTGTAGCGGAATGTCACCGGCCGCAACGCTGCCAGTCGTGCGCTGAAGTCGCTCATGTCGGCGATATCCTGCTTGAAGCGCCGCGACGACGTGGTCGTGCCGAGCTGGCCGTCGGTGCCGATGATGACCGGAATGCCCGTAGCCACGGTGACGCCTCGCACACCGGACACGTACGTCGTGGTCTGGCTCCCAGCCGTCCCGAGGCGCATCACCCCGAAGTCGCCGATGAGGCCGGTGTTGGCGATGTGAACGTTGTTGAGCCCGATGCCCACAGCCGACCCGGCCAGGTAGCCAAGGGCGGTATTGTTCGAGCCGCTGGTCGCGTAGAGCGCCCGATAGCCGACGGCGGTGTTGTTGCCGTTGAAGCTGTTGTAGAGGGCGCTCTCGCCTATGGCGACACTATGGTCGGAGTTGCTGTTGGTCGTGAGTGCCGAGGCGCCGATCGCGACGTTGTAGTTGCCCGAGACGTTGTTCTGGAGCGCGGCGTTCCCGATAGCCACGCTGCGAATCCCGTCGACGTTGTGCCAGAGCGCGCGGCCTCCCACGGCGACGTGTGCGCCACCACTGATATTGTCCGTCATCGCCTGGTCGCCGACGGCCACGTTCGACGCCCCCGTCGTGTTGTTGCGCATCGCGTCGATGCCGAGGGCGGTGTTGCCGATCCCGCCGCTGCCGTTGAGCGAAAGGGCGTTGGCGCCGATGGCCGTCGATCGGCCGCCACTGGCGCCGTTGGCCAGCGCGTTGGTCCCGAGCGCGGTGCTGGTATTGCTGCCGCTGGCGGCGCCGTCCGAGCACGTGACCGTGCCGCTGACGGCGCTCCCCACCATGAACTGACCTGTGGGACATGCGCCACTCAGCCGGAGTTGCACCTGGGCATTGTCGACATCCGCCGCTGTCACACTGCCATCGACGATCGACGTCGAGGTCACCGAATTCACCGTGACGCCCCCAGCCGGCGGCGCCGGACGCGGGCTCCCCGCCGCCGCGCCGTTCAGCACGAGCGTGCCGGTGTTGCCCGCGCCGTCGGTCCACGGGCCGCCGATCGTGGCCAGCGAGATGCGCGATTCCACCGACACGGCCTTGCCGCCCGGCGCGGTGGCGATGTGGAACCCGAGTCCGATGGTGCCATCCGGATTGGGCATCGCCAGACCGACGAGCGGCGCCCGCTGCGGCGCGCCGCACTGGTCGTCGTAACCGTCCAGGGTGTAGATGCCGCCGTTCTGCGTCACCGACACCGTCACGCGATTGCAGAAGGGCTGCAGCTGCCAGGTGAACGTGCCGAGCGACTGCGCCGAGGCCGGCGTCGCTGCCCCGAGGACCAGGGCCACCAGCAGGGACGCCGCACGCATGGTTGGAATGCTCATGCCGGAGTAACGGAATCGGCCGGCGGACGGGGACATCCGGCCTGTTGTGCCGTCCCGCCCCCCGTGGCAAGATGCCGTCACCTCGCCCTCCTCCCCTGGGGCGCGACTCCGCATGCCCACGTCAGCACCCGGATCCGTGACCAGGGACGACGATCTGACCGCCCGGCTCGTCGCCGTGCGCGACGGCGGCCAGCCGGCACTCGACGCGCTCTTTCCGCTCGTCTACGACCGCCTGCACCAGCTCGCCCGCGCCCGCGCGGCCGGCGCGCCGATCGATGCCACCGAGCTCGTGCACGAGGCGTATCTGAAGTTCGTCGATTCGTCGCGCACCACCTGGAACGACCGCCAGCATTTCTTCGCCGTGGCCGCCCGGGCGATGCGGCAGATCGTGGTGGACCACGTGCGGCGCCAGGGCGCGGCGAAACGCGGGGCCGGCTTCCGGCTGACGACACTCGGCGACAAGGCTGCGGCGTCCGATGCCGCCGCCGACACGGTGCTGGCCGTGCACGAGGCCCTGGAGGCGCTGGCCGCCACGAGTCCGCGCCTGGTCGAGGTGGTCGAGGCGTGTTTCTTCCTCGGCCTGACCACCGAGGAGGCCGGCGAGGCCCTGGGCCTCAGCGCCCGCACGGTGAAGCGGGAGTGGCAGAAGGCCAGGATGCTGCTGGGCGCCCTGCTGGCGCCCTCTGCGCCATGACCCCGAACGCGCGCGCTCCGCGTTTCCTGAGATGCCGATGACCGATCCCCTGGTCGCACGCTGGGCCGACGCCGAGCGGATTCTCGATGCCGTGCTCGATCTGCCGGAGTCCGAGCAGCCGGCGGCCGCCCTCGCGCGCTGCGGCGACGATGGCGAGCTGGCGGTCGTCGTGCGGCGGCTGCTCGACGCCAGTCACGCCGACATGCCGGCGGCCGGCGGACTCATCAGCGACGCGCTCGCGCTGGCGGGCGGCGCCGAGGCGTTGCCGACGCGGGTCGGCCCGTTCCGCATCGTGCGCGAACTGGGCCGCGGCGGCATGGGCCGCGTGCTGCTCGGCGTGCGCGAGCACCTCGAGGGCGCACCGCGCGTGGCCATCAAGGTGCTCGACCGCCCGATGGCCGGCTCCGACGCGCGCCGGCGGTTCGACCGCGAACGCGAGACGCTGGCGCGGCTCGAACACCCGCACATCGCGCGCCTGCACGACGGCGGCGTGACCGCCGACGGCACGCCGTACCTCGTGATGGAGTTCGTCGAAGGGGAACCGATCGATCGGCACTGCGAGACCCGCCGCCTCGGCGTGGAGGCGCGGGTGCGGCTGCTGCGTCAGGTGTGCGACGCCGTCGAGTACGCGCACGGGCGCCTCATCGTGCATCGCGACCTGAAACCCGCCAACGTCATGGTGGATGCACACGGCCAGGTGAAGCTGCTCGACTTCGGCATCGCCAAGTGGCTCGACGACCTCGAGGCCGACTCGCCGCTCACGCTCACCGCTCACCGTGTGCTGACACCGGCCCACGCGGCCCCCGAACAGTTCCGTGGCGAGGCCATCACCGCGGCGACCGACGTCTACCAGCTGGGCCTGCTGCTGTATACGGTGCTCACCGGCACGCGCGCCCACGCGGTGGACGGGGCGTCCACTGACGCCGTGCGCCGGGCCGTCTGCGATGTGGATCCGGAGCTGCCGAGCCGCGCCGTGCTGGCGCGCGGCCGCACCAGCGCCGAAGACCGCACCACCGCCCGCCACGTGGCCGGCGACCTCGACGCCATCGTCATGAAGGCGCTGCGCAAGGACCCGCGCGATCGCTACGCCACGGTGGAGGCATTGCGCCGGGATCTCGATCACCATCTGGCCGACCGCCCGGTATCGGCCCACGACGGCACGCGGCTCTACGCGGTCCGCAAGTACGTGCGGCGACATCCGGTGCCGGTGGCCGCGGCGGGAGGCGTGCTGCTGGCCTCGGCGCTTGCACTCGTGGTCGTGACCTGGCAGGCCCGCGCCACGGCGGCCGAGCGCGACCGTGCCGTCGCGGCCGAAGCCTCGGCCGAGGCGGTGAACGCATTCCTCGTGAACGAACTGCTGGCCGCCCCTACCCCGGAGCGGGCGCAAGGGCGCGAGGTCACGGTCGTCGAAGTCCTGGGCCAGGCGTCTCGCCGCGTTGGCGCCTCGCTGCGCGACACACCCACGGTGCAGGGTGACGTGCACGAGACGCTCGCGCGCAGTTATCTTGCGCTCGGCCGTCACGAGGAGGCCCGCGTCCATGCGCGTGAAGCCCGCCGCCTGCTCGGCAGCGGAGGCGACGCCGTCGCCGAGCTGCGCGCGCGGCGCCTGCTCGTGGACGTGGCCCTCGCCGGCGGCGCCGTGAAGGACCTGAAACCCGAGGCCGACGCCATCGTCGAAGGCCTGCGCACCGCCGCCGGGGCCGCCCACGCGGAGACACTGCTCGGCGAAGCCACGCGCGGCCGCGTGCTCGAAGCCCTCGACGAGCTGAGCGCGGCCGAATCGGCCCTGCGGGCAGCCGACGACCTCGCCGCGCGCAGCCCGGGCGTGACGTTCGAGGCACGGACCACCGTTCGGAGCGCCTTCCTGGAGGTGCTCCTCGCAAACGGCAAGGCCGGCCTGGCCGAGCCGTTGGCGCGCGGTCTCATCGAAACGATGACGGCCCGCTACGGCTCGAGCCACCCGGCGCTCGTGCCCGCCGGGCGCCTGCACGCCCGCGCCCTCACCGCGCTGCTCGAGTACGAGCGGGCCGTCGAGGCCACCGAGACCCAGGTCCGCCTGCACGAGCAGTTGTACGGGCCCGACCATCCGGCCACGGCGCGAGCGATTCACGATCTGGCGGTGGCCTACGGCCGGGCGGCACGCGACGCCGAGAGCTTCGCCACGTCGCGGCGCGCCCTCGACATCCGCACACGCACACTCGGCCTCGAACATCCCGACACGATGACGTCGATGCGGAACGTCGCGATCTCGCTCCGACGATCGGGGCGGCCGGCCGAAGCGCTGCCGCTCTACCGTCTCGTGGCGCGGAACTCGGCCTTGGCGCTCGGCGAACGCCACCCGCGCGCGATTCGGGCGGCGGACGAGGTGGGCAGCCCGCTGATGGATCTGGGCCACGTGCAGGAGGCGCGGGCAGTACGGCGTGCGGTAGCCGCGCGTTTTGCCACGGCCGTGGCGGCGGCGGAGGTGGACCCCTCGCTGCTCGACAGCTACGCGACCTTCCTCATCGACGTCGAGCCGGAAGACCTGCGCGATCCGGCCCGCGCGGTCACGCTCGCCCGCCGGGCCGTCGCAACCACCGGGCGCACGGACTTCGAGTTCCTGCGCACGCTGGCGCTCGCGCTCGAAGCCGCGGGCGACCGCCGCGAGGCGCTCGCCACCGCGCGCGAGGCGTCGGCGCTGCCCGATGGCCTCCAGTCGTTCGTGACCGAAGACCTGGTCGTACGGCTCGCCCGGACGGTGGAACCCGGGAGCATCGAGCCGTGGCTGCTCGCGCGCCTCGAGCGCCTGCGGCGGGAGCGCGGACCCGACGAGTACCTGCAGGTGCGCTCCCTCGACCACCTGGCCCGGTACTACGCGGCTGCGGGCCGGCCGGCGGAGGCCGAGACGCGCGTGCGCGAGGAGCTCGACGTGCTCGCGCGTTCCGTGCCGCCCACACATTTCATGGTGGGCTCGGCGCAGGGCGAACTGGGCGAGCGGCTCATGGCGCGTGGCGCCCTGACAGAGGCGGAGCCGCTGCTGCTCAAGAGCTTCGAGGCGCACGTCGCGTCGCGACGCTTCGTGCAGGCCAGCCGCGTGCGCGCCCGCGACCGTCTGGTGCGGCTCTACGACGCGCTCGGACGGCCGGCGGAGGCGCGGAAGTACCGCGACTACGTGCTGCCCACCTTCAGCGACCGCTGACGGGCGTCCGCACGGCCTACTGCTTGACGACGAACACGTTGAAGATCATCCCGGTGGGCATCGCCACGGTGTCTTCCCGGAAAATCGCCCACTTGCCCTGCGTGTTGTCGTAGTAGATGCCCACGGCGCCGATATAGGCCGCGGCGCCGG
>CADEFD010000199.1 GCA_902826515.1 uncultured Acidobacteriota bacterium
CTGGTGGGCAGGGAAGGATTCGAACCTTCGTAGGCACAAGGCCGGCAGATTTACAGTCTGCTGCGATTGACCGCTCCGCCACCTACCCAATCTCGTTGTCCGCGCGACAGCACTCGTGGCCGTCTGCCATCGCACGTTTGAATGTCTGTCCTGGATTTCCCCCGGGCTGCTTCGCGATCCTGGTTCGAGGCCGGCGTTGCAGCCGGTGGAGCTGGCGGAGGGATTTGAACCCACGACCCGCTGATTACAAATCAGCCGCTCTACCGGGCTGAGCTACGCCAGCCAGACGAATCAGGGATGGTAGCACGTCCTGTGCCAGAAGTGCAACAAAGGTTGTGCCACACGCGTACGCGGGGTGTCGTTCGACGGGCCTGCATTCCTCCTCCGGAGTCCAGACGGCCCCCGGCGACCAACCGTTGCCGGTCAGACGCGGGGCCTCCCCCGGTAGCGCTGGCGGACCGCCTCGAACAAGAGGATCGCGGCGGCCACCGAAACGTTCAAACTGCCCAGCTGCCCTCGCATGGGAATCGAGGCCAGCCGGTCGCACCGCTCCCTCACCAGGCGTCGCAGCCCGGAACCTTCGGCCCCGACAACGAGCGCGGTGGGAAGCGTGAGGTCCACGTCATCGTACTGCAGATCGGCGTCCGCGTCGAGCCCCACCGTCCAGACGTTCAGCGCCTTCAGCTCCTCGAGCGCCCGGGCGATGTTGACCACATCGGCAACCGGCACGTGATGCACGGCCCCGGCCGATGCCTTGGCCGCGCCGCCGTCGAGCGGCGCGGCGCGGCGGGTCTGTCGCACGACGCCGGTGGCGCCGGCCGCATGCACCGACCGCAGAATGGCGCCGACGTTGTTCGGGTCCTCCACGCCGTCGAGCACGACGATGAGCGGCGGTCCGTGCTCCGCCGACGCCAGGTTCTCGAGGGTGGCCGTCGGAGCGGCCTGCACGCGCGCGGCGACGCCCTGGTGCACGCCGGCCGGCACGAGGCGGCGGAAGCCGTCGGGCGGTACCGTGCGTACCGGCACGCCGGCGGCTCTGGCGGCAGCGACGATCTCGCGCACACGATCGCCGTGCGGCGTCTGTACGACGACCTCGGTCGCGCGTCCCATCCGCACGGCTTCGAGCACGGGATTGATGCCGTAGATGATCATGGACGGGGGCTCGGGGCTGGGGGCTCGGGGCTCGGGCTCATCGACGGCGTCACGCTGACAAGGCCGCCACGAAGGCGGTCGCCCGCTCGCGGCAGCTCATGACCGGCGCAAGGCCGTCGGCCGGCGCGAGCGCCGCGGCCTGGTCGATCGCCGGAATCAGCAGATCGAGCTCGGGGCCATCCGGCTCGCCGGTGCAGACCAGGCGGATCGTGTGAAAGAGCGCCTTCCCCTTCGCGCCGGTCGCCGCCCCGACCTGTTTCGCCAGCGCGCGGAACGCATCCCTGGTCGCAAGCGGCGGCGCGCCGGCGACAGCCTCGGCGAAGGCGACGGCGACCGCGCGGGCGAGCACTTCGCGAGCTTCGGTGCCGACGTCGGTGCGCGACAGCGCCGCCGCCGCATCGAACGCGAACAACAACCGCATCCGCTCCGGGAGATCGCTCAGTTTGTCGATCGATGTCGCAAGCGGCGGCACCACCAGCGTCAGCCAGGCCGAGAGCGCCGCCGACGGCGTGCTCCGCACGAATCCCGCAGCCTCGAGATATGGCAGCGACAGCGCCACGAGGCGCTCGGGCGCCGCGAGCTTCAGATAGTGGCGGTTGGCCCAGGCCAGTTTGGCTTCATCGAACACGCCGGCGCTGTGGCCCACGGCGCTCAGCTCGAACCGCGCGGCAAGCTCCGGCAGCGGCAGCAGTTCCTCGCCGTCACCCGGCGACCAGCCGATGAGCGCGAGATAGTTCGCGAGGGCTTCCGGCAGGTAGCCCTTGGCGCGGAACTCGGCGACCGAGGTCGCGCCGTGACGCTTCGAGAGCGGCGCGTGGTCGGGCCCGAGCACGAGCGACAGATGCGCGAAGGACGGCGGCGTCCAGCCGAACGCCTCGTAGACGAGGATCTGCCGCGGCGTGTTCGAGATGTGATCCTCGCCGCGCACGACATGGGTGATGCGCATGAGCGCGTCGTCGATGACGACGGCGTAGTTGTAGGCCGGAATGCCGTCCCCCCGCACGATCACCGGATCGCCGATGACGTCGGTGTGAAACGAGACGGTGCCGCGCACGAGGTCGTCGAAGGCGACCGTGCGATCGGCGGGCACGCGCAGGCGCACGGCCGGACGCTCCCCGGCCGCGATGCGTCTCGCCACGTCCGCACGATCGAGCGCGCGGCAGGTCCCCGCGTACTTCGGCGGCGCGCCGGCGGCGAGCGCCGCCTGCCGCTCGGCCTCGAGCTGGTCGGGTGTGCAGAAGCAGTGGTAGGCATGCCCGCTGGCGAGCAGCTGCTGCGTGTGGCGCGCGTAGAGATCGAGACGCTCGGTCTGGCGGTACGGGCCGGCGTCGCCGCCGGCGTCGATGCCTTCGTCCCATGTCAGCCCGAGCCAGCGCAGGTCGTCCTTGATGGCCGCTTCCGACGCCGCGGTCGACCGCTCGCGGTCGGTGTCTTCCACGCGCAGGATGTAGGTGCCACCATCGTGGCGCGCGAGCAGCCAGTTGAAGAGCGCGGTGCGCGCGTTGCCGACGTGCAGGTGACCGGTGGGACTCGGGGCGAAGCGTACTCTCATTGGCGGGGCTCGGGGCTCGGGACTCGGGGCTCGGGCGATGTGGCAGCCAGCAGCAGGGCCACGGCATGGCAGGCCATCGACTCGCCGCGGCCCATGCTGTCGACCTGTTCGTTGGTCTTGCCCTTGACGCTCACGGCGTGTGGAGTGACGCCGAGCGCCGCGGCGAGACTGGCGCGGATGTCCTCGAGGTACGGCAGCAGCTTCGGCCGCTGCGCGATGACCGTCACGTCCACATTGCCCACGCGGTAACCGGCGGCGTGGACGTGCGTCATCGCCTGGCGCAGGAGCGCCACGCTGTCTGCGCCCTTCCACGCGGCGTCGGTGTCGGGAAACAGTCGCCCGATGTCGCCGAGCGCGGCCGCGCCGAGCACGGCGTCGGTCACGGCGTGGCAGATGATGTCGGCGTCGGAATGGCCGTCGAGGCCGGTCTCGAACGGAATCGTCACGCCGCCGAGGATGAGCGGCCGGCCGGCCACCAGGCGATGCAGGTCGTAGCCGTTGCCAATCCGGAAAGTGACAGGCACGGGCACACCGCCCGTGCGGGCGCGCGCGGCGGCCAGATCGCCGGGCGTCGTGATCTTCACGTTCGCGGGCTCTCCTTCGACAATCGCCACAGGTCCCCCCAGGCGCTCGACGAGACCGGCTTCGTCGGTCGCAACCTCCGCTCGCGCGCCTTCGGCGAGCGCCGCCGCGAGCACCGCGCGCGTGAACGCCTGCGGGGTCTGCGCGAGGTAGACCTCCTGCCGCGGCACCGTCGCGGCGACGAACGTGCCGCCGTCGCCGGCGCGGCCGAGCTTTACCGTGTCAGTTGCCGCCACGGCCGGAATCGCGGCGCCGCTGGCCCGGGCGGCCGCGATCATGCGACGCACGAGGTCCGCGCTCGCAAACGGCCGCGCCGCATCGTGCACGAGCACGACGTCGCTCGACGGCGCGATGGCGGCAAAGGCCTGCGCCACCGAGTCCTGACGCCGCGCCCCGCCGGCGACCGCGCGCACGGGACACGGCCAGGCGCGGGTGAGGCACGACGGCAGCGGATCGAGGTGCGCCGCCGGCAGCGCCACCACCACTTCCGCCACGTCGGGATGAGTCGCGAGCACGGCGAGGCTCAATTCGAGCATCGAGCGCCCGTCGAGTTCGAGGAACTGTTTCGGCTGCCCCGCCCCGAGCCGCGCGCCGATACCGCCGGCCGCGAGAATCGCGCTGACGCCGCCGGCACTCATGCCATCCACCGAGCGTCTTCCTGGCCGCCCACCGCGGCGATGACGCGGCCTGCCGTCAGATCGAGCACGCGCGCCAAGGTCGACGCGGGTGTCGACGCCGGCGCATACACGACCACGAGTGCCTCGCGCGTGGCGGTGGTGACCATCGCCCTGGCCGAGTCGGACGTGGGATTGCCGAAGGGGCCGCGCGCGTCGGCGACGGTGACGCGGCCGGCGACATGCACCGTGTCCTTGCGAATGCCGTCGTAGGCCTCGCCGTCGCGGCCGAGGCGCAGCGTGATCGGGCCCTCGATGGCCGCGTGGTCGTAGACACCGTACGGCAACTGGCATTCGAGCGAGCAGATGTTCACGGCATCGACGAGCGCGTTGACGCGGGGAAACGGATCGCCGCGGCGCACGCGGCGCAGCAGCGCTTCGTTCGAGGGCCGGGTCTTCGTGGGATCGAGGCCGATGCGGCGGTACATCTCGCGTACCGTCTGCACGTCGGCGGGTGGCGCGGCGACGACCGCGGCCGACACGGCGGCAATGACCGCGTCGAGCCCGGCCGGCCGGTCGGTGACCGCCGCGCCCGACCACCACACCACGCCGGGCCGCACGATGCCGGCCAGCGTCGTATCCACGGAGAACGGCGTCGGCACCCGGGAATTCTACCCTGTCCGTCACGGCACGGTTTTTCCGTGCCTGTAAACTAGGACGATGATCGATTTCCTGCTGCACGTGGACGAGCGGCTCGTCGCCATCGCGAACGCCGCCGGCCCGTGGGCCTATGCCGTGCTCTTCGCCATCATCTTCGCCGAAACCGGACTGGTCGTGACCCCGTTCCTCCCCGGTGACTCGCTGCTCTTCGCAGCTGGCGCCCTCGGCGCGACCGGGCTCTTCGACCTCCGCATTCTGACGCCGGTGCTGCTCGTCGCCGCCGTGCTCGGGGACGCCGTGAACTACTCGGTGGGCGCGCGCCTGGCGCATAAGTTCCTGGCGCCCGAAGGTGAACGGGTGGCCGGCCCGCTCGGCCGGCTGGTGAAGCGCGAACACGTGGCGCAGGCGCACGAGTTCTTCGTGAAACACGGCGGCAAGGCCGTGGTGCTCGCCCGCTTCGTGCCGATCGTGCGCACCTTCCTGCCGTTCGTGGCCGGCGGCGCCGACATGCCCTACCGCACGTTCGCCTTCTACAACATCACGGGCGCCATGGCCTGGGTGGGCATCTGCGTCGGCGCCGGGTATCTCTTCGGCAACATCCCGGTCGTGAAAGAGAACTTCGAACTGGTGGTGCTCGGGATCGTCGGCGTCTCGGTGCTGCCGATCGTCTTCGAGTTCCTGAAGATGCGCCGGGCCCGCGCCTAGACGGCGGCGGCGGTTTCGGCTTCCGCGTCCACCTCGACCCGCACGATGTCGCGCACGCGCGCGGCCAGCGCCCGCAGGTCGTCCGGGGTGGGCTCGAGCACGGCCGTTGCCGCAATCGGCGGATGCACGATGAGCCGGACGTCACCGGGCCGCGTCGTCAGTTCGCCCTTCCGCATCACGTGCCGGCTGCCGATGACCGACAGCGGCACGATCGGGATGCCCGTCTGCACCGCCGGCACGAAGCTGCCGCCCTTGAACGTGGCCACGTGCCCATCCCGGCTGCGCGTGCCCTCGGGAAACACGATGAGCGACAGCCTGCGGCTCGGCAGCGACGTCGCCCACGCGAAGATCCCGGCCCGATCGGGGCGCTTGCGATCCACGAGCATGTGGCCGGTGCGGCTCAGGTGCCAGCCGAGGAACGGGAACCGCCCGAGCGACGCCTTGGCGATGATCCGCAGCTGGAACGGCAACGAGCCGAAGAGCACCGGAATGTCATAGATGCTCTGGTGGTTGGCGACGAACACGTAGGTGGCGCCCGGCGTCAGGTGTTCGAGGCCTTCGACGCGCACCCGCACGCCGGTCGTCGCCAGGATGAGCCACGACCACCACTGCGCGCACCGGTGGGCGAAGTGGCCGTGCCCGCCGAGCGCGGTCGAGGCGAGCGACATCGTGCCGAGCACGATCGTGTAGACGGTGATGGCGGGAATCAGCCAGAAGACGGTGCGGAAGAGATGGAACGACACGAGTCTCACCCGAGCAGGACGTCGAGCGCCTCGCCGACATGGCGGACGCCGACGAGCGTCGTGCCGGCATCGTCGGCCTGCTGGCGGCTGTCGTCGTCGAGGTTCGACGCCGGCAGCACGACCCGCGTGAACCCGAGCTGACGCGCTTCGCGCAGCCGCAGCGGCGCCTGCGGCACGCCGCGCACTTCGCCACCGAGTCCGACTTCGCCGAATACCGCCGTGCCCTGCACGATCGGCCGGTTGCGCACGCTCGAAGCGAGCGCGGCGATGACGGCCAGATCGGCCGCCGGTTCGTCGAGGCTCATCCCGCCGGCGATGTTCACGTAGACGTCCTCGCCCACGAGCACGAGGCCGGCGCGTTTTTCGAGCACCGCCAGCAGCAGCGAGACGCGGCCCGAGTCGATGCCGACCGCCATGCGGCGCGCCGTGCCGTAGGTGGCCGTGCTGACGAGCGCCTGCACCTCCACGAGCAGCGGCCGCGACCCTTCCACGCAGCAGAGCACGGCCGAGCCCGGCGTGGCGGTGGGCCGTTCGGCCAGGAACATCTGCGAGGGATTCGGCACCGGCCGCAGGCCGCCGCCGGTCATCTCGAAGACGCCGAGCTCGCTGATGGCGCCGAAGCGGTTCTTGATCGCCCGCACGACGCGATGTGAATGGTGCCGTTCGCCTTCGAAGTAGAGCACCGTATCGACGACGTGCTCGAGCACCTTCGGCCCGGCCAGCGCGCCGTCCTTGGTGACATGGCCCACAAGGAACGTCGGCAGGTCGTGGCCTTTGGCAGTGAAGAGGAACTGCGTCGCCGCTTCGCGCACCTGCCCGATGCTGCCGGGCGCCGACTGGAACTTGAGCGAGAACACCGTCTGGATCGAGTCCACGACGAGCAGGCGCGGCCGCACGCGGCCGATCTCTTCGAGGATGCGTTCGACGCAGGTCTCGGCCAGCAGGAAAAGCGGCGCGTCGCCGACCCCGAGACGCTCGCCGCGCGACTTCACCTGATGTTCGGATTCCTCGCCGGAGGCATAGAGCACCGGGCCGTGGACGCGGGCGAAATTGGCGGCCGCCTGCAGCAGCAACGTGGACTTGCCGATGCCTGGCTCGCCGCCGAGCAGCACGAGCGAGCCCGGCACGATGCCGCCGCCGAGCACCCGGTCGAACTCGTCGATGCCGGTCGTGAGACGCGCGGTGTCGCTGTTTTCGATGTCCGCGTACTTCTTCGCGCCGCCGGTGCCGCCCGGCATCGAGTAGCGATGGCCGCCGGCCGCGAGTCCCCCGCCACCAGCCGACGGCTCCACCGCCCGCTCTTCGACGAAGGAGTTCCAGGCGTCGCAGTCGGGGCAGCGGCCGAGCCACTTCGCCGACTGGCTGCCGCACTCCTGGCACACGAACACGGGCTTGGGGGCCTTGCTCATCGCCTGCGATCCTATCGCGGATGAGCGGCGCGTCCGCGCGTCACTGATAACGGCGTGCGACGCGCGCGCCGAGACGGCACAACACTTCGTAGGGGATCGTCCCGATCCACGCGGCCATCTCGCGGGCATCGATCGTCTGCCACGACTCGGCGCCCTGCGAGCCGAGGAAGACCACCTCGTCGCCTGTCGACACGCCGTCGATGCCCGTGACATCCACGGTGAGCATGTCCATGCTGACGGAGCCGACGATCGGCGCGCGACGGCCGCGCACGAGCGCTGCGCCGCGCCCTTCGAGGCGGCGGTCGAGGCCATCGGCATAGCCGGCCGGCACGACGGCGAGCGTCATCGGCGAGGCGGCTTCGTAGCGCCCCCCGTAGCCGATGCGTTCGCCGGCGCGGATACCCTTCACCGCGACGACCCGGCTCGTCAGGGTCATGGCCGGGGTGAGCACGACCGTCGTCGCCAGCGGCGCCGGCACCAGGCCGTAGAGCAGCAGCCCTGGGCGGATCCAGTCGGCCCACGTGCGCGAGTCGCGCAGGCAGGCGGCGCTGTTGGCCGCGTGCGCCCGCGGCACGTCAGCGCCCAGGCTGCGCACCGTCTCGCGCGCCGCGTCGAAGCGCAGCCGCTGCGTCTCGAACAGCGGGTCTTCGGCGTCATCGGCGGTGGCGAAATGGGTGGAAAGCGCTTCGATTTCGAGCGCCGGATCGGCCAGTACCTCGGGCAGCGAGCGCGCGAGATTGTCGAAGCGGAACCCCAGGCGGTTCAGCCCGGTATCGATCTTGAGATGACAGGTGAGCCGCGAGCCGCGTGCGCGCGCGGCCGCCGCCAGGGCCCGCGCCGCCGCCGGACTCGAGAGGGTCGGCGTGAGCGCATGCGTGAACAGGCCGGCGACATCGCTGACGCTCAGCGCGCCGAAGACCAGGATGCGGCCGGGGATGCCGGCCTCGCGCAGTTCGAGGCCCTCCTCGATATCGGCCACGGCGAGCCAGGAGGCGCCGGCGTCGACGAGCGCCCGCGCCACCGGCACCGCGCCATGGCCGTAGGCGTTCGCCTTGACCACGCCGATGATGCCGGGAGGGGTGGCCGGCCCGGCGCCGGCCTCACGGTTCCGCGCCGCCTCCTGCGCCAGAAAGGTCGTGAGCGCACGGAAATTGCGCCGGACGGCGTCGAGATCGACCCGCGCCGACGTGCAGCGGATCACTCGCCTGGCGCGAGGGGCATGAATTTGGTCTGCCCCGCGAGGAATGCGGTCTTCACCGTGCCGGTCGGACCGTTGCGTTGTTTCGAGATGATGAGCTCGGCGATGCCGTCGGTCTCCGCGGGAATCGATCGGTCGGCCTTGTACATCTCATCGCGGTAGATCATGATGACGACGTCGGCGTCCTGCTCGAGGGCGCCCGATTCACGCAGGTCCGACAACATGGGGCGCTTGTCGGATCGTGCTTCCGGCGCGCGCGAGAGCTGCGACAGCACCATGATGGGCACGTTCAGTTCCTTGGCCAGGCCCTT